>NZ_JBEXSY010000053.1:0-45560 GCF_040613895.1 Nocardiopsis sp. NPDC006198 | reverse complement strand
CGCCCCCCGGGGTGGGGGGGGCGGCCGCGCCCCGGGCCGGCCCCGCCCCCCCCGGAGTCGGCGGGGCGGTTGCCCGCCCCTGCCGTGGTCAGCCCCCGTTGGACTGGCGGATCCCCTCTCCCAGGGCCTCGAACGAGTAGACGAACCCGCCGTCCTCCCCGCTCACGGTCATGTACGCGTCGGTCGTGCCCGGCGCGATGGCGACGTTGGTCGCCGACTCCAGGCCCCCGGCGTCGTCGGACGGCACGCTCACCGTCGCCAGGTGCTCACCCGTCGAGCTGTACACGAAGATGCTCGGCTGACCGTGGACCGCCTGGTAGAGGTTGCCCTCGGCGTCGACGGCGATGGAGTCGATCCGGCTCGTGCCGCCGTCGAAGTGGATGGCGGCGTGGGAGGTCACCACCGAGGTCCCGTCCTCGTCGAGCTCGTAGTGGTCGACGCGGTTCGCGGCGTACTGGCCGACCCAGAGGCCCCCGAAGTCCTCCCTGAACGAGATGCCGTTCGGCGCCGGGAGCTCGTCCGCCAGGACGGTCGCCTCGGCCGTCTCCCCGTCGATCCTGACGACCCGGCCCCGGGGCTCCCAGGCCGGATCGCCGAACCCGGTCGAGTCGCTGACGTACATGTTCCCCGCCTCGTCGAAGGCCAGGTCGTCCGGCTGCATGGGCGTCCCGTCGACGTCCCCGGAGAAGAACGTGGTGTGGTCCTCCCCCTCCGGGGTGATGCTGTCGATCCTCCCCCCGGCGAAGTCCGTCAGGTACAGCCGGTCGTCGAGCGGGCTGAACTGGGCCGACGTGTACGCGCCGTCCCCGTGCGTGAAGACCGGTTCCACCTCGGCGGAGCCGGTGTCCACCCTGAGCACCTTGGGCTCCCCGGCGGGTGCGGTGACGTCGACGACCAGGAGGCCTCCGTCGGGGGCGAAGGTCGGCCCCTCCAGGAGGGTCATCCCCGTCTCCTCGTGGACGGAGGTGACCTGGACGAGCAGCTCGGCCGTCCGGTCCCCCTCGCCGTCCGTGCTGTTGGCGGCGGCGTCGGCGCAGCCCGTAGCCGCGACCGCGAGGACGAGTGCCGGAAGCGCGCGGGCGATCACCGTGCGTCGCGTGGTGCGGCGGTGCGGTTCCATACGGTTTTCCTTCGGTCGGGGCGGACGGGTCACGGCTTCGCGCCCAGGACGTCGCCGATGCTGCTCCTGCGCCAGTCGCCGAGCAGCCGGTGGAAGGCGACGGGGCCGGGGCTGTAGGAGGAACCGCCGTGGACGCCGGCCCCCTCGCGGTTGTAGTAGCCGGGCGTGCACTCGGCCTGGAACGCGGAGTTGTCGTGCGCCGTCTCCCGTACGGTCCGGCCCCACTCGTCGGCCGCCTCCTGCGAGGGCTCGACCACGGGAACGCCGCTCTTGCGGGCCTCGGCGACGACGGCGGCGATGTGCTCGGCCTGCTCCAGCAGGATGTGCGCGAAGTTCACGGAGTTCGCGTTCTGCAGTGCCCCCAGGTGGAAGAGGTTGGGGAACCCGTTGCTGTAGAAGCCGTGCAGCGTGCTGGGCCCGCGGCTCCACGACTCCAGCAGTCCCCGACCGCCGCGCCCGCGCACCGGCAGCGTGCCGGACATGACCCCGGAGCGGCCCACGTCGAACCCGGTGGCGAAGACGACGCAGTCGACGGGGTACTCGGTGTCCCCGACGACGATCGAGTCCTCGGTCATGCGCGTGATGCCGCCGTGGTCGGCGGTGTCGACGAGGGTGACGTCGGGCCGGTTGAAGGTCTGGAGGTAGTGGTCGCTGAAGCAGGGCCGCTTGCACATGTAGCGGTACCAGGGCTTGAGCAGTTCGGCCGTGGCCGGGTCGTCGACGACCTCGTCCACGCGGGCCCGGATCTGGTTCATCTTCCGCGCGTCGACGAGTTCGTCGATCCTCTCGCGCTCCTCCGGGGGGAGGTTGGTGTCCAGCGCGCCGGTGATCATCTTGCGCTGGAGCCGCGCCGTCGACGTCCAGCCGTCCCGGGTCAGGTCGGTCCCGACCTGTTCGCCGGAGACGATCGCGAGGAAGTTCTCCATGCGCTCGCGCTGCCAGCCCGGGCGCAGGGACGCCGCCCACTCCGGGTCGGTGGGCCGGTTGTCGCGCACGTCCACCGAGGAGGGGGTCCTCTGGAACACGTACAGGTGCTGCGCGTCGCGGCCCAGGTGCGGGATGACCTGGACGCCCGTGGCCCCGGTGCCCACGACCGCGACCCTCTTGTCCGCGAGGCCGTCGAGCCCGCCCTCCTGGTCGCCGCCCGTGTAGCCGTAGTCCCACCGGCTCGTGTGGAAGGTGTGGCCCCGGAAGGTCTCGATGCCGGGGATGCCGGGCAGCTTCGGCTGGGTGAGCGTGCCCGAGGAGGTGATGACGAACCGGGCGCGCATGCGGTCGCCGCGGTCGGTCTCGACCACCCACTCGTCCGCCTGCTCGTCCCACTCCAGGCCGGTGACCCGCGTGTGGAACAGCGCGTCGCGGTACAGGCCGAAGGTCTCGGCGATCGCCACCGCGTGCTGCCGGATCTCCTCCCCGGGGGCGTAGCGCCACTTGGGCACGTAGCCGACCTCCTCCAGCAGGGGCATGTAGGAGTACGACTCGATGTCGCAGTGGATGCCCGGGTAGCGGTTCCAGTACCAGGTCCCGCCGAAGTCGCCCGCCTCGTCCATCATCCGGAGGGACTCGACGCCCGCCTGCCGCAGCCGCGCCCCGGTGGTGAGCCCGCCGAACCCGCCGCCGATGACGAGCACCTCCACGGTGTCCGTCAGCGCCTCCCGCTCGGTCCGCGGGGTGTACGGGTCCTTCGCGTAGTAGCCGAACTCGCCGGCGGCCGTGCGGTACTGGCTCGCTCCGTCGGGGCGGATGCGGCGGTCGCGCTCCCGGGCGTATCTGGCCCGTAGCGCTTCGAGGTCCACCTCTTCGATCTGGTCGTCGATGTTCGAGGTCGCGCCGGAGGCTGTGGTCATGTGCCGTCCTCACTTCGTTGCCGACGTGTCGCAGCGGGGCGGCGGGCGCGGGGCCGGAGGTCCTCTCGGGGGCGGCGGCGCCGCCCGACGGGGCTCCGCGGGGGATCGGGGCGTTCGTCACGCGCTGCGACGGAGGTGTCTGTGAACCGTGCTCAAAAAGGTTAGCATCGTCCTAAGTATTGGAGTCGGGGGGTGGCCCGCGCGCGGCGATCTATCATGGCGGTATGCCACGAGAGGTGACTGAACAGGGCGAACACGAACGCGAACGCATCGTGAACGAGATCCAGACCCTGAACGGATCCATGGAGGAGGCCGTACTGACCGCCCTCCTCCAGAACCTGCTCTCGATGGACCTCACGATCCAACAGCTCAAAGTGCTGATGATCCTGGTCACCACCGAGGAGGGGGCGACGGGGAGAAGCCTGTCCGCCTCGTTCGGCGTCTCCATGGCGTCGATGTCCGGCCTTCTCGACCGGCTCGTGGGCCAGGGCGTCGCCACGCGTTCGACCGATCCCCACGACCACCGTGTCCGCCGCGTCCACGCCACACCCCTCGGCACCTCGGTCGTACGGCGCCTGGCCGTGGCACGCCCGTTCCGCAGGGACATCCTCATGGGCCTGAGCATGGAGGACCTGCGCGCCCTCGAACAGGGCTTCCGGGCGGTCAGCGAGCAGATCTCCCTCATGGGCGAGCGGGACTGACCCCCCGCGGGTTTCCTTCTTGCCATGCACCGCTTAATTCGACCGGCAATATACACAAGAAGACCGATTTGCTCTTGAGGCGGCCCCGGGAAAAACAACGGGCAGCCCGAAATTTTCGCTCTTTCGGGGGACCGCACCGCTTACCGGAGTCCCCCGTTCGACAGGCGGGTCCGCTCCGGGATTCCCGCACAAGGGAATTCCGGCGAAGCCGGAAAGGGGACCCCCGGACCGCCTCAAACAGGGCCATCACCCCAGGCGCCACCTGCGACAGTCCTTGCCACACGGGCTCCCGTGCGGGGTCGGCGCGAGGCCGCGCCGACCCCGGTTTCCGACCCTCCGCGCGCACGCTCGGGAAACACATCTCCCGACCGCCATTGCCACCGGGGGAAATCCCTTTCCGGCGGACTCCGGGTCGGGAGCGGGAAAACCGGACGGGGAATTCCACCACCCCGCGGTTTTCCCCTCCACCTCACGGGGATACCTCCCCATGCGGTCGGCGCCGGGACCGGCGAACCACGGCGGCACGGTCCGTTCCGGGACGTTCGAGGACGGGGCTCCCGCCCGCGGTCGGCGCCGCAGGCGACACGGGACCGCGGAGAGGGCCGCACTTCCCCGGACACGGCCCCCTCCCCCACGGCTAAGAGAGGTGCGCAGAGCATGACCGAAGCACGAGCGGATGCACCGGCACACGGCAGCACCCCCCGAGAACCCGGGGGCACACGGCTCACCCTCGCCCAGGTCCTGGAGCACCCCGCGCTGGGGCCCCGCGACCTGCTGCCCGCCCGGTTCCGCGGCCCGCGGAGGGTGACCGGCGACGGATGGGTGGGGTTCGCGACCAGGCTCGAACGCGGTGAGGAGCTCTCCCTCGTCCAGAGCCTCATGGCCGCCAACCGTCACGTGCTCGACGTCGGCGGCGGCATCGGGGAGCTCTCCCGCGCCGTCGCCGCCCGGATCGGGCACTGCACCACCGTCGAGCCGCACGCGCAACTGGTGGAGTCGATGCGGGACGAGGCCGCCGAGGCCGGGGTGAGCGTCTTCGCGGGAACCGCCGAGGACCTCCCCTTCCCCGACGCCTCCTTCGACGCCGTCTACGGCGCGTGGGTCCTCCCCTTCGTCGACGACGTCGAGAAGGCCGTCACGGAGATGGTCCGGGTCTGCGACCCGGGCGCCCCGGAGGCGAAGATCGTGCTGATCGTCGGCGGAGCCGACAGCGAGGTCCTGGGGCTGTTCAACGACGTCTGCGCCCCGGTCTCCGGCGACCTCCGCGACCACCACGGCTACCTGCTGGCGACGGCCGCCCGCCTCCTCGCCGAACGGGGCTTCGGGGAGTTCTCGCTGCACCGCACGGAGGCCTCGGTCCGCTTCGCCGAGGAGGAGCCGGCGAAGCGCGCCGCGGCGGCGGCGACCGTGCTGACCGACTTCTGGTACCAGCTCCACCCCGGGGCCGACGAGGTCAGGGCCGCCCTGGAACCGGCCCTGGAGCGCCACTTCGCCGCCCGCCCCCACGGGATCGGCGACCAGGGCGCGGTCCTGGTCGCCCGTCCCGGTTCCTGACCCCCGACAGCCGTGCCGGGGCGGCACGGACGCCTCCGTCCGCCCCGGACCACGGCCCCGACGGGGGCTCCATCGGTTCGGTTTCTCCGATCACGAGGACGACGATGCTGGACACGCCGACACGGCACGGTGAGATCGCGGGCAGGGCCGAGCTGGTCGCGAGACTGCGGTCGGCCCACCACCACAGCAGGCGCACGGGGCTCACCTCCCACGTGGTCACGGGGGAGCCCAAGGTGGGACGGACCAGTCTTCTCGCCTCGGTGTGCCGTCCCGCACCGGGCCACGACGGCCGCGCGGCGTTCATCGCGTGCTCCCGGCACGCGAACCGGCTGGTCGCCGCGCTCGCGGACGACCTGCTCCGGCTGGCCGCCGACCACGGCCCCGCGGAGCCGCAGGGGCCGGAGGACGCCGCCGCGCGCCCGCGGGCCCGCGTCGACCCGGGTGGCGCGCCCGCGCGGGAACCCGCCGCGGACGGCGTACCGGCCGGGTTCCGGGAACTGGTGGAGTCGCTGACCCGGGACGCCCCCCTGCTGATCGCGCTGGACGACGTCGACCTGGCGGGCCCGGCCTCGCTCGTCCGGCTCCGGGACGCCCTGCGGGACGTCGCGCACCTGCCGGTGACCCTCGTCGCCTCGACCAGGAGCGGCGAGCCCCCCGTGGCGCCCTCCGAGCTAGCGGACCTGCTGCTCGGCGCCCGCACCGCCACCCTGACCGGCCTGTCCGTGCGGGAGACCGGCGCGCTGCTGCACGAGCGGCTCGGCCGCCGCCCCGACGCCGGCCTGGTCGACACGTGCCACCGGATCACCGCCGGCAACCCGTTCATGGTCGGCGCCGTGGGCGAGTGGATACGGGCCCAGGCGGTCCCTCCACGCACGGCGGCCGCGCTGCGCGAGGCCGTGATCCCCTCCGTCGCCGAGGCGGTCGTCGGACGGGCCAACCGCGTCGACCACCGGGCCCGGCGGGTGGCCGAGGCGATCGTCGTGGCGTCCACCTCCGGCGAGGCCGACCCGGCGCTCGTGGCGCGCCTCAGCGGCACCCCCCTCGAGGACACGCTGGCCACACTCGACCTCCTGGTGCGGATGCGCCTCGTCACCGACGACCACGCGGTGGCGCTCCGCCACCCGCTGCTGGGCACCGCGCTGCTCGGCTCGATGACCGTGATGAGCTGCAACGCCGCCCACCTGGCCGCCGCCACCTTCCTGCACCGGCGCCGCGACGCCGGGCAGCGGCCGGCCCGGCACCTGGCGGCGTCGACGGTCCCCCTGGACACCCCCTGGTCGGCGACCGCCATGATCACGGCCGCCCGGGCCCCCGACACCTCCGCCCGGGACCGGGTCCGCTACCTGGAGTACGCCGCCCAGGCCGGGACCGAGGACGCCTGGGCCCGCGTCGCGCCCGAACTCGCGTCCGCCCGGATCGCGCTCGACCGGAGGACGGGGCTGCGCGCCGCGGTGGAGATACTCGGCCGCACCGCCGACGCGTCGGTCCGCCGCCGGCTGCTCGGCCTGATCGGCGCGACGCTGTGCGAGGACGACCGCCGCGACGACGAGCGCGCCGTCCTGGACGCGGTGCGGGACGTGGTCGCCGGCACGGAGCGCGAGGACTGGCCGCGGTCCTTCCTGGCCTACGGCCGGTCCATGGCGCCCGTGCCGACGGCCCCCGCGGAGGGCGCCCGCGGCGCCGGCGGCGCGGCGCGCCCTCCCGCCGCCACGGCCATGGGGGCGCTGTCCTCCCACCAGCTGGACGGGGCGCCCGCGGTCGCGCTCGCCGAGGCGCGCGAGGCCCTGGACCACGACCTGGACGACCTCCTGCTGCACCCGGCGGCGCTCCCCGCCGCGCTGTCGGTGCTCGTCGGCTGCGGCCACCAGGCCGAGGCGTTCGCGCGCCGGCGCGCGCTCGTCGAGGACCTGGACCGCCTCCCCCGCTGGGTGCGTGCGGAGGTCGAGCTCGCCGAGGCCGCCGGGCACTACGCCGCGGGCGACCTCCAGGCGGCACGGCACGTGCTCACCGAGCGGCTGTCGGACCTGCCGACCCACGCGGGCCACGGCTACGGCAGGTTCCGGACCCGCCTCGTCGGCCTGCTGGCCAACGTCCAGCTCGACCTGGGCGACCCCGCCGGGGCGGAGGCCCTGCTGCGCCGCCACCACCACGAGGGCCACGTGCCGCCCGCCTGGTACGACGCCGACGTCCCGCTCGCCCGGGCGAGGCTGCGCGTTAGGGCCGGTGAGCTGACCGAGGGCGCCGAGGAGCTGCTGGGGATCGTCCGCCGCCGCGAGGAGGCGGGGGCCGCGGGGCCGGGGACGCTCTGCTGGCGGAGCGAGGGGGCCGTGCTCCTGTCCAAGACGGGGGCACGCGACGAGGCGCTGCGGGTCGCCCGCAGGCAGCTGGAGTTCGCCGAGGGGACCGGCTCGCCGCAGGAGCGCGCGCGGGCACTGCGCGTGTGGGGCTCGCTCTCCGGGGGCCCCGCGGCGCTGGAGCTGCTGCACTCGGCGGTCGACCTGCTCCAGGGGACCGGGCACGACCTCGAGACGGCGAGGACCACCGCCGAACTGGGGACGGTGCTGGCGCGGCTGGGCCGGCACAAGGAGGCGGTGGCCGCGCTGAGCCGGTCGGCGGGGCTGGCCGTCGACCGGGGGGCGCGCGACCTCGCCGACCGCGTACGCCTCCAGCTGGTGGCCCTGGAGGGGCGCGCCCCGCAGGACGTATCGGTGCGGGGCATCCTCGCCCTGACGCCGCGCGAACGGGAGATCCTGATCGACGCGCTCCTGGGCCAGGCCAACAAGACGATCGCCGGCAACCGGCACATCACCCGCCGCACCGTGGAGCTGCACCTGTCGAGCGCCTACCGCAAGCTCGGCATCTCCGGCCGGGGCGAGTTCGGCAAGGTCCTCGGCGGTCCCGGGACGTGGGAGATCCTGGTCGGCGGCCCCTGACCGGGTCCGGCGCCACTTCGGTACCGCGCGAGAACATTTCGGTCGCGGGCCGTGATGTGCCCCGGTCGCGCCCGCACGACACTGTGACCACATGACAGCCGCCGGGGCCCGGGCGCCGCCCCGGCGCCGAGCCGCCCCATGGGGATGGAGATGCCGATGGAAGCACAGGACGCGTTCCACGACGATGCCGCGCGCGACCCCTTCACCGCGGTCGTGGTGTTGTCCGGGGGGATGGACTCCACGACACTGCTGGCGCACTTCGCGGCGCTGCGGTTCAGGTTGGTGGCCCTCACGGTCGACTACGGGCAACGGCACCGGAAGGAGATCGACTCGGCCCGGGAGATCGCCCGCCACTACGGTGCGGAACACCACGTGCTGGACCTGTCGGGGCTGGGGTCGCTGCTCACGGGTTCGGCCCTCACCGACGACCGGGTGACCGTCCCCGACGGGCACTACGCGGAGGAGGCCATGCGCGCCACGGTCGTCCCGAACCGCAACGCCGTGCTCGCCAACCTCGCCGTGTCGATGGCCGTGGCCCGCCGGGCCGACACGGTGGCGCTCGGGATGCACGCCGGCGACCACTTCGTGTACCCGGACTGCCGCCCGGCCTTCGTCGACGCGCTGCGCAACCTGGTGGCGGTCGCCAACGAGGGGTTCACCGCACCGCGCGTCGAGACCCCCTTCATGACGTGGTCCAAGGCCGACATCGCCCGGCACGGCGTGCGCCTCGGCGCGCCACTGGGGCTCAGCTGGTCCTGCTACAAGGGGGGCGACATCCACTGCGGGACGTGCGGAACCTGCTACGAACGGGCCGAGGCGTTCCGGGAGGCGGGCCTCACCGACCCCACCGAGTACCTGGACGGCGACGCGCGCTTCGCCGCGCCCTGACCGCCCCCCCGCACGGAGCGGTCCGCCGCCGGGACGGGCGTCCAGCCCCTCCCCTCCGCGACGCCGCCCGGGGCCTCCTGACCGGCCCGCTCGGGCCGATCCGGGCCTGATCCGCGCGAGACCGCGCGTCCGGGGCCGTGGCACGCCGTGCCACGGCCCCGACGCGTGTCCGCGGGACGCCCTCGGCCCGCCCGGCCCGGAAGCGGAGGGGCGCGGGCCCGGGGGCTCCCCGCCCGGGTCCCGGGGCGGACCGGCCCACGGGGACGCCGGAGCCGGCCGCGGACCATCCTTCGTCGGCGCTCCGCAGATCTCTCGGTGGTGACCGTGATGCGCTTGGGGAGCGTCGCGCCCATCCTCGGAGTCAGGGAGGTTCATCCATGCCCTTCGGTTTCTCGACACGGCGCGCGTCCCCGGCGGGCCGCCGACCCGGCGGCCCGGGACCGGACCAGACGCGCGCCCGCCCCCGCGGCCGTGACCACGCCGTGGGACCGGCCCTCCCGGCCGGCGCGGAAGCACCGGGCGCGGGGGCCGCACGGGACCGCGGCGGCCTCCTGGAGTTCTCCCGCCGGGCGGGCCAGGAACTGGACCACCGGTATCCGAACGACGCCGTCACCCCCGGCCCCACGGCGCGGGACCCGCGCCGCCGGGTGTCCGGACGGTGGGCGTCCCGCTATCCGGAACCGGGCGCGGCACGCGCCCCGGGGACGGTCAGGACATGGGCGGTGTACAGGCCATGAGCACGGCTTCTCGCTCGAACACGGAAGGGGGTGAGGCCATGGACACGCCGAATCTCGTGGTGAACGAGATCTTCGGCCCCACTAGACCCTCCAGGGGGAAGGGCCTTCACTGGGACGTCGTTGCGCCTTCGTCAGGCTGGGCGGGTGCAACCTGTCCTGCAGCTGGTGCGACACTCCCTACACCTGGGACTGGACCGGGAAGGGCGATACAGGAATCGCCTACGACCCCAAGAAGGAACTGAAGAAGATCCCCTACACGCAGGTCCGCGACCGCCTGGTCGCCTACGGGGTTCCGCTGATCGTCGTCTCCGGCGGCGAACCGCTGAACCAGCAGACCAGGCTCTACCCGCTGGTGCGGGACCTGCGCGACTCGGGGCACGACGTCGAGATCGAGACCAACGGGACGATCGCCCCGGACGCCCGGCTGGCGGAGCTGGCGCGGTTCAACGTGTCGCCGAAGCTGGCCCACTCGGGGGACCCGCTGCGCAAGCGCATCGTCGGACGGGCCCTGGAGGCCCTGGCCGCGGTACCGGGGACCGCGTTCAAGTTCGTGTGCCGCACCGAGGCCGACCTCGCCGAGGTCGGGGCGGTCGTCGAGCGGTACGGCATCGGCTCGGTCTGGGTGATGCCCGAGGGACGGACCCAGGCCGCCCTGGACCAGTCCCTCGCCCAGATCCGGGACCCCGTCCTGGCACGCGGTTGGAACCTGACCACCAGACTGCACATCACGTTGTGGGGCGATCGGAGAGGCGTATGACGCTGGCAGACCTTCCTCAGGAGTCCACCGTGCGCGATCCGCTGGAGAGCGTGGCACGGCAACTCCTCGTCGAGATCGGCGAGGACCCCGACCGGAGCGGACTGGAGGACACCCCGCGGCGGTTCGCCCGGTGGTGGCGGGAGTTCAGCAACTATCAGGCCGGCCGGGTCGAGACGCACTTCCCGCTGCGCACGGACGGGCAGATCGTCATGATCTCGGACATCACCGTGTGGTCGCTGTGCGAACACCACCTCCTGCCGTTCTCGTGCGTCCTGACCATCGCGTACAAGCCCGGGGACCACGTGCTCGGGCTGTCCAAGTTCGCCCGGATCGCCCACCGCCACGCGCACCGCCTCCAGGTCCAGGAACGCCTGGTACGCGACATCGCCGAGGACATCGCCAAGGTGACGGAGACGGACGACGTCGCCGTCATCGGCCGCGGCGAGCACCTGTGCATGACCATGCGGGGCATCCGCACCCCCGCGCTCATGACCTGCTCGGTGTTCGAGGGGGTCTTCCGCGAGTACGGACCGCCCCGGGAGGAGTTGATCAAGATCGCCTTCCCCGGGAACTGACCGCCCCGTTCCGGTCCTACGGGCGCCCCCGCCCGGTCCTCCCGGTACCGGGAGGACAGACCGCACCGTCGGGGCCCGGCCGCTCCGGGCCCCGGCGCCGGCACCCGGCCCCGCCTGTGGGGAGGCTTCGGGCGGTGCCGCCGAACCGCCGCCCCCGGAGCGCCGGCGGGGGCGGGCGTCCCCGGTCGGGGCGGGCGATGACCGGCGCCCCTCCCGCGCGGGCGCCCGCTGCCCGAGGCCCGCGGCGGCCGACCCTCGGGACACCCGGCCGCTCCTGACACAGGCGTGTCCTCGGTCACATGGCACGCGTCCGGGGTTGAGTGTGCCGCAACGGCATGGTCTTCACTGGTTCCCATCCGCGATCGGGCGCGGAACCCGCGTGTCGGGAGGAACCGTGGACCCTCTCATCGGTCGCCGCGGACATCCCCCGCGGCCGGGACCCGCGTGTCGGAGGCGCGCCGTGAACGGCTGCGGCGGTCCACGGAACGGCGGCCGTCCCCGACCGCCCGGCGCGCCCCGGGACCGGCGCCCCCTCACACCAGGAGGTTCGATATGAGCGTGAACGACTGGGACGTCATCGTGGTCGGCGCCGGTTCGGCCGGTGCCGTCCTCGCCGACCGGCTGTCCGCCCGGGGGAGGCGGGTGCTGCTCCTCGAAGCCGGACCCGACTACGCGTCGGACCGGATGCCCGAGGTGTGGCGATCGCCGAACCCGGTCCCCGCGCTGCTCGACCCGGTGGCCGGCGCAGAGCTGGTGTGGTCGGGCCTGAACGCCGCCCGGACCGAGAGACAGCCGGCGACCCCGTTCCTGAGAGGGCGGGGTGTCGGCGGCAGTTCCGCGGTCAACGGCCAGATCGCGATCCGTCCGCCCATGGACGACTTCGAGGACTGGGCCGGCCAGGGGTGCGACGGATGGTCCCCCCGGGACGTGCTGCCCTTTTTCGTCAGGCTGGAGGACGACGAGCGGTTCGGCGACGAGCCCTACCACGGCCGCGGCGGACCGATCCCGGTGTACCGCACGCCCGAGGAGGACTGGGGCTCGGTCGACGCCGCCCTGAGCGCGGCCTCCCTCGCGGCCGGCCACGTCTGGAGCGCCGACGTGAACGCGCCCGGGGCGAGCGGCGTCTCGCCCTACC
Source organism: Nocardiopsis sp. NPDC006198 (assembly GCF_040613895.1). Lineage (NCBI taxonomy): Bacteria > Bacillati > Actinomycetota > Actinomycetes > Streptosporangiales > Nocardiopsidaceae > Nocardiopsis > Nocardiopsis sp. NPDC006198. Next base: position 33,313 of record NZ_JBEXSY010000053.1, on the reverse strand, counting down.
CCGTCAACTCCCGCGGAGGGCGACGGGTCTGCACCAACGACGCCTACCTGGAGCCCGCCCGCGGCCGGAGGAACCTCACCATCCGCGGTGACTCGACGGTCGACCGGGTGCTCTTCGACGGCGACCGCGCCATGGGCGTGGAGGCGGTCACGGGCGGGGTCCGTGCGCGCGAGCACGCCGACCTCGTCGTCCTCAGCGCGGGGACGATCCACTCGCCCGCCATCCTCCTGCGGTCGGGGATCGGGCCCGCGCGTCAGCTGCGGGACCTGGGACTCGCGGTGCGCCAGGACCTGCCGGTGGGCGAAGGCCTCCAGGACCACCCGATGGTCGGCGTGACGATCCCGCTCTCCGCGGAGGCCGCCCTGCCCTCCCCCGACCACCGGCACACCAACGTCTGCGTGCGCTTCACCTCCGACGACCCGGCGGCCCGGGCCCACGACCTGATGTACGTGGCGCTCAACCAGGACATCCTGTCGATGGCCGGGGCCGCACTGCCCCACGGCGCGGGCGCGTTCGGGGTCGTCCTCAACCAGTGCCACAGCCGCGGGTCCCTGGCCCTCACCTCCCTCGACCCCTCGGTGCACCCGCGCGTGGACGAGCGGATGCTCGCCGACGCGCGGGACCTCGCGCGCCTGCGTTCGGGCATCCGGGAGCTGGTGGAACTGGCGCGCGGCGACGAGGTCGCGCGCATCGCCTCGGAGCCGGTCGAGCGCCTCAACCGGGACCTGTTCCGGGCCCTCGACGACGACGTCCGGCTCGACGACCACCTGCTGTCCACGGCCGCCGACGCCCAGCACGCCGTCGGGACCTGCCGGATGGGCGCCCCCGACGCCCCGACCTCCGTGGTCGATCCGCAGGGCCGCGTCCTGGGGGTCGAAGGCCTGCGCGTGGTCGACGCGTCGATCCTCCCGTCCGTCCCCCGGGCCAACACCAACCTCACGGTGATCATGGTCGGCGAGCTCATGGCCGACCGCATCGGATGAGGGCCTTCCCGCGGGCGGCACCGGCGGCCAGCGTCCCGGGAGGGCCCCGGCGGCCGGGCCGAAGCGCCGCCGGCGTGCGCCGGGGCCCGGCGGCCCGTCGCTGCGGGCCCGGCAGGACCGGAACCGTCGTGCGAGCGGCCCCGGACCCCGGCAGCGGCCGGAGACAGAGACGGTCGGGGCCTCAGTGGAGCGACTGGGCCCCGATGACGGAGAGCAGGCGCAGTTTCTCGTGGCTCTCGCTCCCGGGGTCGGCGGTGTAGACGAGCAGCGAGTGCGCCTGGCCCGGGTCGAGCAGCCTCTGGCAGTTCAGCGTCAGGGGGCCCACCTCGGGGTGGACGAAGTGCTTGACGTCGTGGGGGCGCACACCGATCTCGTGGTCGCCCCACACCCGTCGGAACTCCTCGCTCCGGTCGAGGAGCAGTTCGGCCAGGTGCGCGGCCCGTGAGTCGGGGCCCCGCAGGGTGAGGATCTGGCGCAGGCCCGAGGCGTACATGCGGGTGAGGAACGGATGCTCCTCGGGGGCGTAGAAGTCCCGCACGGAGGGGTCGGTGAACCACCGGTACCCGGAGCTGCGCGCGGGCCCGGTGTACCCGGTCGTGTCGCCGGTGAGGGCGACGCCCATCGGGGTCTGCCTGAGGGTCTCGCCGAGTTCGGTGACGATCTCCGCGGGGGTGTCGTCCAGGCGGTCGAGGATCCGCAGCAGGCCGGGGCCGACGTGGTCTCCGACCCCGCCGCGTGCGGGCGGGTTGTGTCCGGCGAGGCGGAACAGGTGGTCCCTCTCCTCCAGCGACAGGTGCAGCCCCTGGGCGATCGAGGCGAGCATCTGGAGCGAGGGCTGCGGCCCGCGCTCCCGTTCCAGCCGGGAGTAGTAGTCGGTCGACATGTGGCACAGCGACGCGACCTCCTCGCGTCGCAGGCCCATGGTCCTGCGGCGCTGCCCGCGCGGGAGCCCGACGTCCTCGGGTTGCAGCGCCCCCCTGCGGTTGCGGAGGAACTCCGCCAGCCCGGTGCGATCGATCACAGCATTCCTTCCAAGGTCATGCTCTGTGTCTACCGTCCGCGCGCGAGTGTAGCCACGGACCGCCGATCCCCCCTTCCGGCCGCCGCCCCGAGGGGTGGACCCGCGAGCCTGGGATCGGGAGGCCGTGGTTACTCCCCCGCCGAGGACCGAGGATCGCTCTTGCGAACCGGGAACGGAAGCGGGACGGGTCGGTGACCGGTCCCTCCCGTTCCCGGTCGGCGCGGTCCGGTGACCCCTACCCGCCCCTGCCCCCGGCGGAGGGGAACACCCGGACGCCTTCCACGCCCCCGACCGGCGTGAAAGATCGACTATCCGAGGAGCAGAGCAATGCCACGTCGAAACATCGACATCACCGTGCCCGACCTGACCGGGAAGCTGGCGGTCGTGACCGGCGCGAGCGACGGCATGGGCCTGGGAATGGCCGAGCGGCTGGCCGCGGCCGGCGCGGAGGTCCTCATGCCCGTCCGCAACCCCGCCAAGGGGGAGAAGGCGGTCGAGAGGATCCGCCGCACCCACCCGGGCGCGCGGGTGTCGACCCGCAGCCTCGACCTCTCCTCGCTGGCCTCGGTCGCCGCCCTGGGCGACACGCTCCGCGAAGAGGGCCGGCCGATCCACATCCTCATCAACAACGCCGGCGTGATGCGGCCCCCGAACCACCAGACCACGGTCGACGGGTTCGAGCTGCAGTTCGGCACCAACTACCTCGGCCACTTCGCCCTGGTCGGCCGGCTCCTGCCGCTGCTGCGCGCCGGGCGGGCACGGGTGACCTCGCAGATCAGTGTCGCCGCGCGCCGTGGCTCCATCAACTGGGAGGACATCAACTGGGACCACTCCTACGACGGGATGCGCGCGTACGGCCAGTCCAAGATCGCGTTCGGGCTGTTCGGCCTCGAACTGGACCGCCGCAGCAAGGCTCACGGGTGGGGCATCACCAGCAACCTCTCCCACCCCGGGGTGGCCCCCACGAGCCTCCTGGCCGCCCGCCCCGAGCTCGGCCGCAGCGAGGACACCCCGCACATCCGCCGGATCCGGGCCCTGTCGGCCCGCGGGATCCTGCTGGGCACCCTCGAGTCGGCGAAGCTGCCCGCGCTGATGGCCGCGACCGACCCCGGTTCCAAGCCGGGTGCGCTCTACAGCCCCAGCGGCTTCGGAAGGCTGGGCGGCCCGCCCTCCGAGCAGCGGCTGTACCCGCCGCTGCGCAGCGCGGAGGAGGCGGCGCGCGTCTGGCAGGTCTCCGAGGAACTGGCCGAGGTCTCCTTCCTCGCCGCCTGACCGCCGTTCGCACGACCGCCCCACTACCCACGGAGTCCGCATGAGCACTGTCACCCCCCGCGCAACGAGACCGAGAAGCCCCTGGTGGGTGGTGATCGGCGGTGGCACCTCCAACGCCGTCGGCCCCCAGATGTACCTGGCCACCATCGGCCTGTTCGTGCTGCCGATCGTCGAGGAGACCGGCTTCAGCCGCACGACCGTGACCGGGGCGTTCTCGGTCGCGGCGGTCGGAATGGCGATCGGCCTGATCATCGTCGCGCAGCTCGTGGACCGCTTCGCCGCGCGCTACATCCTCGTGCCGGGGTTCGTGCTGTTCGCGGCCTCGATGGCGCTGGTCGGGCTGGTGCCGCCGGTCGAGTGGGTCTACTTCGTCCCGTGCTTCTTCGTGGGGTTCTTCGGGGCCGGAACGGCGGTACCCGCCACCAGGGCGGTGGTGAGCTGGTTCGACAACAACCGCGCCCTCGCCGTCGGCGTGGTGACGGGCATCATCGGGCTGGGCTCGGCCCTGGCCCCGCTGCTGGCCGGAGCGCTCATCGAGAACGTCGGATGGCGGATGACGTACGGCGTGATGGCGCTGATCTCGGTCCTGGTGTCGGTCACGATGGTCACCCTGTTCGTGCGCGCCCGCGCGGAACGGCACGTCCGCGGACGGCTCGTCCAGGAGACGCAGGTGCAGGGCCGCGACGTCAGCCTCCAGCTCCCCGGCCTGACGGTCCGCGAGGCGTTCCGCACCCGGCAGTTCTGGGGCATCGCTGTCGGGCTGGGCCTGGTCGGAGTCGTCGTCTACGGCCTCCAGGTCCACCTCGTGCCGATGATGACCGACCGCGGGCTGAGCGCCGAGCAGGCGGCCACCCTGCTGGTCGTCTTCGGCCTCGCCTCGCTGGTGGGACGCGTGGCCGGCGGCTTCATCGTCGACCGCGTGCCCGGAACGATCATCGGCCCGATCGTGATGATCGCCCCCATCGCGGGCATGTTCTTCCTGTACCCGCCGTTCGGCAGCGCCGCCGTCGCGGTCGCCTTCATCGGCGTCGCCTTCGGCATCGAGGGCGATCTGCTCGCCCTGCTCATCAGCCGCTACCTGGGCACGCGCTACTTCGGCCGGATCCTGGGCGTGGTCCAGGCCGCGTTCCTCCTGGGCACCGCCTTCGGGCCGCTGCTCCTCGGGCTGGGCTACGACCTGCTGGGCTCCTACGACCCCGTCATCCCCGTCCTGATGGGCATCCTCGTCCTCGGCGCGATCCTCATCGCGACCCTGGGCCGCTACGTCTACCCCCCGGTCACCGGTTTCGACCGGCTCGCCGCGCGCGACGAACTCGCCGCCTCCGAGGTGCTGAGCGGCATCGCCGAGGGCGGCGACGCCCCCGGTTCCCCCGACAGGCCGAAGGCCGGGGCCCACGGCTGACCGTCCCGGGCCGGCACGCCGCAGGGCCGCCACGGGCCCGCGGCCGCCGGCCCGCTCCGTCCGCCCGGGGCAGGGGGAGACAGCCCCTGCCCCGGGCGGACGGCCGTCACCGGTCCTCCCGGAGGCCCGGGATCTGGTCGGGACGGTGGGTCGGCGGAGCGGGCGGGCCGGCGTCCGGGCCTTCGCCCCCACCCTGTTGAAGCAAGGCGCCGCGCTCTTGCAGCGAAGGTGGGCGTCAGAGCCAGAGGGTGGGCGACAGGAGTGCGGTCGTCTCGATGGGCGGTATCCCGTCATCAAGCTCGCGCAGCTTCCCGTAGAGACGGCGCATCTCGGCTCTGTCCGCGACGTACTGCTTCTGCGCCGCCCGTTCCAGGACGGTCAGCGTGCTGATCAGGGTGATCGACCCCACCGCGCGTCCACTGCTCCGAAGCCGCTGAAGGCGGTTGATCTCGGACGTGGCGGTCCGTGCCCCTTCACCGTCGTCGATGAGCACTGTCACCTCCCTGCCGGCTTCGGCGCCGACCACCGCGTGCGCGATGACCATGAGCTCGCCCAGGTCCTTGGGACGCCTCAGCCGTTCGGCCATGGGCTGGTGAGTGATGCGCTGGACGACGGCCGCGAGTTCGGGGGTCTGGTCATCTGACAGGATCTGCATCCAGTTGGGGGTCAGTTTCCGCCAGATGCCTGCGGCAGCGCGAAAGCGCTCATCCTGCCGGGACTTGCTGAGCACTTCGCTCTGCACGGTTTCCGGGGCACTGAGCTTGCCCAGGACACGGATGAGGAGACGCTCCTGGTTGATCGAGAGGAAGTTCAGGCCGGGACCGGCATCGATGATCGGCCGGTGGTTCATCCGTTCTCTCTCGCTGTCACGTCAGGGGTTTCAGCATCGTGGGCAGGCATGTCGAGAGCCTCGTCCAGTGCCGCGAGGTCCACGTCCGCATCCGGTAGCTCGGCGGGGTCGGCCCACGCGACCCGTCGTTCGCCCGGAACCACACCCGCTTCCCGCAGCTCCGCCTCGGCCTCCTGGCGGGTGATGCCGCGAAGAGTGGCGATGGCCTGTACGGACAACACGCCTTCGGAGTAGGCGCTGATGGCTCGGGCGAGCAACCGTTGCGGTGGCCTGCGCCGGTCGGATTCCTCCTGCAGGGCACGGTACTGGTCACTCCAGCCGAACCGCGTGGCCAGCCGCGGCGTGGTGAGCGGCAACCACTCCTGTTTGACGGTGGCATCGATGTACCCCGCCTGGCACAGCGCGATCGCAGCGATCGGCGGTGAGACCAGGAAACGCTGGACGACCTCGGAGAGAACGGCCTGGGTCAGCGGCCCACGCTCTCCGAGGAATTCACGCAGGCCGTCGATCGGGATGAGCAGGTGTCGGGCGAAGGCGTCGGCTCGGACCTCTTCAGGAGAACGGTCACTCCAAGTGACCGCCGCACTGTCCGTCGCGTCTTCGAACAGGACGTGGCCGAGCTCATGGGCGAGCGTGCTGCGCTGACGCATCGGACGGCGGGTGCACGCGACCCCGATGAACACGGCATCGCGTAGCGGGTCCCGCATCATCATGCCGTGCTGATCCTGTTCGGCGTCGAGCACAGCCACGTCGATGCCTGTGGACTGCTCGATGATCGCCGCGAGGTCGCCCAACGGCTGCACACCCAGGTGTTGCTCCCTGCGGAAGCGTTCGGCGGCGACACGGCCTTCGGCTTCGGCGCTCACAGTCGTTCGATCCCCTTTCAGACCGTGGCGGGGATGGCCTGGTCGTCCAGGTAGGCGTCCAGTTCCAGAAAGTCCAGAAGGGTCTGACGCATACCGCCCATGTCGGAGCCGTTGGTGGCGCGGGCCGCGCACTGCACGCGCTCGGTGACCGCACCGGTTCCGGTGAGTCGGGCGACCGTGTGCCCGGTCTCCCATGCGATCGCCACAAGCTCGGGCATCTTCGCCTCCCGGTCACCGGAGATGATCCGGGAAAGAGTGGACTGCGAGATACCTGTGGAGTCGGCGAGGGCACGCTGACTCAGGTGGGCCGCCGCGAGTGCGCGTTCGATCCTCTCACCGATACCTGTCGTTGTCATGACCACCACCCCACCAGCCTGAATCACTCAATTCTTCTTTGATTCAAGTGTAGTCGTACGCCCGGTACAACACCACAGGCAGCCGGAAACACCTTTCCAAGCGCCGGCATGCGGTCGACGCGTCCCGTGCGTCCTGGGTGGAAGGCAAGCGGGAGATCGAGGAGGACTCCCTACCCGGGACGGACGGGACGACCAGGAGTGAGAGCTGCCTTGTCAGGCATCAGGACCGGCAGGGCGTACGTCGGCCGTCTCCCTCATCCCTCCCGGTAAGGAAAGCGGGTAGAACCGACCCCGGCCGGGGCGCGGGCGGGGAGGATGCTCATGCCTGGGCGGGGCTCTGGATCCAACCCGGCCCGGAAGGGGTGCGCAGCCATACCCGGTGCTCGCCCGCCGTCGTGACGGTCAGCCCGTATTCGGTGAGGTCGGGGCTGCCCTGGGCCCGCCACCATTCGTGGCTGGTGATGATCTGCTCGCCGAGCCGACGCGGACCGCCCTGCTCCATCCGGCCGTCGACGTGCAGCCGTGCCCACGAGGGACCGTCCGTGGTCGAGAGCCACACACAGCTCGGCCCTCGACCGGGCAAGGGCTGGAAACCCATGGCGATGCCGGGGTTCATCAGCGCCAGCTGAGGTCCGGCACCGCCCAACACCACGTTGCGTGCGTCGCCCGCCAGGATCCACGTCCGCTCGGCGACCGCGTCGAGGTCGGGTGGAGCGCCTCGCCGGGTTCGCTGGTCGCGCAAGCTCATGAAATCGGCGCCGCCGACGAACCGCCCCTGCGCCCGCCTCGCGTCGGCGTCCACCACCAGGCATGCCATCATCGCGCCGGAAAGGGTGACCCTGGGCGCCCACGGGGCCACGATGACCCCACCCGGTTGTCCGTGTCCGAAGCTGGCCAGAGGGAACGCGCCCAGCGGATGGATCGCTGGGCGCGGTCGAGGCGGCTTGGAGCTCACCTCATGTGGGTTCTAAATCCTGTGGCAATCCTCCTCGACCCCCTCTTGCGTCACTTCCGTCAGCCTTGGGCCGACGTAGCAGGCGGGACACTCCGATCCGCGCGGCCGCGGCGATGTCACGCACGTCCGGGTGCTGGCCCGGGTGCTCCAGGAGGGCGTCGGCCGGCGCCCCGGGCGGACGGACCGCAACGGCCTTCCAGGAGGAGGCCCCGGCCGGGCAGGACCCTGCCGCGACCGCGGCCCAGGACCGTGGAACGGGGCGGCTTCGACGCCGGAACCGTCGGAGCCGCCCCTGAGGCGTGACCGCGGGCACGGCCGTGCGGGTGGCTAGAGGACGACGGTGCCCTCACCGGTCAGCTTCTCCGGCGCGATCACGGCATCGAGCTGCTCCTCGTCGAGCAGGCCCCGTTCCAGGACCAGTTCGGCCAGTGCGCGGGGCCCGTTCAGCGCCTCCTTCACGAGAGCCGCCGTGGGCGCATACCCGAGGAGCGGCACCAGTCCGGTCGCGACGGCGAGGCTTCCCCTGGTCCGCGCGGAGACGGCCTCGCCGTCGGCGCGGATACCGCTCACGCAACGCCCGGTCAACAGGTCGGCGGCGTTCGTCAGGAGGTCCGCCGAGTCCAGGAGGGAGGAGGCGATGACCGGCCCGAAGGCGTTGAGCTGCAGCTGCCCGGCCTCGGCCGCCATGGTCACGGTCGTGTCCGCCCCCACGACGAGGAACGCCACCTGGTTCACGGTCTCCGGGATGACCGGGTTGACCTTTCCCGGCATGATCGACGATCCCGCCTGCACGGCCGGGAGCACGATCTCCCGCAGCCCTGCCTGCGGACCGGAGGCGAGGAGCCTGAGATCGTTGCAGATCTTCGACAGCTTCAGCGCGCAGCGCTTCAGGAGCCCGGAGGCCGAGACGAACACACCGGTGTCGGAGGTCGCCTCGATCAGGTTGTTCGCCGAGGTCAGCGGATACCCCGTGACCTCGCTGAGCTCGGCCACCACGCTCCGCCGGTATCCGACGGGGGCGGTGATGCCGGTCCCGATCGCCGTGGCGCCGAGGTTGACCTCACGAAGGTGGGGCAGGAACTCCTCCAGTCGGGCTGCGTCCTCCCGGATCGTTTCCGCGAAGGCGGCGAACTCCTGCCCCAGGGTCATCGGCACGGCGTCCTGCAGCTGTGTGCGACCGATCTTGACGATGCCGCGGAAGTCCGCCGAACGTGCCTCGAACTCGGCGGCGAGCCGGAGGAGCGCGGGCACGAGCCGCTCGATGCCGCGGTGGACCGCGATCCTGACCGCGGTGGGATAGGTGTCGTTGGTGCTCTGGCTGCGGTTGACGTGATCGAGCGGGTCGATCACCGCGCGGGTCCCCGGCGCGAGGCCGAGGATCTGCAGTGCCCGGTTGGCCACCACCTCGTTCACGTTCATGTTGGTGCTGGTCCCCGCCCCGCCCTGGACCCGGTCGACGAGGAGCTCCCCGTCGAGGTCGCCCCGCATGAGCTCGTGGCAGGCCTCGGCGATCGCCTGCTCCTGGGCGGGGTCCAGCAGCCCCTGCCGGGCATTGGCGCGGCAGGCGGCGAGCTTGACCGCCCCGTAGGCCCAGACGAGGTCGCGCAGTTCGCCGCAGGGGCGGCCGGTGACGGGGAAGTTCGCCCTGGCGCGTGCGGTGTTGATCCCCCAGAGCGCGTCCGCCGGGACCGACACCTCACCGAGCGAGTCGGCCTCCGTCCTCTCCACGGGGACGTCCGCGCTCATGCCGGCCCTCCTCCCGGCCGTCGTCCGGCGACGGGCGCGCTCCCCGCCGGGCCGGCGTCGGCGGGGCCGGGTTCCCGCGCGAAGTACTCGTGCGCCGTACGCGCGAGCAGCGTGGCGCCGTCCCTGATGACCCGGTTGGCCGCCTCCCCCACGCAGACGGCGGCGAACTCCGGCTGGTGGTTGCTCACCGGGAAGCAGTCCAGTCCGATGTAGGGGTGGATGGCGGGCACGTGCTGGGAGACGTTGCCCATGTCGGTCGAGGCGCGGTTCATCGTCCGGTGTTCCACGGGCGCGTCGAGCCTGCGCCCGATGGCGAGGGCGTGACGCGTGTAGATCTCCAGGGCGCGCTCGTCCGTGCGGAACTCGGAGTAGGGCCGGGACTCCGGTGTGAACTCCACCGCGGTGTCCGTGGCCAGCGCTCCCGCCTCGAAGCACTGCTCCACCCGGCGGCGCAGCGGCTCCAGCTGGGCCAGGCTCTCGGCCCTGGTGTACCAGCGGCCCTCGGTGGTCCCGGGGATGGCGTTGGGCGCCTGGCCGCCCACCGTCTGGATCCCGTGGACGCGGGTGCCCGGCGGGAGCTGCTGGCGCAGCAGGCCGAGGGCCACCTGGGCGATCACGAAGGCGTCGTTGGCGTTGCGGCCCTCGTGCGGGTAGGCGGCCGCGTGGGCGGACCGGCCGGTGAAGCGGACGTGGTCGTGGGCGACGGCGTAGGGCTCGGCCCGCGGGGCGTCGACCGGGCCCGGGTGGGCCATCAGCGCCAGGTCCAGATCCCGGAAGGCTCCGGCGTCGAGCAGTTCGATCTTGCCCCCGCCGCCCTCCTCGGCCGGGGCGGCGATCACGTCGATGCGCAGGTCGAGCGGGTCCGCCCACGCCCGGAGCGCGATCGCGGCGCCCGCCGACATCGCGGCGATGAGGTTGTGCCCGCAGGCGTGGCCCAGGCCCGGCAGCGCGTCGTACTCGACGACGAAGCCGACCCGGCGCCGGCCGGTCCCGTAGGTGGCGCGCACCGCGGTGGGGAAGCCGAGGTAGGCGGTCTCGACGTCGAAACCGAACTCCTCGAGCAGCTCCGCCGTCCACCGTGCCGCGCGGTGCTCCTCCCAGGCGGTCTCCGGGTGGGCGTGCAGGGTCTCGGAGTAGGTGATCAGGCGTTCCAGGTGCTCCGTGGCGCCGGGCTGCCCGCCGGGTTCAACGGTCATCGCCGGGCACCCCGTATCCGGGCGAGGCCGCCGGTTCCAGGCCGCGCCGGACGTAGTCGTCGCGCTGCGGGAGCCAGACCCCGAGCAGCCCCCGCAGCGCCTCGATCGGGTCCTCCTGCCAGTCGACGCGCAGGTCCGTGTCGCGCCAGCCGTTCGCGGACACGGTGGACAGACCCGCGGAGTACACCGGTCCCGCCTCGCCGCCGGCGGCCAGCCCGGCCGCGAGCGCGGCGAGGAGACGCTCCTCCAGCTCTCCCCCGGCGGAGCCGAAGGCCTCGCACATGGCCTCGGGGACGCCGGGTCGGGAGAGCATGTTCCCCGCGGCCGCGCAGTGCGGTCCGGTGGCCTCCCCGTGGACGCCGAGGGTGAGCGCGCCGCTGTAGGTCGCCGCCGCCCCGGAGGCGTCCACCACGGTGAGCTGCCGGTAGTCGATGTCCGGCTCGCCGTCGACGACGGAGTCGAGCGCTTCCCGGGGACCCGCGCCCGCGGCGAGCCCGTCCAGCAGCGCCGCTCCCAGCCGCGGGTCGGTGATGTTCTGCGAGGCGACGGCGCCGACGGAGTCGCGCAGGTGCACGACCCGTGCCGCGACCGCGGGGGAGGACGAGGCGGCGGCGATGCCGAACCGGCCGTCCTGGTGGGCGGCGATGGAGAAGGTCATTCCCCGCCTCCCGAGATCACGGCCGTCGCGTCGATCTCCACGAGCCACTCCGGACGGGCCAGGGCCTGGACGACGATGCCGGTGGAGACCGGGTGGACGCCCTTGAGCCAGCGCCCGATCTCGCGGTAGACCTCCTCGCGGTAGCGCGGGTCGACGAGGTAGATCGTCACCTTGACGATGTCCCGGAGGTCGCTCCCGGCCTCCTTGAGGAGCAGGTCGATGTTGGCCATGGCCTTCTCGGTCTGCGCGCGGACGTCGCCGATGCCCACGGATTCCCGGGTGTCCAGGTCCTGGCCGATCTGGCCGCGCAGGTAGACGACGCCGCCGGCCACCACCGCCTGGCACAGGTCGTTGTCGAGGTTCTGCTCGGGGTAGGTGTCCTTGGTGTTGAACGGGCGGATGCGCTTGTGCGTGGTCATGGTGTGGTCACTCCTGGATGCGGGCTCGGACGTGGGACGGGCGCGGGTTCGAGTCGTTGTGTTCCATGTAGCCGCGCTGGATCGAGATCTGGTCGGCGACGTACTTCGCGTCGTGCCAGGCCCCCCAGAGGAAGCTGGAGCCGCGGCGGGACTGCCACGGAAGCCCCATGAAGTACACACCGGGCTCGGAGGAGACCCCGCGCTGGTGCCTGGGTCTGCCGTCCGCGTCGAAGGCGTCCACCTGCAGCCAGCCGTAGTCGGCGGTGAAACCGGTGGCCCACAGGACGGACGTGATCCCGGCGGCGGCGAGGTCGAGTTCGAGGACGGGGTCGGTCACCGACTCCGGGTCCTCGCCCAGGATCCTGGCCTCCGGCTCCTCTGGGAGGTCGAGGCCGTTGCGCTCGACGTAGGCGTCGGCCTCGTCCAGCAGGGACAGGTAGTTGGCGTCGCCCCGCGCGATGTTGTCCCGCAGGTCGGGCGCGAAGCGGAGGGTCCCGGCGTCGAAGGACTCGGTCCGGCCGACCAGGGTGATGCCGCGGTCGGCCAGCGTCCGGAAGTCCACGGTGCGGCCGCCGTGCGCGCCGCTGACCGCGATCGTGACGTGTTCGGCGCCCTGCGGAGGGGAGGACGCCTCCCACTTGCCGAGCACGCCCAGCCACCAGACGAAGTCGTGTCCGCGGTACCTGCGCGGGGGGCGGTCGTGCGGTCCGACGGAGAGGTGGACCCGTCGGCCGGCGGCACGGAGCTCGTCGGCGATCTGGACCCCCGAGGAGCCCGATCCGACCACGAGCACGGCGCCCTCGGGCAGTTGGGCGGGGTTGCGGTAGGCGCTGGAGTGGATCTGGACCAGGCCCGCCTCCTCGGGGATGATCGGCGGGACGGCCGGGCGCTGGAAGGGACCGGTGGCGGCCACCACGTAGCGGGCGTCGAAGTCCCCGTCCGAGGTCCGGACCCGGAATCCCCTGCGGCCGGTGTGCCTGCGCACGGACGTCACCTCGACACCGCAGCGGATCGGCGCACCGATCTTCTCCGCGTAGGCGGCCAGGTAGTCGGCCACCTGCTCCTTGGAGGCGAAGTCCTCCGGGCCGAGGCCGGTGAACTCCAGCCCGGGGAAGCGGTCGTGCCAGACGGGCCCGTTCGTGACCAGCGAGTCCCACCGCTCCGAGCGCCAGCGCTCGGCGACGCGGTTCCTCTCCAGGACGACGTGCGGCACCTTGCGTTCGTTGAGGTGCTCACTCACCGCGATCCCGGCCTGCCCCCCTCCGACGACGACGACCTCGATCTCTTGGACTGACATGCGAAACCTCCAGGGCTCGGTCAACGCGTGTGGTTCCGCGGCGGCGGACGCGCTCTGCGTGCTTTCTCCGTGGACCCGGCCGGCGCACCGGGGCGGTGTCCGCGGAGTCCGCCGGGCCGGGCCGCTCCACGGGCCCGTCCGCCGGGCGGATGGATCTGTTCTCGGGCGGGCGGACCGGGGCGCCGGCCGGGCGCGGAGCGCACACGGACGGCCCCCGGCCCGCGTACTGCTCAGCGCGGTGCCCGGTCGCTCTCGTGCAGCAGGTCGGAACCGCTGGTCTCGGGCATGGTGCGCAGTGTGACCGCGCCGATGACGCCGATCACGATCATGGTGAACGCCGGGACCATGGTGCTTCCGGTGAGCGAGATCAGCCAGGTCATCAGGTACGGCAGGGTTCCGGCGAAGAAGGCCCCCGCGACGCTGTAGGCCATCGACAGGCCGCTCTGCCGGGTCCGTGTCGGGAAGAGCTCCGCCACCGTGGACGCGTGTGTGCCCAGGATGATCGCCAGGATCGCGGCCAGGCCGAAGGTCGCGGCGAACGCCGCCCAGGACGTGTTCACCTGCATCAGCAGGAACAACGGCACGGCGGCGACGATCAGCAGGGCGGCGGCGGTGTAGAGCACCGGCTTGCGGCCCACGCGGTCGGACATCCTGCCCGACAGCGGGATGATCCCCATGGCGACGACCGAGGCCGCCGCGGAGAGCAGGGCCGCCCGGTCGGCGGGCACCCCGACGATCTCCTCCTGGTAGGTGATCAGGTACACGAGGACGATGTAGAAGGTCGAGTTCATGAAGGTCTCGATGCCGACCGTCTGGAGGAACTGCCTGCCGTTGGAGCGGAACACCTCGACGACCGGCTGGCTGGGGACGTTGTTCATGTCCTCGAGGGCGCGGTACTCGGGCGTGTCCTCGATACGCAGGCGGATGTAGAGGCCGACCGCGGCCATGGGCACCGTCAGCAGGAAGGGGATCCGCCAGGCCCAGTCGAGGACGACCTCCGCGGGGAAGGCCGCGTGCAGGGCCCAGACGGCGATCGACGCGCACAGGAACCCGCCGACCGAGCCGAACTCGATCCACGAGCACCCGAATCCACGGCGCTTGGGCGGCGAGAACTCCGCGAGGAAGGCCGCGGCGGAGCCGAACTCCCCGCCCGCGGCGAGCCCCTGGATGATGCGGGCGACCACGAGCAGGATCGGCGCGAGGATGCCGACGGACTCGTAGCTGGGCAGCAGCCCGAGCATGAGCGTGCCCGCCGCCATGGAGATGATGACGATCGACAGTGTGGTCTTGCGGCCGAACCGGTCACCGAGGTGGCCGAAGAGCACCGAGCCGAGCGGACGCACGAAGAACGCCACGGCGAAGACCGCGAAGACCGACAGCAGGCCGGCGGTGCCGTCCTGTTCGGGGAAGAACACCTGCGCCATGGTGGTGGCCAGGTACGCGTAGACGGCCCAGTCGAACCAGTGGACGAAGACGCCCACCGCTCCGGCGAACACACTCCGCCGCAGGTCCTTCTTGTCTACCTGCTCGGAGATCTCACTCGTCATTTCTCCTCCTGGGATCGTGTCCTCGCACGCGCCGAAGCCCCGGAGGCGCCGGTGGCCCCCAGCGCGCCGGAACGCTCTGGTGAATGATCAGGAGGTCGCTCGTTCGCGGGAGTGTGGAGTCGAGCGCCTTGCGGGGGCGCGGTAGAGCCCCCGGTGCTGTCGGCATCCGACCTGCCTGTGTCATGGGTCACCACTATCCAGGCGGAAGCTAGGATCTGTAAAACACATAGATCCAAAGAACGCCTTCGGAAAAACCGATGGCTCCGACGGGAGGGGCGAACCGGTGGGTGACGTGAGCCTGCGGCAGCTGGAGTACCTGAGGGCCATCGCCAGGCTCGGCTCGGTGACGGCGGCGGCGCGGGAACTGTTCGTGTCGCAGTCGACGGTGTCGACGGCGTTGACCGACCTGGAGTCGGCGCTGGGGGTCACCCTCTTCGTCCGTTCTCCGAAGGGGATGCTCCTCACGGCGCCGGGGCAGCGCGCCCTGGCCGTGGCCGACAACGTGCGGGCCAACCTCGAACAGCTCCGGGAGACGGCCAGCCGGGAGCGGGAGGAGGTCGAGGGGGACCTCACCGTCGGCTGCTACGCGACGATCGCGCCGATCCTCCTGCCGAAGGTGATCGCCGAGTTCTCGCGGCGGCACCCGCAGGTGCGGCTCTCCTTCGTCGAGGCGGCACACGGGACGCTGTTGGACGACCTGCTCAACACCCGGATCGACCTCGCGATCACCTACCACTACGAGCTCGACTCCGTGCGCGCCATGAGCGGGGTGACAGCGCAGTCGCTCCGGTCGGACCCGCCCTACGCGCTCGTCCCCGCGGACAGGGCTTGGGACACGGAGGGCCCGCTGAGCCTTGCCGCCCTGGCCTCGGAACCGCTGATCCTGTTCGACCTGCCGCCCGCCGGCGACTACTTCCTCGGCCTGTTCGCCAAGGCCGGCCTGGTCCCGAACGTGCGCTTCCGTACCGCGAGCTTCGAGATGGTCCGCGCCCTGGTGGCCCGGGGGCTGGGCTGCGCTCTGCTCACCCAGCGCACCGCGCTCGAACGCAGTTACGAGGACCTGCCCTATGTGACCAGGGAGCTCGACATCGAGTCCGGGGGGCTCGGGATCGAGGTCATCGAGCCTGCCGACCGCAGACCGGTGCGGCGGGTGCAGGCCTTCGTCGACGTCTGCCGGGAGATCATCGTCTGACCCCCGGCGCGGCACCGGCTCCGCCGCAGCCGATACGTGCCAGGGCTCCGAAGAACCAGGCGGGACACCGGTCTGCCCCCCGCGCACGCGGGGACGGCCCCGACCGCCCGACCGCCGTGTGATGGCCCTCCAGGGGCGAGGCGGGACGCGGTCAGCCCGGGGCCGTCCGGCTGAGGTGCTCCCAGGACCGGTACAGTTCCGTTCGCGCCCGGTCCATCTCCAGGACGTGGTCGAAGGACTGGCTGCCGACGATGAGCCGCCGGGGCGGGTCCGGCAGTGCGACCAGCTCCATGAGGGTCGGAGCGGCGGTGTCCGGCTCCGGAGCGACGGCGTCGCCCCACATCGCCTCCATCTCGGCGCGCAGGGGTTGGTACCGCGCCAAGGGTTCCGTGGCCGTGGTGCCGGCGGTGAACAGGCCGGTCTCGTAGCCGCCCATCTGCACGACGGTGACCTTGACGCCGAACCCCTCGACCTCCATCGCCAGCGCCTCGCTGACCGAGTCCAGGGCGGCCTTGCCCGCGCCGTAGAGGCCCACGGTGGCCATGCCGCCGCCGCTGCCCATCGAGGTGACCTGCAGGAGCCGTCCCCCGCCCCGGGCACGCAGGTGCGGCAGGACCGCCTGGGCCACCCACACGGCGCCGAAGAAGTTCACGTCCATGTGCGCCCGGATCTGCTCCTCCGTGGCCTCCTCCACCATGCCGTAGAGCATGGCGCCGGCGTTGTTGACGACCACGTCCAGCCCGCCGAACGCGGCTGCCGCCCGCTCCACCCCCTCGAACACGCCTCGGCGGTCGGCGACGTCCAACGCGAGCGGGACCAGGCGGTCGGGGTACTTCCCGGCCAACTCCTCCAGGGGCCCGACGTTGCGGGCGGCGGCCACCACCCGGTCGCCGCCTGCCAGTGCGGCCTCGGCGAAGGCTCTTCCCAGGCCGCGGGATGCCCCGGTGATGAGCCAGACTCGTGCGTCCGCCATGACACCTCTTTCTCACAAAGGAAACGGTCCGTCTCGTTTCCTGTGAGTGTAGGACACTCCACCCAACCTAGCAATACGGGCCGTCTCGTTTCTTTTGCGGATAGGCTGGGCGCATGTCCAACGCGAAGGGGCCGGACCACTCCCGGCGCAAGGAACGGTCCCGGCAGGCGATCCTCTCGGCCGCCCGCTCCCTGGTGGCGGAGCAGGCCTACGAGAAGGTCACGGTCGAGGCCATCGCCGCCCGCGCCGGCGTCGGGAAGCAGACGATCTACCGGCGGTGGCCGTCCAGGAGCGCGGTCGTCTTCGCCGCCGTCCTGGCCCTGAGCGAGGACGCGGACGGGCAGTCCGTCGCTCTGCCGGACACGGGCGACCTGGAGTCCGACCTCAAGCTCGTCATGCGGGCCACGGCGGAGGAGTTCGCCGACCCGTCCTTCGACAGGCTGCTCCGCGCCCTCAACACCGAGATCGCCAACGACGCCGCGCTGGCGGCCGAGTACCGCGAGAAACTGGCCCGGCCGCTGGACGAGGCGAAGAAGGCGCGTCTGCGCAGCGCCCAGGAGGCCGGCCAGCTCGATCCCGACGCCGACCTCGACCTGGTCCTGGAGGTGCTCTACGCCCCCCTCTTCCAGCGGTGGCTGCACCGCGGCGGCCCACTGACCCCCGCGTACGCCGACGCACTCGTCGACGCGACCCTCAGGGCCTTCGGCCCGGCCGCCCCCTGACCCCCGGGCGTCCGTCGTCGAGCGTTCCCGCGCGGAGCCACAGGCGGTGACGCCGGGTCCGGAACGCCTGTGGCGCAGGACTTTCCGGGCATTGGTGACCGGTTTCGGCGTTCGCCGGGCGGGTCGGCGGAAGCGTCCCTAGGCTCGCCCGGAACGACCCCGAGGAGCCATGATGCCCACCCCGGCGGCGCGCCGCCTCCCCCGAGCCCGTGCGGCGACCCGGTCCCGGCCTCCTCCCCCACCCCGTCCGGGCGGCGACCCACCGGTACGCGCGGGGGGAAGTGCTGACCGTCCCCGCCGACCGGTGCCGCCGCACGCCGGACCAGGGATCCGGCCACATCCCCAGGGCGTGGCCGGTTCCGGCCAGTGCGCCGTGCCTCCGATGCCGCCCCCACCCCGCCGCGCCGGTGGTATCACTGGGATTGCTCCCCGCGCACACCGGAACGGACCCCGGAGCGTGACAGGGCTGGGTACCCGGCCCGGGAAACAGTGGACCGCCCTGCCCCAGTGGCGCCGTTCCCGCTCGGTTGTACCCGGCCCCGGCCGTAGTGAGGGTTGACGCATGTCCATATGGTCCCGCGGTGACCGTACAGGAAGGGTCGAAGAGGCCCTGTTGATGTTGGAGGGACAGGGGATCATCGACGGGCTGGAGATCCTGCCCGCCGAGCCCAAGCCCTACCGGGTGCGCGTTCCGGCCGGCATCGTCCACATGGACGAGGACGAGGCGTCGATGTTCGCCCTGGGCGCCGTCGTGGGGGCGTTCGGCGGCGTCGCGCGCCAGCACGCCTGAGCACCGCCGCGCCCCGCCGTCCGCGGGGCGCGGCGGAAGCCGCCCCTTACGAGCCCTGTCGGACGGCCTCGCCGGCCCTGCGGGCCCGGTGGGAGGTCAGGAAGTCGCGGTACCAGTGGTAGCTGTCCTTGGGGTGGCGCTCCAGGCGTTCGTAGTCGACCCGGACCAGGCCGAAGCGCCGGTCGTAGCCGTAGGCCCACTCGAAGTTGTCCAGCAGCGACCACACGAAGTAGCCGCGCACGTCGACCCCGGCCTCGATGGCCCGCGCCAGGGCCGCCAGGTGGTCCCGCAGGTAGTCGACGCGACCGGTGTCGCGGACGCGCCCGGTCTCGTCGGGCCGGTCGTCCTCGGCCGAGCCGTTCTCGGTGATGAGGATGGGCGGCAGGTTCGGGTAGCGGCGGTCGAGGTCGATGAGCAGGTCGGCGAAGGTGTCGGGGAGCACCGGCCAGCCCATGGTGGTGTGCCGTACCCCCTCGAAGTCCACCTGCTCGGTCCGGATGTCCACGGCCGTGCGGGCGGAGATATCGGCCTCGGCGTGCGGGGCATCGCGGAGCATGATCGGCCGGTAGTAGTTGACGCCGAGGAAGTCCAGGGGTTGGGCGATGATCTCCAGGTCCCCGTCGGCGCGGTACGAGCCGTCGGCCATGTCTCCCCAGACCTCGTCCTCGTTGTCGGGGTAGGCGCCCTTGAAGATGGGGTCGAACCACACGCGGTTGTGGAGCGTGCGTGCGCGTTCCACGGCGGCGCGGTCGGCGTCGGAGTCCGACGCGGGCAGCAGGTGGTCGGGGTTGAGGGTGATGCCGACCTCGCCCGCCGCGGCGGCGCGCAGTTCTCCGGCGGCCATGCCGTGGGCGAGGAGGAGGTGGTGGGCCGCGGCGAGCGCGGGGGTCCCCTCGCGGGTGCCGGGGGCGTGCCGACCGACGGCGTGGCCGACGAAGGCCGAGCAGAACGGCTCGTTGAGGGTGATCCAGCGGTTGACGCGGTCGCCGAGTCGGTCGGCGACGATGCGGGAGTACTCGGCGAAGCGGTGGGCGGTGTCGCGCACCCGCCAGCCGCCCTCGTCCTCCAGGGCCTGGGGCAGGTCCCAGTGGTAGAGGGTGAGGACGGGTTCGATCCCGGCGCCGAGGACGGTGTCGACGAGCCGGTCGTAGAAGGCGAGGCCCTCGGGGTTGGGGCGGCCCTTGCCCGTGGGCTGGACGCGCGGCCAGGCGACGGAGAAGCGGTAGAGGTCCACTCCGAGGTCGGCCAGCAGGGCGACGTCCTCGCCGTAGCGGTGGTAGTGGTCGCAGGCGATGTCGCCCGTCTCGCCGCGCGCGACGCGTCCGGGGGTCCGGCAGTAGGTGTCCCAGATGGACGGTCCGCGCCCGCCCTCGTGGACTCCCCCTTCGACCTGGTAGGCGGCTGTGGCGGTACCGAACTGGAGGTGTGCGGGCAGTGTCGGGGCATCCATGGGGAGTCCTTTCTGGGAGCGCTCCCATCGTAGGTGATGTGACCCCTGACACCAAGACCTTCTCCGTCACACCGCGAACACCGGGAGTGCACGGAAACCACTCCTTCCACTCCTCTTCCTCTCGATCGGAGAAATCCGGAACCCGCGGCCCGACGGAGGCGTCACACCTCGCGGCGCGCCCCACGGTCTCCGGGCGCGCGACGGAAGGAACCGGGACATGGGCAGCAGCTGGACCGATCACGCGCACAACCGCAGGACCCGGGAGCCGGAGGAGACACCGGACTCCGCCCGCTCCGGGGCGGCGGCCCCCCGGCGCTCCGCCGCCCCGGAGCGGAGCACCGCCGGGGCCCGACGCGAGGCGGAGGGGATCCGCCGCCTCCCGAACCCCTGAGGAGGGGCGCCATGGGACTGTTCTCCAAGCGGGCCAGGCTCCGGAGCGACCCCGCGGGGTTCTTCCAGGGGCCGCTGGCGCACGCCTTCGCCTCCGGGGCGCACATGCCGACGGCGGGGGGCGGGGTGTGGAACGCCGTCCACTCGTCGTGCTCCTGCTGCGACGCCGAGGACGAGCGGGCCAAGCTCCGGGACTCCTGGGGCATCACCGACACCGCCGGGTGGGACGGCGCGCTGCGCCGCCTGACCGACGACCACCGCCCCGCCTCGGACGTGACGGTCCTGCTGGACCTGCGCAACCGGGCGATGGCCCGCGCGCCCGGGCACCCCTTCGACGCGGGCGTGTGGCCGGACCTGATCGCCCACTGGTGCCGGGCCCGCGGCGCGGCCCACCGGGTCTACGAGGAGATGGTCCTGGAGGCCGCCCGGATCTGGGAGTACGAGGAGCGCATGGTCGAGGACGGGGTCCTCCCCAGGGGCGTGCCGGTGCGGACCGTGCGCGCCTACGACTTCGGCCGCGCGGTCAACCTCGCCCGGTGGGGCGTCAACGCCGGGTACGCCGACGAGCGGGCCGCGCACGGGCACATCCTGCGGGCGGGTGCGCAGTCGATGCGCCACCACGGCTCGTGGCAGGAGATGTCGGCGGGCTTCGTTCTGGGGCGGGCGATGGCCTTCGACGAGGGCTCGTTCGGCCCCTACTACACGGACTCGGTGGCGGCGCACAAGGTCCTGGCCGGTGATCCGGCGAGCCCGTGGCTCAACCTCCCCTGGAGAATGTGACGGGACGGGCGAGGGCGGAGGGCCCGCCCCATGGTCATGGCGGCGTGACGGGGCCGGCGACGAGGAGCCGCATCTCCAGCGGCAGGTCGAGGATCTCGCGCGTGGTGAGCCCGGCGGAGCACAGCAGTTCCTCGTAGCCGCGCTCGGTCCGCTCGGCCCCCGGGGTCATCACCATCATGTGCACGTCCAGGACCAGCGACAGCCAGGGACGGCCCTCGTCGGGCAGGATGCGTTCGGCGACGAGCACCCTGCCGCCGGGGGCCATGGACCGGCGGCAGTGGCGGAGCAGACCGCGCGCGTCCTCGTCGGACCAGTTGTGCAGCACCCGGCTGAGCAGGTAGACGTCGGCGCCCTCGGGGACCCCTTCCCGGAAGTCGGCCTCGACCAGGTCGCACCGTCCGGCGTCCGCGAACGCCCCGAGGCGCTCGCGGGCCGCGGCGAGCGCGGCCGGACGCTCCACCAGGACGCCGTGCGCGCCGGGGGCGGCGGCCAGGACCGCGGCGAGGAGCTCGCCGTCCCCTCCCCCGAGGTCGACGACCGTGCGCACCCCGCCGAAGTCGTACACGTCGGGGATCCGCGTGGAGAACCGGCCGCCCGCGGCCATGCCCGCGGTGTAGAGCTCCGCGTCCCGGGGGTGCCGTTCCAGGTACGAGAAGACGTCGGTGCCGTGGGCCTCGCCGAAGGCAGTCCGCCCCGTGCGGACGGCGTCGGCCAGGTGCTCCCACGAATCGCCGAACATGTCGCTGTCGTAGAGCAGGGCGAGTTCGGCCATCCCGGAGGGGTGGCCCCGGCGCAGGTGGGAGCCGACCCGGGTGGGCTCGTGGCGACCGTCTCGCTCGCGGACCACGCCCACGGCGGCCAGCAGCCGCAGCAGGCGGTCCAGCCGGTCCGGGTGCAGGCCGAGCCCCTGGGCCAGGGAGCCGGTGTCGGCGGGGCCCTCGCCGAGGCGGTCCAGGACCCCCAGCTCGACGGCGGTGGCGACCGCCCTGGACACCCACGCCCCCGTCATCAGCCGGATCACCTCGCGTTCGGCGGATTCCCCGTCGCGCACCGTGTT
Organism: Nocardiopsis sp. NPDC006198; assembly: GCF_040613895.1. Lineage (NCBI taxonomy): Bacteria > Bacillati > Actinomycetota > Actinomycetes > Streptosporangiales > Nocardiopsidaceae > Nocardiopsis > Nocardiopsis sp. NPDC006198. The sequence continues at coordinate 11,391 of NZ_JBEXSY010000053.1, read as the reverse complement.
CCCTCCTCACAGCCAGCCGTTGCGTCGGAACACAACGTAGAGGGTGAGGCTGGAGAGCGCCATCAGAAGGAGGGACAGAGGCCAGCTGAACATCCACTCGAACCCGGACCCGGGCGGGATGTTCATGCCGTACGCGGAGGCGATGAGGGTGGGCACGACCAGGATGCCGCCCCAGGACGAGACCTTCTTCATGGCCTCGTTCTGGGCCTGGTCGATGAGGGCGCTGTTGACGGACATGATGTTCTGGAGGATCTGGCGGAACCCCTCGGCGTGCTCGCGCACGGCGCTGACGTGGTCGGCGACGTCGCGGAGGAGGTTGTGCAGCGTACCCCGGGCCTCGGCGGGGGCGTGGGGCGGTCCCGGGTCGGCCTCCTCGGGGCGCTCCAGGAGCGTCATGAGGTCGGTCATGACGACGTCGAGCGGGTCGACCGCGCGGTGCAGGACGATGACCTGGCGGGCGAGCCGGTAGGTGCGGCGCGAGGCCTCCGGGTCGCTGTCGAGGACCTGGGTCTCGACCTCGTCGATGTCGTCCTGGATGTCGAAGACGACGGGCGCGTAGGCGTCCACGACCCTGTCGAGCACCGCGAGGACGACGGCCAGGGAACCGTGGGCGAGGACCCGAGGCTCGGCCTCCAGTCGGCCCCGGACGGCCTCGACGTCCACCTGACCCCGGTGGCGGATGGTGATGACGAAGCCGCGGCCCCCGAAGAGGTGGAGCTCGCCGACCCGGACGGCCTCCCGCTCCCGGTCGTAGTGCGCCGGTCGCAGCACGACGAACAGGACATCGCCGTAGGTCTCGACCTTGGGCCGCTGGTGGGCGACGATGGCGTCCTCCAGGGCGAGCCTGGGAAGGGAGAAGTGCCGGGCGGTGTCGGTGAGCTGCTCCTGGTCGGGCTCGTCCATGCTGATCCAGGCCATGAGCCCGCTGTCGCGGGCGAGGGCCAGGCGGGCCTCCTCGACGGAGTCGGCCTCGCGCTCCCGGCGCCCGTCGCGGTAGAGGACGGCGCGGACGGCCCCGGGCGAGTCCCGGGCCGGCAGCCGGGCGGCCTCGTGGCCCAGGGCCATCACGCGTTCGGGCGAGGAGTCGTGCATGGGCTTCCCTCCCGGGCGGTGGGTACTGTGCCCGATCCTGGCGGGGCGCGGGGGCCGGGGCGCGCCGACACGCCACGCCCGGGCGAACCGGGAGCGGTCAGCCCTCCAGGCCGGAGGCGCGGACGGTGATGTTGAGCCGTCCGGTCAGCCCGAGAGAGGGCGGGGCGGTTCCCGGCCGGGTGCGCGGAACGCCGTGGTAGGCCATGCGGGAGGGGCCGCCGAAGACGAAGAGGTCGCCGCTGCGCAGTTCGACGTCGGTGTAGGGGCGGGTGCGGGTCTCGGTGTTGCCGAAGCGGAAGACGCAGGTGTCGCCGAGGCTGAGGGAGACGACGGGTTCGCGGGAGAGCTCGTCCCTGTCCTGGTGCATGCCCATGCGGGCGTCGGCGTCGTAGAAGTTGACCAGCGCCACGTCGTAGGGGTCGGCGCCGGGCCCGGGCGGGGCGCCGTAGGCGGCCCCGACCGCGCGGGCGGCCAGGTCGGCGAGGACCGCCGGGAAGGGCTGGACGGGGGTGCCGTCGGGGAGGGTGCGGGAGTAGGAGTAGGGCTGCCAGTGCCATCCGAGCCCGACCATCTGAACGCTCATCACCCCTCCGCGGGGCATCGGGTGCCGGCGCATCCCGGCGGGGCCTCGGGCCCAGTCGCGGCAGCGGCGGACCAGGTCGGCCTGGGCGTCCCCGTCCAGCCATCCGGGCAGGTGCACGGCGCCGGGGGCCACCTCCACCGGCGGGGAGCCGAACAACGCGTCGCTCATACCCCCATCGTCCCCGCGCGGGGCCCCGGCGCCAACCGCGGCTCACCCCGGGTCGGCCGCCCGGCCCTCTCCCGGGGGCCCGGCGGTGTGCCTCTCGGAGGGGCGGGGCGGCCGTCCCGACACGGGAGGAGCCTGCACACTCTCCCCAGCTGGTGGCCGGTTCCGGCAAGGAGGTGTCGCCGAGGAGGTTTCCTTGGAATCATCTGCTCCTGTCCAGCCCTACCCCCTCCAGGAAGCGGTGCCATGGCCATCCCCCTCCACCACGGTGATCCCACCCGCATCGGCCCCTACCGGATCCATGGACGCCTCGGAGGCGGCGGCATGGGCCAGGTGTTCCTGGGACGTTCCCCGGGCAGCCGCCTGGTCGCCGTGAAGGTCGTGCGCCCCGAACTGGCCCAGGACCCGGACTTCCGACGCCGCTTCGCCGACGAGGTGCGGGCCGCCCGGAAGGTGGGCGGGTTCTACACCGCCCACATCGTGGACGCCGACACCGGGGCCGACCCGCCCTGGATGGTTACCGCCTACATCGCCGGCCCCTCCCTGCAGCAGGCCGTCGACCAGCACGGACCGCTCCCGCCCGAGTCGGTGGCGGTACTCGGTGCGGGCCTGGCCGAAGGGCTGATGGCGGTCCACGCCCAAAGGCTGGTGCACCGCGACCTCAAACCCGGCAACGTCCTCCTGGCGGGGGACGGACCGAGGCTGATCGACTTCGGCATCGCCCGTGCCACGGATTCGCTCACCTACACAGCGGCCCAGCCGGTGATCGGCACCGTCGGGTACATGTCTCCCGAACAGGCCGGAGGTAGCGAGGTCGCCCCGCCCAGCGACGTGTTCGCCCTGGGCTGCGTACTGGCCTTCGCCGCCACCGGCCGCAATCCCTTCGGATCCGGGCCTGTTCACGCGGTGCTCTACCGCATCGTGCACGAGGAGCCGGACCTGTCCCGCCTTCACGGCCCCCTGGGCGGGTTGGTGGCCTCCTGCCTGGCCAAGTCCCCCTCGGCCCGCCCCGGCTTGGAGAAGGTACTGAGTGCCCTGGCCGGGGAGACGCCGTCGGCCCGGCCCCGCACCGGCGGTGAATGGCTGCCCCAGGGCCTCACCGAGATCATCACCCGGCACACGGGCACGGCTGCGACCCTGGCCGCGACGACGAGGGATCCGGAGACCGACCTGGCCGGATCTCAGGTGCGGCGCCTCCCGTCCCGGTCCGATCCGGGCGGTGGACAACCGGACAAGGGCGGCCTGGTGATCGGGAACCTGGGTCCCGGGCCGTTGGAGGTCCTGGCAGACGGCTCCGTCCTGGGCTCGGTCGCGCCGAGCGGAAGCGCCCGCTTCTCCCTGGCCGCGGGGCAGCACTCGGTCCAGGTGCGGGCAGCCGGTCACGAGAGCGCCGTGCGCCGGGTCGACTTGCGGATCGGAACCACCTCCAGGATGCTCTTCGACGTCTTCCACGGGCGCGGACCCGTGCCCGAACCTGTCCAGCACGTGTCCTTCCACGGCCGGAGGGGATGGGACGCGGTCACATCCGGCCTGGGAGTGGCATTCATGGGGGCGTGCATCGTCGCGCTGCTCGTGATGGTGCCCCTCGAGTTGACCGGGCAGTTCGACAGGCCGGGATGGCCACCGCCGCTCGCGTGGGTCCTTCTCCCGACCGCAGCGGCCGGACTGGGGCTCGGCATCGCCACGTGGCTTCGAACTCCCCCCGACGTCCTCCTCACCCTGGACTCCCGGGGTGTGACCCTTGCATCGGACAACGGCAAGGCGAAGAAGGTCGGGTGGGAGGACATCGATCAGGTCAGCGTGATCGGCGACGGGCCCAGAGCCGATATCGTCCTCTGGCCGGCCGAGGCCGGCCTCGGCCTGCGCGGGAGGCACGTCCAGGGAGGTGTCTCCGTGTACCAGGCCAAGCACATCGGTGGACACGGTGAGGGGAGGCTCGAACGGCTGCGGGCCGCCCTGCGCTGGTTCGCCGGCGATACCTACGTCGAACAGTCGCCCTGAGGGGAGCGCAGCACGGCGACGGCGGTGGATCATCGACCTACCCGCGCCCCGCCCCCGCGGCGGGGGGCCGCGGGGACGGGAGGGTCAGCGGCGCAGGAGTTCGCGGATGTTGACCACGAGCAGGAGCACCACGATGACCGCGATGGGGACGGCGATCGCGATCCGCCAGTCGGCGATGAACGCGGCCACGATCCCGACGGCGATCCCGATCACGAAGGCCGCGATCGCCAGACCGGTGAGGTACTGGATGAACTTGCGGCGGGCGACCGAGTCGACGGCGGCGAAGGCCACCACGACCCCGAGCATCGCGTAGAGCGTGAACTGCCCGTCCAGCAGGAACATGGGCAGGGCCAGGGACACCAGCAGGAGCGGGGTGCTCAGGGCCACCCACAGGTGCAGGAAGCGGGTGGTGCGCTGCTGTCCGGAGGAGTACGGCAGGTGCGGGGCCTTGAGGTGCCCGGTCGGCGTGGGCACCAGGGGCGTCTCGGAGGCCAGGGCCCGGAGGTGGGTGTCCCGTTCGTCCGCGGTCAGCACGCGCTTCTCGTAGACCTGGGCCAGCTCCTCCTCCAGGGCCTCGATCTGCTCGGTGTACTCGCGGGCGCGCGGCCGGGAGTGCGCCTCCCGGGACAGGGCCATGCGGGCGGAGTCGAGCTGGCGCAGCTCGTGGCGGCGGCGCAGGACGTCGGCGTCCATCTCGCGCAGGCGCTCGTCCAGGACGCCCACGTGGGAGCGGAGCTCGGCGCGGGCGGCGGCCTCGGTAGGCGCCACCTTCTGGAGGCCGACCCAGGCCAGCGGGTCCGCCCACGAGCGGCGGATGGTGCCGTCGCGCTCGTAGCGGGGGCCGCTGGGCGCGCGCTCCCCGTCGAAGAAGTCGCGGGTGTCGCGCCCCCACAGGCCGCGGAAGCCCTTCAGCCAGGGGGTGTCGTCGTCGATCAGGACGGCGTACCACTCGCGGTCGCCGCCGGGGCCGAGGCGTTCGCCGTCGCCGCGCGCGTAGTCGACGAAGGGGACGCCGATGCCGTGGCGGTTGATCGCGCTGTCCGCGCGGAAGACGCGGTGCGCGATCCACTGCCAGACGCGGATGATGCCGCGCAGGAAGGAGGGGTCCACCTGGATGAGGTAGTCGCCGGGGAGCATCTGGTGGGAGTGCGATCCCGCGCCGACGTAGACCATCGGGTGGTCGCCGTCCCGGTGCAGGTCGGGGTCGTTCCAGCTGCGCCTCAGGTCGTCGCCGTGGTACTCGTGCGAGGAGGCGCCGACCCAGACGGGGCGCGTGGTGCCGTCGGGGTTCTCGACGGCGTAGACGGTGACGCGCTCCCAGTCGGCCTCGTGGTCGTTGACCCCGCCGTAGATGGTCCGCCAGTCGTTCATCGCGTAGAAGAACCAGTACTGGAGGATGATGTAGCCGCCCTCGCGGCTCACCCGGCCGTAGTAGGTGGCGCCGCCGTTGTCGACGCGCTCCCGGTACCGGGTCACCGCCGCGAAGGTGACGCCGCCGGGGACGGCGCCCCGGATGAGCAGGGAGAGCTTCATGAGGATGTCGAGGACCCGGCCCAGGACGCCGACGGCGGCGAGGCGGCCGCTCTTGGGGATGACCGAGCGGGCGACGCCCTTGTAGCGCCGGGCCTCCTCGCGCAGGGTCTCCTCCTGGACGAAGCGGAGGTGCTTGTGGCGCTCGGGCCACTCCTCCTCGGCCTGGGACAGACGGTCGAGAGTCAGCTCACCCGCGGGGACCAGGACGCGTTCGCGTCCGCCGGGCTCCTCGATCCACAGGCTGCAGTTGCGTACGTAGGCGTCCACGTCGGTGGGGAAGAAGAGTTCCCCCTTCGTGCACATGAGCACGGGTTCGTGGGCGCGCAGGAGTTCGAGATCAGATTTCGCGGCCATGATCGCACCAAGCTAGTGCATTCGGACTGTCCGATACGCGAGGGGAAATCCCAGCTCAGGACCGGTTCCCATACACTACGTGACGGTATGTCCTGCTCAGGCCCCCTACGGCGTCGTGACGCCCGCCGGTTTCCGCCTGAATCCCACCGCTTTCCCACCTCAGAAGTGTTGCGGATCACAGTTTCCGAACGCGGAGAGCTCCCTCCCATGGGACCCACCGTTTACTCCCGCCCGGTCGGACGGTCGGTCGGGCCGGCGACCGGGTGGACACGGCGTCTGGGTAGCGGCCGCGGCTACCGGGCCTCGGCCGCCAGCAGCGCGCGCCACTCGTCGGAGGGGAAGGAGAGGGTTCCCGCATCGCGGTTCTGCGTGTCGCGGACGTCCGCCCCGATCCCGGAGAGACGAGCCTCCACACAGTTGGAGGATGCACCGCTGTAGGACGACTTGATCCACTGGTCGCCGGTCACGGCATCAACCCCCGAAGCTTCTCCGTGCTGGCCATAGGAGGCAATGCTAGTGCGTAGGCGTCACGGACGAGCTCGCGCACCCTGGGAAGAATGGCGTCCCCGTAGACGGCATCGCCGTCCAAGTGATCGGACATGGCCACCTCCCGCCCGTCTCCCAACCGAAAAAGGGCGAAAGGTCCAGGAATTCCGAGCAGAAGCGTTCCTTCTGGAAGAAGGTGGATCCTTACGTGTTCCGGCAACGACAACAGGTGATCGATCTGATCTGCGCGAACCGCAGTGGGAACACCGGTCAAGGCCATGGTCGGAAACACCGCGCAGACATCAGCGGACAACTGACTCAACCGTTCCGAGCGGATCCGGGCGAGCCGTTCGATGTCCTTGACCTTTCTGCCCGCACGGTAGATCAGTTCCGCGTACGCCGGACACCAGAGCAACCCGGGAACGACCACGGTGGAAACCAGGTCGATTCGGGTCGCCGCTCCCTCCAAATGGTTGCCGTCCCTCAAGAACGGAGGGAGGTCATCCCTGACCTCCTCCTTCCATGCCGCAAGGACGGCGCCGTTCGCCTCCAGGGCTTGATCCAGGGCGTCCACCGCCCCCCGCGTCGGATTCGTCTTTCCGGAGAGGTACCGGGACAAGGACGCCTGAGAGACACGCGAGTGCGAGGACAGCACGGCCTGCGTCATCCCGCTGAGCTGGAGGTGGCGGCGGAGCACATCGGGGAAGTGAGGGGGCTTCACAGGAATCATTGTGCAACGCCTTCCATCCGTGTGTCCGGCGTATCCCGAAACTCGTCGATCAGTGGAGCAACCTGACCGGCAGAGGCCACTTTGAAGGCATGGAACAAGCACGCAAGTCGAACAAAGAAGCCACGGCGTTCGCTGCCCCGCAGCCGGCGGTGAACCACCGGTACGACCTGGAGGAGATCCTCGCCACCGGGCCCGACTTCTACCTGTTCACCGGGGAGGCCGCCCTGGCCCTGGGGGTCGGGGTCTCCACGGTCAGGCGCTGGTCGGACCGCGGACACCTCGTCTGCGCGAGGAACCCGCGCGGTGTGCGGTTCTTCCGCGCCGGAGACGTCTTCGCACTCCGGGAGGAGCGGACCGGCGGCCATCGGTGAGCACGGCAGGCCCAGGGGGCCGCCGCCCGGACGGGCGGTGGCCCTACGGCGTTCCCGGGGTTCAGGCGGCCCGGTCGGACTCGCGGGACCCGGGCGCCTCCGCCTGCTCCGCCTCCGGGGTCCCGCGACCGGCCGGGAGCACGGGCACGTCCCGGCCCTCGGCGGGAGGCCCCGCCGACGGCCCGGGGACGCCCTCACCCGCCCGGCTCCGGCGCACGGCCTCCGGGCCCGGCACGGCGGGCCGGTCGCTCCGGTCTCCCCGGGCCGCACCCACTCCGGCGACCACCACCAGCGCCATGCCCACGACCTGCACGGCCACGGGCGCCTGGCCGATGACGACCAGGCCCATCACCAGGCTGACCGCGGGCTCCAGGCTGGAGAAGGTGCTGTAGGCGGTCCGGCCCATCCGCTGGAGCGCGACCATCTCCAGCAGGAACGGCACCATCGGGAAGAGCAGCGCGATCACCAGCGTGAACAGGATCAGGTCCACGTCCGGGGCGGCGAAGACGGCGGGCGCCCCGAAGGGTGCGCTGACCAGCGATCCCACCGTCATGGCCAGCGCCAGGCCGTGGACGGCCCCGAAGCCTGCGCCCACCCTCTGGGTCAGCACGATGTAGGCGACCACGCAGACCGCTCCCGCCAGGGCGAAGCCGACCCCGGCCAGGTCGAGGTCCCCCCGCCAGGGCCGGGTGAGGCAGAGGACGCCGAGCACGGCCGCGGCGATCCACACGAGTTCGCGCCGGCGGCGCATGGCGGCCACGGCCACGACGAGGGTGCCGAGGAACTCGATCGAGGTGGCGGCGCCGAGCTCGATCCGCGCCGTCGCCTCGGAGTAGAACAGCATCATCCCCGCGCTCGCCGTGCCCAGGATCACCACGGCCCCCAGTTCGCGCGGCGTCGCCGCGCGCACGGCGCGCCACAGGGAGCGACCGCCGAGGGCCAGCAGCAGGACCGCCGCCCACGTCAGCCTGAGCCAGGTGACGGTGGCGGGACTGGCGTGCGCGAACGCGGTGACGGCCAGGGCGCTGCCGGTGTGCAGGGTGAACATGCCGATGAGCAGCATGACCGGCGCCGGGACCTGGAAGCGGGCACGGCGCAGCGAGGACACGAATGAGGGGATCACCCGACCATTGGATCCGAGAGGTTCGTTTCTGTCCACGGACCGATGGTTGATGGACCGTGTAGTTTCGGTGGATGGATTTCACCCGGTTGGGTCTGCTCGTGGAACTGGAGCGCCTGGGCACGATGGCCGCAGTGTCCGAGGTCACAGGCATGAGCACGTCGGCGGTCTCCAAACACTTCGCCGTCCTGGAGAAGGAGGCCGGCGTCCCCCTCCTGGCGCCCGACGGCCGCCGCGTGCGCCTCACGCCGGCGGGGCGGCGGCTCGCGGAGCACGCGGTGGACATCCTGGCGCGGGTGGAGGCGGCCCGGGCCGAGTTCGAGGGCGAGGGCGAACCCGTCGGCCGCGTCGACCTGGTGATGTACACGAGCGCCGCGCCCGTGGTGCTTCCCGCCCTGCGGCGCCTGCGGCAGGACCACCCGGGCATCGAGGTCCAGCTGACCGAGCACGAGTCGGAGCAGGCGCTCACCCTCCTCCAGACCGGGGGCGCCGACCTGGGGGTCGTTTACCAGTACAGCCTTCTCCCCCGGGATTTCCCGGGAACCCTGACGGTGCGCCCGATCGGCGGCGAGGAGCTGCTCCTGTCCCAGCCGTCCGAGGGCGCGGACAGCCGGACCCTGACCCGGCGGCGGCTGCGGGAGCTGTCCGGGGCGTCGTGGATCGCCAGCCCCTACCGGGGGGACGAGGAGGCGCTGGTGCAGCGGATGTGCGCCGACGCCGGCTTCACGCCGCGCATCGCGCACCGCGTCGACACGCTGGAGCTGTTCGAGGAGCTGGTCGCGGCGGGGCTGGGCATCGGCGTGGTCCCGCGCCTGGCTGCGGTGACCCGCCGCGGCGTGGCGCACGCGCCCCTGGGAGAGCTGGGCGGGGTCAGGGAGGTCTTCCTGGCCGGCCGCACCGGCGGGTGGGCGTGGCGGCCGATCCAGCTGGTGGCGCGGTACCTGCACGAGGCGGCCGGGGAGGTCCTGGACGACGTCCCGCCGCTGCCCGCCTGAGCCCGGGGCGCCCGGGGCAGCGCCCCGGTCAGCCCGCGATGGCGAAGGGGCCCACGGACGGCACCGGGACCTTGCTGGCGGCCTCCCGGACGGCGGTGAGCAGGGGCTCGGGGGACGAGCCGGCCCGGGACAGGGCGACGATGTGCCGGCGCGCCGTCTCGCGCACGCCCCGCACGACGATCTGCGGCGCGTGCAGCCCCGTCCAGGCCAGCCGCGGCATCAGGGCGATGCCCAGGCCGGCCTGCACCAGGGAGAAGACGGCGCTGAAGTCGTCGACGGTGTGCACCACGCGCGGCTGGAAGCCCGCCTGGTTGGCCGCGCCGGACACGCACTCGTGCCAGGCCGTGCCGGGCGCGGACATGATCCAGTCCTGGTCGGACAGGTCCTCGGCCAGGTGGAGGCTGGTGCGGGCGGCCAGCGGGTGCTGGTACGGCAGGATCGCGTCGAGCAGTTCCACCATGACGGGGTCGACCCGGAAGTCGGGGTCGCCCGAGGCGGGCAGGTGCCGGGTGGACATGGTCAGGGCCACGTCCAGTCGCCCGGAGCGCACCATCTCGGCGCTCTCCTCGGGCTCGGCCTGGACGACCTCGAAGGACCACTCCGGGTGGCTGGTGCGCAGGCGCGCGAGGGCCGGGGCCACGAGGTCGCTGATCCCCGTGGAGAAGGAGCCGACGCGGATGACGCCGCGGTCGCCCTGCGCGTACTCGGCGAGGTCGGCGGTGGCCCGCTCCATCTCCGCGAAGATGACGTGCGCGCGCCGGAGCAGCACCCGCGCGGCGCCGGTGAGCAGGAAGCGGCGGCCCTGGCGTTCGACGAGGGGGACCCCGGCCTCCTTGGCCAGGACGGCGAGCTGCTGGGAGACCGCCGACGGGGTGACGTTGAGCGCCTCCGCCGTCGCCGCCACCGTGCGGTGGTGTTCGAGTGCCTGGAGGAGCTGCAACCGCCGAACGTCGATCATGCGATCCAACTTATGACAGTACGAACAGGTTTCCGTGTGGTTTCCGTCCCGTTGCCCCAGCTCGGAAGGTGATTCCGTGCACACTGCCGAAGCGTGGCCCAACACCGGGCGAATCCTGGGTTTACCAAGGAAAGAATCGAACTAATTCTCATAGTGCGATCTCGTGCATCTCTTTTTTTCGTGTCACGCCCGCTCGGGTCGATACCGGCACGTACAGTCGGAGCACAGCTCAACCATGGGTCTCCACCTTGGGGACCCCGGGGGATCAGCACCCAATGCTGGTGGGAACGGGTGAGAAGAACATGCAAACTTCGCTGATGACCAAACCTCGTACGACCGACGTCGGTCTCCTCAGCTTCCGCTACCTGGGCGCGCACGAGGTGGAGGAGCTCGCGGACCTGTGGGGCGCCCTCCACCAGCAGCACACCCTGAGCGCCTCGCACCTGTCGGACATCATCAGCGCCACGAGCCTGGACGAGTCCTGGCGGCGCCGCCGCGCCCAGTACCTGGCCTGGCTGTCGGACCCCGACACCATGGCGATCCTCGCCGAGAGCGGCGAGGACCTGGCAGGGTACGCGATGGTCACCATCCGCGAGAGCGCGCAGGGCAGCTGGGACCGCGGGACGCGGGTCGCGGTCGTGCAGACGTTCGCGATCGACCCGGAGTACGACTCCAGCGGGGTCGGGTCGAAGCTGCTGGAGGAGGTGCGCCGCCAGCTCGCCTCCATGGGCATCCGCGACATCGAGTTCTCCGCGCTGGCCACCGCGTCCGAGGACATCAGCTTCCTGGAGCGGGAGGGCTTCCGCCCCTTCGTGACGACCATGGTCTGCCGCGTGGACGGCTTCGGCGCCCACGACTGAGCCTCCTCTCCCCCGACGCCCACCGCGGACGCGTCCGGGCCCGCCCCCGAGGCGTCGGTCGGCGCCGCGGCCAGCAGCAGCGTCTACCGGGGCCTGGTCACCGCGGCCGGCGCCGTGTTCCTCGCCTGCGTCGCGGGCGCGGC
>NZ_JBEXSY010000052.1:0-47048 GCF_040613895.1 Nocardiopsis sp. NPDC006198 | reverse complement strand
TCCCCGACGTGGGCATGGACGGGCAGAAGCGCCTGAAGAACGCCAAGGTGCTGGTCGTCGGCGCGGTTGTGCGTGCGGGGGGCGACGGCCCGGCCGTGCTCTCGTTCACGGATCCTCCCGACGAAGTGGTGCTGGTGCGCCCGGGACAGCGGGTCGCGCTGACCCCCGGCCCGGGGGGCGAGGTGGTGGTGGACGCCGAGCGGGACCGCCTGGCGGCGCGCACGTGGGAGGTGTGCCGGGTCGACGGGGGCCGGGTGAGCCCCGTCGAGGACGTCGAGATCCACCAGCACGGCTACCCGCTGGCCGCCGACGGCGTCGACCGGCTCGCCCTGGTGGTCCCCGCCCGTTCCGGCAAGGGCCGTCTGGTGCTGCACGTGCGCCGCTCCGCCCGCCACGCGGAGGTGGAGCGCGTGGAGGTCGCCGACGGGCTGATCACCGTGCGGGGGCGGGTCCTGGGCCGGGGCGGGCCGGACGGCGGGGCCAGACTCGCCGTGCGGCTCCGCGAGGCGCCGCAGGCCCCGCGGGAGTTCTCGGCCCCGGTGGCCGCCGACGGCCTCTTCACCGCGGTGATCGACCCGGAGGCGGTGGTGCGCGGTCGGGAGGGGATGTCGCAGAAGTGGGAGATGCGGCTGGTGCTGTCCGACGGCGCCGAGTGCACCCTGGGGCGTCACCTGTCCGGGGTGGCCGGCTACAAGAAGATCATCGAGTACCCGGCGCAGCGGGTGGAGTCCCCGCACGGGGGCGGGGTACGGGTGCGGCCCTACTACACGGTCAACGACCGCCTGGGGCTGCTGACGTCCCCGTCCGCGCCGTCCCTGGAGGTGGGCGAGGTACGGGTGCGTCCGACGGGGCTCCACGGAAGGCGTCTGCGGTTCGAGGCGCACCTGGACGGCCCGTTGCCGGAGGGTGCCGAGTACGCGGTGGAGGTGGTGCGCGGCACCGACGTGGGCCGGCGCTTCCCCCTGCACGCCGAGGGTCCGCGGAGTCGGCCGGGGACGGCCTCCGTCCCCGGGGGCTGTCGCCTCGTGGGGACCCTGCCGCTGCTCCGGGGCGAGGAGTACGGCGACGCGTCCCCTCTGCGGGTCACGTGGCAGCTGCGGCTCCTGGCGGGGCCCGCGGACGCGATGGGCCGGGTGAGGGCCGAGGAGGTTCCCGGGCACACGGCGCGCCGCTGGAGCCGTGGCCCGTACCTGCGTTCGGTGACAGTGACGCCGGTGGGATCGGGCGACCTCAAGGTCACCGTCGCCGACGTGCACCTGTGGGGCTCGGTCAGCCGGCGTCTGCGCTGACGCGCGGCGGCGTCCCGGCGGGCCGCGGCCGCCACCGGAGCACGGTGTCCGCGGGCGGGTCCCGGCAGGGCCCGTCCGCGGACGCCGCGGCTACTCCTGCGCGTCGGCGCGGAGCAGGCGCTGAGCGGCGCTCAGGTGGTCCAGGAGCCAGTCGGGGAGGTGGTCGGCGCTGCGGGGGAAGTACCGCATGTCCTGGTGGTAGCTGCGGGGGTCGGGTTCCACGTCGAACTCCGGCGGGTTCTGGTGGTCGAAGTGGACCCCGATCTCCCGGGACTCCTGGATCGTGATGCGGGCGGTGAACCACGTCCCCTTGCCCGGCTGGTACATGCCCGTCCTCAGGCGGCCGAGCAGGCGGCCGGCCTCCGGCAGGAGGAGGTCCCACTCCGTCCCGCCGTCCGGTGTGCGCACGCTGACCCTGGCCGAGGAGACCCCGACGAGCCCCTTGTAGTCGACGACGATCTCGCTCCACTCGCCCCACACGGACTCGATCGTGCGGTCGACGATCTCCTGGACGGTGTCCATCATCTCCTCGGGCGACATGTCGCCGGGAGCGATCCTGGTCTCCCGCGTGACGCGCGCGCTCCGGAACACGCTCCAGGGCGACGAGGCCTCCGACGTGTCGGGCACCCGTTCCCCCTCGAGTCTCTCCATGAGCCAGTCGGGGAGGTGCTCGTCGTCGCGGGGGAAGTACTCCAGGTCGAGCATGTAGTCGGCGGCGTCCCGGGGCTCGTCGAACCAGGGCTCGTTGTCGTAGTCGTACCGGACCCGGTACCGGCCGGTCCGGTCGTACTCGAAGTAGGCCGTGTACCAGGTGCCCTTCCCGTGCGTGTACATGCCGGAGCGAACCTCCCGCAGGACCTCCAGTGCGGACAGCGGCGGGAGCCACCCGGTGCTCCGGCCCCCGTCGAACATGACCTCGAAGTGGGCGGACTCGGCGTCGGCGAGTCCCGAGTACACGAGCCGGAACTTGGCCCAGTCCTCGGGGGCCGTCCGCAGCAGGTCCGCTCCCAGACCGCGGAGGGATTCGTCCTGTTCGACGGGCGTCATCGCTTTTCGGGCGCTCATGTTCTCGCCTTCTAGTTGCCCTGTATGTGGCACGTGGATTTCTTGGGTGGATTGCCGTGAGGGTTGGGAAAGTTCCCCGTATGCGGCTTCCGGACGGTGTACATCCTTCCGGGTGGAATCCGATTCTGGCCGAACACACGACAAAAACCCGCGCGCGAGCCCGGCGCGGCCCCCACATCCCTCCCGGGCACACCCGTCGGCACGGCGGGACGGTCGGTCCGCGTTTCCTTTCTTACCAGGCCAAGCGCCGCAAAACGGGCCAACAGGCGGGTGTGGACGAACTCCCGCGCCGATGGCCAGGTGTGGTCACGCCTCCACCGCCCAGGGCGACATCAAAAGGACGAAAACCCCCTCCGGCGTCGCGTGAAACGCGGTTCCGTCCACAGGCGACTACCGATCATGGACAAGCCCGGATAAGCTGCGCCCGGCAGGGCAACTGTCCGGATGCGCTCGCACGCACGCCCCGCGCGACGCGCTCCCGGCCCCTCGAACACCCGCCCCCGCTCCCCGCCCACACGGGGAAGGCCCCCACCCACGGAAAACACATGGGACTGCGACGGACCCTCCTCCCCTCCTCCTCAGCCCGGAAGAGGCCCCGGCCCCTCCTGGGCCGCGACGACGAAGGGCAGGCCAACACCCTCCTGCTCTTCGGCCTCACCCTGGCCCTGCTGGCCCTGACCCTGCTGTTCGTCAGGGTCGGCGCCGCCAACGACACGCGCTCCCGGGTCCAGACGGCCGCCGACGCCGCCGCGCTGGCCGCCGTGGGCGCCCTGCAGGACGAGGCCGCCCAGGAGATGGTCGAGGGCGGCATCCCGTACCCGTGGTTCGACGAGGAGGTCGCCGAGGGACGCGCCGAGGAGTACGCGCGGGCCAACGGGGCCGTCCTGACCGACATCCGCGCCAGCGACAACAGCCTCGGGAGGTACGGCAACATCGTGCGGGTCGAGGTGCGCGGCGCCGTCTGCCAGAGGGAGCTGGAGGAGGACGGGTCCCGGCACTGGAACGACGTGGTGTGCGACGGGAGCGAGGACGAGACCGACACCGTGGTCGGCAACGCCTCGGCCATCGCGATCGTCCGGGTCCCCCACGACTGCGGCGTGGACGGCGGCGTCATGGACTGCGGCGGCGGACCGGTCACCGACGTCGAGTCGGCCAAACGCCTGGTCGCCGTGCACCTGGTGGACCAGGAGGGCCGGTACAGGTTCGACCCGGACTCGTACTTCGGGGGCGGCGCCGTGGTGAACTGCTCCTCGCTCGGCTCCCTCCACCCCGCGATGTGCGCGGTGCACAACCGCCTCCAGGAGGAGTTCGGCGGGTTCTACATCTCCGCGGGCGGACGGCGCACGGAGCCCGGGAGCGACCACCACACCGGCCAGGCGGTCGACTACATGATGGTGTCGGACCTGGGCGCGGTGCCGACCCCGCAGATGCACCAGACCGCTGTGACGGTGATCAACTGGATCATCCCGCGGGCCAGGGAGCTGCGCGTCAAGGGCATCATCTACGACCACCACATCTGGAACGCGGCCTTCGACCCGGTGGGGCCCTGGGAGAGCGTGCGCCGCTTCCACCAGGACACCGGGAACAACACGCAGGACCACGTCGACCACATCCACCTGGCCGCGGGTGAGGGGAACATGCAGTAGGGCCGCCGCCTCCGCCGGAGGCGGTCCGGCGCGGCCGTCCACAGGCGCGAACTCCCCCTTGTCCCCCCTCCGGCCGCGGTCCAGCCTGGAGGTATGACACTCCGTGGGGTCGCCCTCCCCGACCGCTCCCTCCTCCTCCGCACACTCGCCCCCGTCCTCGACACGGTGTCCGCCACGGCGGTCGCCGCCGACGTCACCGCCGCCTACGTGTGGGGCGTGGACCTGTACCCGCGCGGTGCCCGGCCCACCCGCACCCGGCTGCACGTGTCGGTACCGCCGAGGGTGAGCACCGCCGGGCCCCGGTCGTCGCCCACAGGGAGGTCCTGCCGCCCGCCGACACCACCGTGGTGGGGGGCGTCCGGATCACCACCCCGGCGAGGACCGCCGCCGACGTCGCCGCACGCGCCCCCTCGGTCTTCGTGGCCACGGCCCGTATCGACGGGTTCCTCTCACGGGGGCTGGTCACCGACGACGAGATGGCCCGCGCTCCCCGGACGCAACCGCGGCTGCGCCGGCTCCAGTGCCCTGAGCCGGTCCCCCGCCGAGTCGTGGGCACGGGTACTGCTCCTGGAGGCGGGGCTGCCGCCTCCCGTCCCCCAGTGTCCGGTCGCCACCGCGGAGGGCCTGCTCCACGCCGACCTCGGCCGGCCCTCCCCGGGGGTGGCGCTGGAGTACGACAGCCTGGAGTTCCACTCCTCGCGAGAGTCCCTGGCCCGCGACCGCGCCCGCTACGCCGCGATGCGGGTCGAGGGCTGGGAGGTGGTCTCCGTCGGCGTGTACGACCTCCGGCGGCGCCCCGACCGCCTGGTGCGGCGCCTCCTGCACACGCTCGTCCGCCGGGGCTGGTCGTGTCCCCCGCACCGTCTGCGCCGCGTCCGCCGGAAGATCCGCGCCTACGCGGCACGGCCTCCCCTGCTGACGGCTCTCCCGGAGCCCTGAGACCCGGGTGGCCCCTCCGAGCGCGGTGCCCGACGCCCGCGCCCCTCCCGCCGAGTCCCCGGGGGCCGCCCGCAGTACCCCCGCCACCGTCCCCGACAGGAGAGAGGAGGTCCGACGTGGACCGGGGCAACGCCGTGATCGAGTACACGGCCCTGCTGGTCGTGGTGGCCGCCGTGGTGGCGCTCGCGGTCCAGGCGCCGGTTCGGGAACTGCCCGCGGAGGTCCGCGGCGCCGTGCACGCCGCCCTGGGCCGGGCCCCGGAGGCTCCGCCCGGGGAGGCGGCCCCTCCGGGCGGTCGCTCCGGCGGAGAGCCCGGTGCGAGCGGGACCGGCCGCCACGGGCTCCCCGGGAGCGGCGGAACGTTCGGGCCGGACCATAACGACGAGGCCACAATCGGCCACGAACGCCTACCGGACGGTGACTGGACGCTGGATCCTGTGGCCGCGGCCGAAGCCGTCCTGCGCTGCTCGCGGGGCACGCTCGTTCCCGACCCCGTGGCTCGCGTCGACTGTGCGCTGGCGCTCCTGGGACTGCTGGAATCGGAGGTACTCGAAGCGACCGTTCTTCGTTTGGAAGCCGATGAGCTGCACGAACTCTTCTCCAGCCGTTCCTTCGCCGCGACCGGCGCGGCCCGGGTAGCGGTCCGGGCGCTGTGGGAGCACGCGTCGGAGGAGGCCCTGCGAAGGCTGTCGCGGACCCGCACCTTCGGCTTCCTGGAGCCGGCTCTGGAGGCGCCGCACCTGGACTGGGTGCTCCGGTTCGCCGATGCGGGGAGCGATTACGTGCATGCGACCATCGAACAGAACACTGCGTCACCGCGTCGTACCCCCCGCAGACGCAACCCGACGACGCCAGCTGACGAAGATGCGCCGCCGTCCCCCTCCGTGCCCTGGCGGGCGCGTTCCGATTCGCAGAAACGAGGCCCAGGCCGTGTCGATGCCGTCGATACCGCGCACCTCCGACTCCGAGGACCCGCCTCCGGAGGGGGGAGAGCGCCCCAACTGGCTGGTGTCCGTGCTCGTGGTCGTGGTCTGCCTCGCCGTGATCGCCAGCGGTTGGGGGGTGGCCCGGCTCACGCTGGGCTCCCCCCTGCGGCCCCTGGAGGTCGCGGACGGTCCCGAGTCGCGGCCGCCCCGGACGGGCGCCCCCTCCTCGGAGGCCGACCCGGAGGACGCCGAGTCCTACGTGGCGGTGGCCGCGGGCCTGGTGGAGGACTCGGCCGCCTTCCACATCACCTTCACCGTCGACGACGGGAGCGCCGGGCCGGAGGGCTCGCAGGCCTCGGAGGGCCGGGAGCGCCCGGACGGCCCAGAAGGCGGTGAGGGGTCCGGGGCGCCCGGCCAGGAGCGGCGGGCGCCCCGGGTCCTGCCCGCCTCGGGGGGTTCCGCCGACGACGCCCGGCGTGCCGCCGGACAGCCGGCCGCCGGGGCGGTCCCGGCGGCGCCCGCGTACCCGAACGTGGCCTCCGGCCGCGGGCGCGTCATGTACGACGCCACGGCCGAGCCGGAGTTCGACCACTTCTTCACCACGACGGAGGGACAGAGCGTCTACCGCTACGACGTGGGCGACGGGCAGCTCATGATGACGGCGGACCGGGGGCTCAAGCTCCTGGATCCGCCGAGCGAGGCGGACGGCTACCTGTGTTCGCGGGGGTTCGGCTCGGCCAAGCTGCACGAGATCCTCGAAACCTCCTCCGACCTGGCCCTGGTCGGCCTGGAGGAGGTGGACCTGCGGTGGCCCGGCCAGCGGAGCACCCACAGCGCCTACCTCTACACGGGGACCTTCTCCGCCAAGGTGGGCGGCTACGACAAGGACAGCGGGGTCAACACCCTCACCCTCGTGCCGAACGCCGAGTTCGAGCTGTGGATCGACGAGCAGGGATATCCGCGCAGACTCGACTACCGGGCCGCCGGCGGTTTCGCGGAGAGCTACGAGTACCACTCGTTCAGCTGAGCCCCCGGGAGCGGACGCGCATCAGGCCCCGGCCCTGCCCCGCCCCGGGGCCCGGCGCCGGCCGCCCGCGGCTACGGGGTGTCGGCGCCCGCTCCCGCCGCCACCACGTCGGGGACCGTCGCGGTGTCGTCGAGCTCGTAGGTGTAGGGCGGGTCGGGGACGGCGCCGCGCAGGTCGGGCTGGGCCGAGTCGACCAGCAGGTTGTCGCGGGTGACGACGTTGCCCGGCTCCTCGTCCTCGGGCGCCACCGAGACCGGGGTTCCGTCGAAGTAGTTGCCCTCCACCAGCACGTTGGCGTCGTGGGTGGACCGCACGCCGTACTCGGGGTTGGCCCGGTAGTAGTTGTTGAACACGTGCACGTGCTCGGCGGACCGGGCGCTCGGGTGCCGGCCGGAGGTCCCGTCGAAGTAGTTGTGGTGCACGGTCACGCGGAGGGCGCCGGGCTCGTCGTCCTCGCCGCCGATGCTGATGGCCGACTCCGCGTCCCGGAAGTGGTTCCAGGACAGGGTGACGTTGTCGGCGCCTCCGGTGACGGTGACCAGGGCGGCGCCGCCGTCGCCCCCGGTGAGGGTGGAGCCGTCCACCCACACGTGGTGCGCCCCTCCGCCGACCGCCACCGCGGTCCCGTCCGACTCCAGCGCCAGGTTGGCGAGGACGACGTTGCTGGAGCCGTCGACGACCAGCCTCCCGCCGGTGAGCTCGGCGCCGTCCCCCACGCCCACGAGCGTCTTGTCGGAGCCGACCTCGACGGCCCCGTCCAGGTCGATGCGTCCGCTGACCTCGATGGTGAGCGGCTCCTCGTCGGAGAGGTGGTCGGAGAGCTCGTCAGCGTCGGACGCGGTGACGGTCTCGCCCCCCGCTCCGCCGGTGACGCCGGGGTGGTCCTCGCCGTCGCGTTCCAGGGGCTCGGAGGCCCAGCCCACCGGGGTGCCGAACGGGTCCTCCTCCCCGGGTTCCTCCGAGGGTGGGGGGCTCGACTCGTCGGCCTCCTCCGTCTGCGGCTCGACGGCCGCGCCGACGGGGGGCTCGACGGCGTCCCGGGGTTCCTCCTCCTGACGCGTACAGGAGACGAGGGCCGCGCAGAGCAGCACCGCCGCAGCCGCGGCGGGGATGGGGTGAGGTCTCATCGAGAGCTTTCCAGCGAGCGGGGTAACGGGGGGCGGGGGGTTGCACCCCCGACCCTGCCACAGCGGGGTTCGCAGACCCAACCCAGGGCCCGGTTCCCCCTGCGCGCGGGGCTTGCCGCCCGGCCCGCCCCGTGTGCGCGGCTTGGCACGGCGAAGGGCGCCGGCCCCCTGTGGGAGGCCGGCGCCCCGATGACCTTCGGCGCTCGGAGCAGCGACCGCTCAGACCGCCGTGGGCGGTGCCGTCGCGGAGGCTACTCGGCGAGCCAGCCGATGTCCTCGTAGACGTAGTTGCCGGCGACGCCGTAGGCGCCCCAGTTGCGCAGGTTCTCGTCCATGGCGTACTGGCCGGGACGCTCGAACAGCGGGATGGTGAGGACCTCCTCCCAGATGGCGGCGTCGATCTGGTTGGCGATCTCGGCGTAGCGGTCCGGGTCGGTCTCCCCGGCCAGCTCCTCGTAGAGGTCGTTGATCTCCTGGGTGGAGTGGAAGCTGGTGTTGTTGCCCCACTCCTCCCCCGCCTCGTCGACCGGGCCGCTGTAGTTGCCCTCGGTGTCGGTGGGGTAGGGGTTGGAGCCGGTCAGGACGAAGCTGGCCATCTCGTAGTTGCCCGGGATGACGTAGTCCGAGAACAGGGCGTTGCCGGGAACGTTCTGGACGTCCACCTCGACGCCGATCTCGGCGAGCATCTCGCGGGCGATGTCGCCCTCGTCCTTGGCCAGCTGCATGTTCTCGGAGGCCACCCAGCCGAGGGTCAGGGTGTCGCCCGCCTCGTTGGTGCGGAACTCCGCGCCCTCCTCCAGGGTCCAGCCGGCCTCGTCGAGCAGCGCCGCCGCGGCCTCGGGGTCGAAGGTGCCGACCGGGTCGCTGTTGTCCTGGTAGCCGTTCTGGCTGGAGCGGAGCAGGCGGTTGACCTCGCCGGTGATGGGCCAGTCCACGGCGCCCAGGGCCACCTCGGCCATGGTGTCGCGGTTGATGGCCATGGAGATGGCCTGGCGGACGTTCTTGTCCTGGAGCATCTCGCTGCCGGCGTTCAGCGAGATGAACCGGTGGGCGTTGTCGACGGCGCGGGTGAAGTAGGTGCCCTCGCGGTCCTTCAGGAGCTCCCACGCGGCGGCGTCGTAGCCGAGGTAGAAGGCGTCGATCTCACCGTTGTTGAACGCGGTCGCCTGGCCGTCGATCGCCACGTGGGTGAAGACGATCTCGTCCAGCATGGCGGGCTCGCCCCACCAGTCCTCGTTCTTCGTCACCGTGATGCGCTGGGTGACGTCGTCGAACTCGGGGTCCGCGAACGGGCCGGCCGTGACGGGGATCTCGCCGTCGTAGCCCTCCAGGAAGAGCTCCTCGTCCTCCATGTACTCCTTGGGGTACACGATGTCGAAGAGGGCGGGCCAGTCGGCGTAGGGCCGGGAGAACTCCAGGGTGAACGAGTACTCGTCCTCGCCCTGGACGACGTCCTCGATCCACTTGTAGCCGGTGTCGGAGCCGACCTCGAACTCGCCGTCGCGCTCACCCTTGCGGGTGATGACCTGGGCCTCGTAGTCCTCCCAGGTGATGGGCTCGCCGTTGGACCAGACCGCGTCGGGGTTGAGGGTGTAGGAGACCTCCAGGCCGTCGTCGCTGACCCCGTAGTCGAGGACGTAGGCCTCGTTGGGGGCGAAGCCGCCCTCGTCGTCGAACCGGGTCGGGGTCGGCATGAGGGAGCCAAGGACACGGCGCACCTCGGCCTTGTTGCCCTGGACGTGCACCATGTTGTGCTGTTCTTCGTACTCGCTGAGGGCCCACACGAAGGTGCCGCCCTCCTGCAGGTCCTCGCGCGGAGCGGCGTTGAGGTCGGACGCGGGCAGCGCGGCGACCTCCTCCTGCGCGGCGTCCGGGTCGTTTCCGTCATCGCTGCCGCAGGCGCTGGCGACCATCACCAGGGCGGCGACGGGGGCGAGATAGCGCGCCTTCCCGATTCGCATGGGGATTCCTCCTATGGGGGTGGTTCTGCCGGCGCGCGGGGCGGCGCCGGCCGTGCCTCGAAGGGCCGGGGGGGTCAGACGACCTGGCGCCGTTCCGCGTAGTGGCAGGCGGCGCCCTGGTCTCCTCCGTTGGTGGGGAGGATCTGCGGTTCGACGTTCACGCACGTGTCCTTCTCCGAGTCGGAGAGGGTGATGAACTTCTGGCACCTGGTCCGGAACCTGCAACCCGAGGGCGGGTTGGCGGGGCTGGGCAGGTCTCCGTCGAGGACGATGTGGGTACGGGCCCGCTCCTTCTCCGGGTCGGGGATCGGGATGGCGGACAGCAGCGCCTGGGTGTAGGGGTGCGCGGGCCTGGAGTAGACGGACCGGGTGTCGCCGATCTCCACGATCCGGCCGAGGTACATGACGGCCACGCGGTCGGCGATGTGCCGCACCACGGACAGGTCGTGCGCCACGAACAGGTAGGAGAGTCCCAGCCTGGCCTGGAGCTCCTCCAGGAGGTTGACGACGCCGGCCTGGATGGACACGTCGAGCGCGGACACGGGCTCGTCGAGGACCAGCAGCTTGGGCTCCAGCGCCAGGGCGCGGGCGATGCCGATGCGCTGGCGCTGGCCGCCGGAGAACTCCGAGGGGAAGCGGGTGGCGTGCTCGGGGTCGAGGCCGACCAGCTGGATGAGCTCGTAGACTCGCCGGGTGACCTCGGCCGTGCCGGTCCGGTGGGCCCGCAGGGGCTCGGCGATGATGTCGAACACCGGCATGCGGGGGTCCAGGGAGCTCATGGGGTCCTGGAAGACGATCTGCATGTCGCGCCGCAGCGCGAACCGCCCGCTCTTGCCGAGCGTGGTCACGTCCTTGCCCATGACGGAGACGGAGCCGCTCTGGGGCTTCTCCAGGTCCATGATCTGCATGAGGGTGGTGGACTTGCCGCAGCCGGACTCGCCGACGAGCGCGAGGGTCTCGCCCTCGCGGATGTCGAAGTCGATGCCGTCCACCGCGTAGACCGTGCCGACGCGCCGCTTGAACACCATGCCCTTGTTGAGCGCGTGGTGCTTGACCAGGCCCTCGACCCGCAGCATCTCGGGCCGGTCCTCGCGGGGGACCTCGGCGGCCGGGACGTCGGGGATCTCGGGGACGGGGTAGATGTCCTGGGCGGTCCAGCCCCGGTCGGCGATCTCGCCGGAGCGGATGCACGCCACCCTCTGCACGCCGGTGTCGTGGACCCCGGTGCTCCCGGGCACGGTTCCGCCGTCGGCGTGGGCGAGCCGGATGGCCTCCGCGCTCGGCTGGGAGCCGATGGCGAGCAGCTCGGGCTCGGCGGCCTCGCACTCGGGCTGGGCGATGGGGCAGCGCGGCGCGAAGGGGCAGCCGGGCGGCAGGTGGGACAGCGACGGCGGGGTGCCCTTGATGGGGACGAGGGCGCCCTGGCGGTCCAGGTCCATGCGGGGGACGGCGCCGAGCAGGCCCATGGTGTAGGGCATGCGGCTGCTGTAGTAGATCTCGTCGACGGTGCCGATCTCGACGGGGCGGCCCGCGTACATGACCAGGACGCGGTCGACGAAGCCCGCGACCACCCCCAGGTCGTGGGTGATCATGACGATGGCCGCGCCGGTCTCGTTCTGCGCGGTGCGGAGCAGGTCGAGGATCTGGGCCTGGATGGTGACGTCGAGCGCGGTCGTGGGCTCGTCGCAGATGATGACGTCGGGGTTGTTGGCCATGGCCATGGCGATCATGACCCGCTGGCGCATGCCGCCGGAGAACTCGTGCGGGAAGGACCGGTAGCGCTGGGCCGCGTTGGGGATGCCGACGAGGTCGAGGAGTTCGACGGCCCGATCGTGTGCCTTGGCCTTGGGGGTCTTCGGGTCGTGGACCAGGACGGCCTCGGCCAGCTGGTCGCCGACGGTGTAGACGGGGGTGAGGCCGGAGAGCGGGTCCTGGAAGACCATGGAGATGACCTTGCCGCGTTTGGCGGCCATCGCCCGGTCGTCCAGTCCGAGGATCTCCTCCCCGTGCAGCAGGACCGAGCCGGTGATCCTCGCGTGCTCGGGCAGCAGGCCCATGGCGGCCATCGAGGAGACGGACTTGCCGGAGCCGGACTCGCCGACGATGCCCAGGACCTCGCCTCGCCTGACGGCGTAGCTGACGCCGCGGACGGCGTGCACGTCGGGGTTGCCGTCGAACCCCGGGAAGGTGACGGTGAGGTCGGTGACCTCCAGGACCGGGCTGTCCGCGGTCCGCCCGTCTCGGGCGACGTCGGTGGCGGCGACCGTTTCGGTGCTCATGTGTTGCTGTCCCCCTAGGAGCGGCGCGACTTGGACTGCGGGTCGAGGGCGTCGCGCAGCCCGTCCCCGATCATGTTCACCGCGAGCACGAGGACCACCAGCAGGAGCGTGGGGAACATGAACATCCACCACGCCGTGGTCGCGAACCGGGAGCCGTCGGCGATGACCACGCCGAGGCTGATGTCCGGTGCCTGCACGCCCAGGCCGAAGTAGCTCAGTGCGGTCTCGCCGATGATCGCCGTGCTCACGGCGATCGTGGCGTCCGCGATGAGCAGGGACGACATGTTGGGCAGGATGTGCCGCAGGATGATCTTGTGCGGGGGGACGCCCATGTACCGGGCGGCGTGGATGTACTCGCGTTCGCGCAGGGAGATGGTCAGTCCGCGGACCATCTTGGAGGTGACCATCCAGCTGAACGCGGCCAGCAGGATGACGAGGACCAGCCAGCCGCCGTTGCCGACGAAGTGCTTGGACAGGATCGCCAGGACGACGAAGCTGGGCAGGACCAGGGCCAGGTCGGCGATCCACATGAGGCCGCGGTCGGTGAGGCCCCCGAAGTACCCGGCGAAGGAGCCGACCAGGGCGGCGACCGCCGTCGAGAGCAGGGCGACGAGGAGTCCGATGAGCAGCGACCTCTGCAGGCCCGCGGTGCTCTGGGTGAGGACGTCCTGGCCGGTGCGGTTGGTGCCCATCCAGTGCTCGGGCGAGGGCGGGTCGATGAGGGAGGTGTAGTCGCGCTCCCCCACGTCCCATCCGGTCAGGAGGGGACCGATGAAGGCGACGGCCAGCAGCAGGACGAGCATGCCGAGCCCGATGATGACGCGCCGTGTCCCCAGGAGCTGGCGCCCGATGTCCCTCAGGCGGTTGGGCGCCGGGGGCACGGCCGGTGCCGGTGCGGGCTCCGTGCTCGTTTCGGTCGTACTCATGGCGTGGTCTCCAGCCGGGCTGCCGCGGTGGTGTGCGGGGCGGTCGAGGGGCGGGACGCGCGGGCGTCGCCGTGGGTGGTGCGGGGGCCGGTCACGATCACACCCGCACCCTCGGGTCGAGCCAGGCGTAGAGGATGTCCGAGAGGAACGAGGCGGCCATGACCGTCACCGCCATGAAGAAGGAGACCGCCGCGACCACGTGGACGTCGTGCTGGGAGATCGAGTCGATCAGCCAGGCGCCCATGCCGTGCCAGCCGTAGATCTTCTCGGTGAAGGTCGCGCCGGACACCATGATCCCGAAGGTGAAGGTGAAGTAGGTGATCGTGGGGATCAGCGCGGTGCGCAGGGCGTGCTTGAACAGCGCTCTCCTGCGGGTGAGCCCCTTGGCCATGGCCGTGCGCACGAAGTCGGCGTTGAGCACGTCGAGCATCATGTTGCGCTGGTAGCGCGCGAAGGCGGCGAACAGGGAGAGGGCGAGCACGATCGTGGGCAGCAGCGCGTGGTGTATCCGGTTGAGCAGGAGTTGCCACCACTCCCCCCGGAAGCCCGCCGAGTACTCGCCGGAGAAGATCAGCAGCTGGAAGCCGACGAGGTCGTTGATGGCGGTCGCGCCCACCTGGACGCTGATCGCGATGACCACCGTGGGCACGGAGAGCACGAAGAAGGCGACTGCCGTGGAGGCCTTGTCGAAGCGCCTGTACTGGCGTACGGCGGAGTAGGCGCCGACGGCGATGCCGACGGCGGCGCCGAGGACGGTGGCGAACGTGATCAGGCGCAGCGTGACGCCGGCCTTCATCCAGATCTGGGGGGTGACGTCACGCCCCTGGATGCTCTGCCCGAAGTCTCCCTGGACCACACCGCCCAACCAGACCGCGTAGCGCTCGGCCAGGGGCGTCTCGTCGTTGAGGTTGAGGGTGTCGAGCTGGGCGTTGATGACCTCGGCCGTGGGCGGGGGCTGCATCTGCTCGAAATAGCCGCGCGGATAGAGGTTGGTTGCGGCGAGCAGGTAGGCGAAACTCGTCGCGAGAAAGATCAGCACGACGTAGTTCAGCAGCCGCCTGGCCAGGAACTTGCCCAAAACTATCTCCGAACCTCACAGCCGAGCCCGACGCTTGTCCCTTGTGCGCGGTCGTGACTGAGAGCACCGAGGGTCACGGATCGGAGGGGCGCGGCGGGTACCGCCGTTGAGCCTTCACGTTCCTGCGACCACCGGTGGGGGTTACTCCCGGTGACTACCAAAACACAATTGCATCCGGTTCACGATCAGTGACCGGAATGTCAAGAGTCTGCGGGAGCACTAGACACTCGACGGTAACCACTCCATCAAGAAAAGACAACGGTGCCCATTCGACCATCCGGATGCATCCGTTTTGTCAATCTTTACACACACAGCTTCCCAGTGACTCCCCACAGTTACCAATACACCAGTTGACCTGCGGAAATAAACTCCAGAGCATCCCGAACGAAACAACATTCAAGCCCTCGAACTGGACATAACACCACAAACGCGCCATCAAACATCAATAGTTAGTAACACACACGAAACCCTGACTCCTCCTACCTGCGAACGCGTACCGAACGCCCGTGCCCGCCGTCTCCCGCGCTCAGGGCACAGCGGACGCGCGAAGGCGAGGACACTCACCCTGGGTAGCGAAAGTCAGTGACGGCTGACGAGGGCGGGCACGCTCTCCCGGTTGGCGGCCGCCGCGGCCCCCTCGGCGACGGGCGCCCACGGCGCGGCCCCGGCCACCACCGCCACCGGCCGCGGCACCAGGGGAGCCGCGGAGAGCGCCCCCGCCATCCCCCACCAGGAGCCCAGCGAGCGGGCGGCATCGCCCGCGGCTCCCAGGACCGTCCAGGTCACCGGTCCCGCGAGGGTCACGCCCCTCCCCCTCCGCCATGCCGCCAGGTGCGGCAGGACCAGGGCCGCCCCCGACACCGCCGCGATCCGGGCGACCCGGCGCGACCGGGCGGACCGCCGCGCGCCCGCCCCGCGGCGTCCCCGCGCCACCGTGCCGGCGACCTCGGCAGCTGCGGCCACCGGCCACCATCCGGCCCGCGCCGCGCGCGCACCCGCCCCGGCGGTGCGCACCAGGTCGAGCCCCGTCAGCCTCACCGCCTCCGACAGCGGGGCGCGTGCCCGACCGCAGACCGCGGCCGCGACCGCCGCGCCGCCCAGGGCCCCGGCCGCCAGCGCGGCCCCCGGGCGGCCGGACGCCGCCAGGGCCAGGGCTGCCGCCCCGGCCCAGGAGACCTCGGGCCCGGCGGCCCGTCCTCCGTGGCGGCGCGCCAGGGGCCCTGCGATCGCACCGGAGGTGAAACACGCGCGCAGGTAGTCCCCCATGTCCGTGGTCGGCGGCATCCGCACACGGGACCTCGGCTCGTAGCGCACCGACCACCCGCCTCCGGCGAGGCGCCACAAGAGGTCGAGTTCGGCGGCCGGCCCCAGCCCGGGGTCCAGGTCGGCGACGGAGCGGCGCACGACCAGCACCGGGACGGGACGCAGCGGATCGTCGGAGCCCTGGTCGCCGAAGGCTCCCGGACGCGCCTGGCCGGGGGTCCCGTGCCCCCAGGGGAGGACGGCGCCGGGGTCGGCGCCGCGGTCGGGCCCGGCCCCGTGGGCGGCGACGGCCGCCACCGCCCTGCTCAGGGGGCCGGGGGTCCGGGGCCGGTCGGTGAGCGCGCGGGGCACCACGGCCGCCACCCCGGGGTCGGCGAAGTGCCCCAGGGCGGTGTCCAGCCATCCGGCGGTGGGACGCGCTCCCGACTCGACCAGGGCGACGAACTCCGCGGAGCAGGCTCCCAGCGCCACCGCCCGTGCCTGCGCACCCCCGGGCGGACCGGGCACGACCCGGGCTCCGTGCCTGCGCGCGGTCCACGCGCAGGCCCCGGTGGCTCCGACGACGACCGGCCGCAGTTCCGGGTGGGACGCGGCGAGGAGGCCGAGCGTGGTCTCCAGCGCGGCGGGTCCCGCCTGGCCGACGACGGCCACCTCGGCGGTGCGCCCCGGCGGGAGGGGCAGCGGACGGGGGTGGGCGAGCCCGGCCCTGATCAGGTCGCGGGCGAGCAGGCCCTCGTCGGCTCCGGCGGGGACCGCGCCGCTCAGCCAGCGGATCAGCGCGCTGACCTGGGGCGGGGCGAGGCGGACGGCCCGTGGCGGGCAGCCGCCCAGGAGGAGGTGCCCCTCGTCGGCGAGGCGGACGGAGCGGTCGATCTCGACACCGAGGCCGGGGGGAAGCGGGGAGCGGGAGGCCATGCCCCATACCTTGTCGGGTCGGACGCGGCGGACGCAAGACCGCGGGAAGCACCGGAATCGGGGAGAGCTTGACGTAATCGTTACTTGGGCTCTCGAGTCCCACGAGTCACGAATCCCCGCCGATATGCGCGCCCGCTCACCCGCCCCGTCGGACCGAACGCCCTCTTCGGGCAGCTCAGCGGGGGTTATCCTGGCCAAGCCAGGTCGGCTGGGTTTCCGGGGAGGCACAGAGCGTATGCTGATCGCGAATACGCCCTTCAGTGTCGTAGGGCACATCCGCTACCAGACATGAGCATGCAGCACGGCCCGCCCCAGGCCCCACCACCGTCCCCGGGGAAGCCAAGCGGCTTCTCACCCAACGCCTGTCGCCGCCCTTGCGCAGCAGTCGTGGCACAGTCCCGCTTCCCTCCCTGCTCCAGGGGGCTCCGCCCTGTGCGTCCGCTCCGCGCCGTGACCCGTCCCCACGGGCACGGACGCCTCGAGGACCCGGCGCTGCGTTGCCCTGCCCGCCGCGAACACACGTCATCGGGGAGCGAACCCAATGTGTGAGACCGCAGCATCCCAGAGCTCTCTCGGACCCCTCGTCGCGCGCCACGCGCACGGCCCCGCCCACAGGACCCGTCCCCCGTCGCCGGACGCACTCCCGGCCCCGGTCCCTCCGCCCAGTCCCTTACACAGTCCGGCGAATCACATGGAAGACGAGATACCCCACAGCACCGGCACCGCCCGCAGACCCGCGCGGCGACGGTTCCCGGGGCTGCCGAGCCAGATCGCCTACGCGAGGCGGTTCGTCGCCCGGCAGCTGGCCGCCTCACCCGAACTCACCACGGCGACGCTGTTGACCAGCGAGCTCGCCACGAACGCCATCACGCACAGCGCCTCGGGCCGGGCGACCGGCAAGTTCGAGGTCAGCGTCCACCTCGCCCCCGGGTGGGCGCGCGTGGAGGTGCGGGACCTGGGGAACAGGGTGGAGGCGCCGCAACCCCAGCACCGGGACCCCTACGACACGGCCGAGCACGGCCGTGGCCTGGACCTGGTCGAGGCGCTGTCCAGCAAGTGGGGAACCGAGCCCCGCGCCGACGGGATGGGGCGCAGGGTCTGGTTCGAGCTGGTGTGGGACTGCGACGCCGACCCCGTGGACGCGGCGGAGTAGGGGTTCGAGCGGGCGGCCGCTCCGTCACGCCGCCCCGGCCGCCCGCGGGCGCGGGCCCGCCGTCACCCCTCGGTGCCGGCCCCCTGCTGCTCCTGCGCACCACCGCCCTCGGTGGGCGCGGGGAGCCGGTACCGCTCGTAGAGTTCGCGCGCGTAGTCCTTCGCCTCCTGCGACGGCTCCTCGCCCAGCTCGTCGCGGACCAGGTCGTCGAGGCTCTTGTTCGTTTCTGCCATGTGTCGCAGCCTGCCTGTAGTGCGCGGATTGCACAAATCGCCGCTCCGGTGACGGAGAGGGACGACCGATAAGTCCTACATAGTAGGCATTTCGGTGGCATCGCCCGGTTTCCCCTGGACAGACATCGCACGACGGGACCCGCCGACGTTCCGGCGGGCCCCGTCGGTACCGGTCGTCCCCGGTCCCCGTGACACCGGGGTGGTACCGGGATCCACGGGCCCCGGGCACCGACCGGCGCCCCCCGCAAGGCGGTACCGCCAACGGCGAGGGGCGCCCCGCGCGTCGCGCGGGGTGCCCCTGTGGAGCATGCGGCTACGAGCCGACCCGCTCCTCGGCCCGCTCGGCCCCGGACGTGCCGCCCTCGGGCGCACCCCCCGCGGCCTTGCGCTTGCGGGCGCGGCGCCGTTCGGCGCGCTCCGCGCTCCGCGCGGCACGGCGCTGCTTGGACCACTCCACCAGCTGGTAGAGGACCGGGACCAGGACCAGTGTCAGCACGGTCGAGGTCAGCAGGCCGCCGATCACCACGATCGCCAGCGGCGCGGAGATGAACGCCCCGCCGCCGGTGATCCCCAGGGCCATCGGGGTCAGTGCCGCGATGGTGGCGAGCGCCGTCATGAGGATGGGCCGCAGACGGTGGCGGGCACCCTCCACGATCGCCTCGCTGAGCGGCATCCCGTTGTTCTGGTTCTGGTTGATCAGGTCCATCAGGACGATGGCGTTGGTGATGACCACGCCGATGAGCATCAGCATGCCGACCATTCCGGCGATGCCCAGCGGGTTTCCGGTGATCAGGAGCAGGCCCAGCGAGCCGGTGATCGCGAACGGGATCGAGATCAGCAGCATGAGCGGCTGGAGCAGGCTCTTGAAGGTCGCGACCATGATCAGGTAGCAGATCACGACCGCGGCGAGCATCGCCAGCATCATCGAGGCGAAGCCCTCGGACTGGTCCTGGCTGACGCCGCCCAGGGTCGCCGAGGCGCCCTCCGGCAGGTCCAGCCCGTCGAGGGCCTCGGTGATGGAGGCGCTCACCGCGCCCAGGTCGGAGGCGGTGACGCTCGCCGACACGGTGGCGCTGGTGATGCCGTCGATCCGGGTGAGCTCCGGCTGCTGGAGCACCTCCTCGACCGTGGCCACGTCGGACAGCGGGACGGCCCCGGTCGCGCCCATGACGGGCAGGTCCTCCAGGTCTTCCACCGTCTGCGGGGCCTCGTCGAAGCGGACCACCAGGTCACGGCGGGTGTCGTCGAGGGTGACGGTGCCGACGTTCTGGCCGTTGAAGGCCGCGGAGACCTGCTGGCCGACCGCCGCCTCGGTGAGGCCGACGGCCGCGGCCTCCTCGCCGTCGACGCTGACCTCCAGCGAGGACTGCTCCGCGGCGACGCTGTTGGTGATGTCGGCGGTGCCGTCGATCGCGCTCAGCTCGTCCTCGACCATGCCGGTGGCCTCGGCGAGGACCTCCTGATCGTCCGCGCTGACCTGCACCTCGATGCCGGATCCGCCCATGGCGCCCATGCTGCTCAGGACGGGCTCGTACTCGGTGTCCAGGTCCGCGAGGGTGTCGCGGAGCACGTCGCGGTTGCGGGCCTGGTCGGTGTCGGGGTCGGCGGTGACCGTGTAGTCGACCTGGCTGCTGCCTCCGCCGCCCATCATCCCGGCCATGCCCCCGCCGCCGACGTTGGTCTGGTAGGACTCCACCCAGGCGAACCCGGCCAGGGCGTCCTCGACCTTGACGGCCTCGGCGTCGGCCTCCTCCAGGGACGTGCCCGGGGGCAGCTCCTGGACGATCGCGTAGGAGTTCTCCTCGGACTGCCCCATCCAGTCGGTCTCGAGGTTGGTGGCCATGAAGACGGTGCCGGCGAAGATGACGACCGAGGCGAGCAGGGTCGTGATCGTGGCGACCTTGCGCTTGGTGGTGATCCACCGGATGACGGGCAGGTAGGCGCGCTGGAGGACGCCCTTGCGCTCGCGCTCGTTCTCCTCCTGCTCGATCTCCTCCTGGGTGGCGTCCCCGATGTCCTTGGGGCGCATGAACCAGTAGCAGAGCACCGGGATGAGGGTGATGGAGACGATCAGCGAGGCGGCCAGGGCGAGGCTGGCGGTGACCGCGAACGGCATGAACAGCTCGCCGACCATGCCGCCGACGAACGCCAGCGGGAGGAACACGGCGATCGTGGCGAGGGTGGAGGAGACCACGGCGGCGGCGACCTCGCGCACACCGGTCCGGACGGCCTCCATCCGCTCCTTGCCGTAGTCGAGGTGCCTGCGGATGTTCTCCAGCACCACGATGGAGTCGTCGACCACACGCCCGATGGAGATCGTGATGGCGGCGAGGGTCAGCATGTTGAGGCTGAACCCGAACGCCTGCATCCCGAGGAACCCGATCAGGACCGACACCGGGATGGACACCGCGGTGACCAGGGTGGAGCGGATCGACAGGAGGAAGACGAGGATGATGACGACGGCGGCGACGAGGCCCATGCCGCCCTCCTCGACCATCGCGAGGATCGACTCGTTGATGTAGGGGGCCTGGTCGAAGACCACGCTGATGTCGATGTTCGAGCCGAGGACGTCGGCCTGCTCGTCGAGGACCCGCTGGACCCCCTCGGACACCTCGACGGTGTTGCCGTCGGGCGTCGCCATGACCATGACGCCGATGCTCGGGTCGCCGTTGACACGGGCCAGCGTGGTGGCCTCGTCCTGGACGAGTTCGACGTCGGCGACCTCGGAGATCTGGACCGGGGCCGGCGGGGCCGCGGGGGGCGCTCCGGGCGCCGCGGCGGACATGTCGCCGGCGGCGGCCGAGGGCTGGACCCAGACGTCCTCGATCTGCTCGACGGAGGAGAACTGCTCGCCGGTGGTCACGCTCAGGGTGCGGCCGTCGGAGTCGATGTCACCGCCGGGCTGGAGCAGGCCGCTCGACTGGAGGGCCTGGGTGAGGTCCTGGGGGGACAGCCCCGCGGAGGCGAGCTCGTCCGCGTCCGGGCTGACGACGACGTCGGAGCCCATGGCGCCGGTGACCATCGCCGAGCGCACGCCGGGGAGGGACTCGATCTCGGGGACGAGGTGCGTCTCCAGCGGTTCGACCATGGACTGGTCGTCGCCGTCCTCGGCGCCCGCGGCGAGCATCACGACCGGCATCATGTCCGTGCTGAAGGACATGACGCTGGTGCTGACGTCCTCGGGGAGCATGCCGGAGATCTGGTCGACCGCGATCTGCGTCTGGCGCACCAGGTCGTCCTGGTCGGAGCCGTAGTCGAACTCGACGGTGACCTGGGAGGAGCCGGTGCTGGAGGTGGAGGTCACCGTGGTGGCGCCCGCCACGCCCTGGACGGCCTGCTCCAGGGGCTCGGTGACCTGGTTCTCCACGACCTGGGGCGAGGCGCCCTGGTAGGTGCCGGAGACCATCACCATCGGGAGGGACATCTCCGGGAAGAGCTCCCGCTTGGCCGAGGTGGCCGCGAGGACGCCGAAGAAGAGGACGGCCAGGGTGACGAGCAGGACCAGCGCCCGGTTCTTGAGCGACATGACCGCGAGGCGGTTCATACCGTGGCCCCTTCCGAGCGGCGGGCGGCGGTCCCTGCCGGGGGACGGCCCGTACCACGGGCCCTTGTGGCCGATCTGGACATGAGAGGTTTTCGCTCCTAGTTCGCTGCTGACCACGGGAGCAGACCGTGGTGTGGTGGTCGAGCGCTTTCCGACGACCGTCGGGCGGGCACGCCGTCACTGCGGTCTGGCGACCGGTCCTCGAACGTGTGGTGCTGGTGGGGACGCAGGTTGTGCGTTCGCGATGTGCGGCACAGGGGGAGCATCCACCTGGCGCACGATTCAGAATACGTCGCGTTATATCGGAAGATCAGCCAACCCCGTCCGGTTCAGGGGACTCTCAGGGGCGCGTCAGTCTTCTGTCAGGGTCGATCCCTGACCAAAGTTAGGGACGTCCGCCGTAAGTCGGAGTCCCCCGGGGTGAGGTGGGCCTTCCCGTGGCCTCGGACCCCGGTTCCCTGTAAGGGACATCACAGCCACGATTTCCGGTCCACCAAAAAAAGACGTCGCGACCGGAGCGCGACGCCTCCGCGAAAACGGCCTGTGGACAACCGGGAGAGCGGGGCCCGCCGGGGCATCCTGAAGGGGTGGGACTCAGCCCGCCCGGTGCTCCTCCAGGGGCTCGTGCGGCTGGGAGGTCCCCCACACCACGCGCAGGAGGTCCTCCAGCGCGTGCGCCAGGGATGCGTCCACCAGCTCGTAGCTGACCTGGCGGCCGCGGGCGTGGGTGTGCACCAGCCCGCAGTCGCGCAGGCAGGCGAGGTGGTTGGAGACGTTCTGCCGGGTGAGTCCGAGCTGGTCGGCCAGTCCGGCCGGATAGTTCGGACCCTCGAGGAGGGCCAGGAGGAGGCGGGACCGGGTCGGATCGGACAGCGCGCGCCCGAGCCGGTGGATGGCGGACAGGCGCTGCTCGGAGGTCAACATGAAAACCATTGTACATAGTTTGCTGTATAGACAGCTTTGGCTGTATAAACAGTGAAGGCTGAACTATGGGGCGCGGTCGCACACGGCGCCCGAGGACACGGGACGACGCGGACAAGAGGGAGGCGCCGTGGGAGCGGGACACGGGCACGGACACGGGCACGCGATCACCGCCGGTGCGGCCAACAGCGGGAGGCTCGCGCTGGTCCTGGCGATGATGGTCGCCGTCGCCGCCGTCCAGGTCGTGGGCGCCGCGTACAGCGGCAGTCTGGCGCTGCTCGCCGACGCCGGCCACACGGTCACCGACTCCTTCGGCGTGGCCCTGGCGCTGGCCGCCGTCTGGATCGCCTCCCGTCCCGCCACCAGCCGACGGACCTTCGGCTACCAGCGCGCCGAGATCCTCGCCGCCGCGGTCAACGCGCTCGTGCTGTTCCTGCTGTGCGGGTTCATCGTGGTCGAGGCGGTCGACCGCCTCCGGTCGCCCGCCGAGGTGTCCGGCGCGGGCATGGTCGCCGTCGCCGCGTTCGGCCTGGTCGCCAACATCGCCGCGCTGTTCGTCCTCCGCTCGGGCGCCAAGGACAGCCTCAACGTCAAGGGCGCCTACCTGGAGGTCATGAGCGACGCCCTCGCCTCCGTCGGCGTCATCGTCGGCGGGATCGCCGTGTGGCTGACCGGGTGGGGCCGGATCGACACCCTCGTCTCCCTGGGCATCGCCGCCATCATCGTGCCCCGGGCCTGGTCCCTGCTGCGCGAGGCCGTGCACATCCTGCTGGAGGCCACCCCCGAGGGCATGGACCTCAGCGAGGTGCGCGACCACCTCCTCGGGCACCCCGCGGTCCTGGACGTCCACGACCTGCACGCCTGGACCATCACCTCCGGGGTGCCCGTGATGTCGGCGCACGTGGTGGTCGCCGAGGAACACCTCCGGGACACCGGGAGAATGCTCGACGAACTCCACTCCTGCCTGACCGGCCACTTCGACGTCGAGCACTCCACCCTGCAACTGGAGCCTCCGGGCCACGCCGACCACGAGGGCGCCAGACACGACTGAGCGGGCAGCCTCCCAGCCCTGAGCGGCCCCTCCGTTCCCTCCGTGCCGGGCCGTCGACGTGACCAAACCCGCAACCTTTGACAGAATCGTTCGCGCTTCGTCGAAGGAGGAGAATCCGGTGGAAACCACACACGGCCACGGGCTGCGCACCCGGTGAGCCGACGCCCCCGCCCGCGCGGAGGCAGCCTCGGCGCGCTGGTCCGCAGGACGGCCCCCCGCCTCCGGTCGCCGCAGACCCTCCTCCGCCCGCGCCTGGCCTGGCGGCCGACCAGGGAACTCCTCGCATGGCGCAAACCGGCCCGCGTCTTCCTCCTCGTCTTCCTCGCCGTGGACCTGGTCGGCACCGCCCTGCTGATGAGCCCGCTGGCCACCCCCGGCAGCGAGGGACTGGACTTCGTCCCCGCGCTCTTCACGGCCACGTCCGCCCTGGCCGTGTGCGGGCTCGGCGTGATCTCGGTCGGCCACGACCTCAACCTCTTCGGCCAGATCGTCCTGCTCTCCCTGATGCAGGTCGGGGGCATCGGGATCATGACCCTGGCGTCCGTGCTCGGAACGGCCATGATCCACCGCTTCCGGCTGCGTTCCCAGCTCAACGTGCAGGCCGAGACGCGGAGCCTGTGGATCGGGGACGTCTCCGGCGTGGTCCGCCGCGTCGCCCTGGTCTTCCTGGTGCTCCAGGGCCTGACGTTCCTGCTCATCACGCCCCGGATGTGGCTGGGCTACGACATGTCCCCGGGGGAGGCCGCCTACTCCGGCCTGTTCCACTCGATCTCGGCGTTCAACAACGCCGGCATCTCCCTCTACGACGACAGCATGACGCGCTTCTCGGGGGATCCGCTCATCCTCCTGCCGGTGGCCTTCGCTGTGATCCTCGGCGGTCTCGGCTTCCCGATCCTGCTCGAACTGCGCCGCAACCTCGGCGAGCCCCGCACGTGGAGCCTGCACGCCAAGATCACCATCACGACCACGGCCATCCTCTTCCTGGGGAGCTTCCCGCTCATCACCGCGATGGAGTGGGGCAACCCCGCGACGCTCGGGGCGATGCACTGGACGGACAAGCTCACGGACGGCTTCTTCCACAGCGTGATGCCCCGCAGCGGGGGGCTGAACTCCGTCGCGGTCGGGGAGATGCAGGACTCCACGCTGCTGCTGACGATCATGCTCATGTTCGTCGGCAACGGCAGCGCCGGAACGGCCGGCGGAATCAAGGTCGCGACCCTGGCCGTGATCTTCCTCGTGGTGCTGGCGGAGATCCGCGCGCACAACGAGGTGCACGTGTTCGACCGCAAGCTCCCGCCCGGGGTGATCCGCCAGTCCCTCAGCCTGGTGTTCCTGTCCGCGACGGTCGTCGCGTTCAGCTCGCTGCTGCTCATGCACACGACCCCCTTCCACTTCCTCCCGGTGGTGTTCGAGGTCGTCTCCGCCTTCGGCGTGGTGGGGCTCTCCACCGGCATCACCCCCGAGCTGCCCCCGTGGGCCCAGTGCCTGCTCGTCGCGCTCATGGTCGCGGGGCGCATCGGCCCCATCACCGTCGCCACCGCCCTGGCCTTCCGCGACCGCCGCCGGCGCTACGATCTCGCCGAGGCCAGGCCGATCATCGGCTGAGCCGCACAGACAGGAGTCACCCGTGCCACACCGCAACAGGAACGACGACAAGAGCGTCCTGGTCATCGGCCTCGGCCGGTTCGGCAGTTCCCTCGCCCTCGAACTGGTCAACCGCGGCTGGGACGTCCTCGGCGTGGACACCAGTCCGCGCCTGGTGCAGACCTACGCCGACGCCCTCACCCACACGGTGATCGCGGACGCCACGGACGAGGAGGCGCTGCGCCAGATCGGCGCCTCCAACTTCAACCGGGCGGTGGTGGCCATCGGCACCCACCTGGAGGAGAGCATCCTGGCCACGTCACAGCTGGTGGACCTGGGGGTGTCGACCATCTGGGCGAAGGCGACGAGCCGTCGGCACGGCCGCATCCTGGAGCAGGTGGGAGCCCACCACGTGGTGCTGCCCGAGCACGACATGGGCGAGCGGGTGGCGCACCTGCTGTCGGGGCAGATGCTCGACTACGTGGAGCTGGAGGAGGGGTTCTCCCTCGGAAAGACCAAGGCTCCCAAGGAGCTGCTGGGCAAATCCCTGCGCGAGACGGGAGTGCGCCAGGAGTACGGGATCACCGTGGTCTCGGTCAAGCGCATGGGCGCGGAGTTCACGTACGCGACCCAGGAGACGGTGCTCAACAAGGGCGATGTGATCGTGGTCGCGGGACGGACCGACGACGTCGAGCGGTTCTCGGAGATCGTGTAGAACCCGGGCGGATCCGACACCCGGGAGACATCCTCCACAAGCAGACAAATTGACAACCGTTTTCATTATCCCGATGATTGACCCATGCGAACAGGGACAACCGTGCGGGCCGCCGTCCTCGGCACCGCGACACTCATGATGATCACCGCCTGCGGAAGCGGAGGAGGCGGGGCCGAGGACACGGGTGTCCCCCCGGCCGACGCCGACCTGACCGTGGTCACCGGCGTCTACCCCCTGGAGTGGCTCGCCCGCGAGATCGGCGGGGACGGCGTGGCCGTCACCCAGCTGACCGAGCCCGGCACCGAACCCCACGACCTGGAGCTCACCGGCCGCCAGGTGGGCGAGGTCAGCGAGGCCGACATCGCGTTCTTCGTCGGGGGCCTCCAGCCCGCGGTGGACGACGCGATCTCCCAGGAGGCCTCGGACAGCGCGCTCGACGTGGGCGACGTCGTGCACCTGCGTCCGGCCGGAGGCGAGGACGAGGAGCACGGGGACGAGGAGCACGCCCACGAGGACGAGCACGGCCACGAGGACGAGCACGCCCATGAGGAGGAGGGGGAGGAGGAGCACGACCACGGTGAGCACGACCCCCACTTCTGGCTGGACGTGGAGCTGATGGCGGAGACCGCCCGGGCCCTCGGCGAGCGGATGGGCGAGGTCCACCCAGAGGGCGCCGACGCCTACGAGCAGAACGTCGAGGCCGTGACGGCGGAGCTGGAGGCGATCGGCCAGGAGTACGAGGAGGGCCTGGCCTCCTGCGAGCACCACGACGTCGTCGTCGGCCACACCGCGTTCACGTACCTGACCGAGGCCTACGGCCTCGAACAGGTCGGCGTCAGCGGGGTGGACCCCGACACCGAGCCCTCCCCGTCGCAGATCGCCGCGATCACCGACATCGTGCGGGAGCGCGACATCACCACGGTCTTCACCGAACCGCTGATGCCGCCGGAGACGGCCGAGACCATCGCCTCCGAGACCGGTGCCGAGGTGCGGGTGCTCGACCCGCTGGAGGGCGTCACCGAGGACTCCCCCGGCGACGACTACCCGTCGATCATGCGGGGCAACCTGGCCGCGCTGACCACCGCGCTGGGCTGCTCCTGACCTCGAACGCCTGACGGCGTCCCGCCGCGACCGGGCCCCTGCCCGGTCGGCCCCCGTGAGCCCCACCTGTCCGGTACGTGCCGGACGGGTGGGGCTCACGCGTGTCCGGCACCGTGCCGAGCGCCGGAATCGCACCCGTGTCGTCCCGTTCGTCGGGGTCCGGACACCTGTCCCGAACGGTTGGATTACACCGCGCTTACATAGAACCAAACCCCCGGACAAGTGGCGAGGGTCACGCTATGCTTATGAAGTGTCAGTGCTTGTGCACGTGCATCTGGCGGTGCATCAGCACGGACGTTCCCCTCGCAGATCCGAAGGAGCAGCACAGCATGACCGCACACAACGGCATCACCGCGACCGAGCTGACCGATGTCGCCTGGCAGAAGGCCAAGCGCAGCAACTCCCAGGGCGCCTGCGTCGAGATGGCCCGCCTGAGCGACGGCTCGATCGCCGTGCGCAACTCCCGGTTTCCGTCCGGGCCGGCGCTGGTCTACACCCAGGAGGAGATCGACTGCATGATCCTGGGCGCCAAGGACGGTGACTTCGACAACCTGCTCAGCTAGGACGAGTCCCCACCGACGATGCCGTCGGGGGCTTCGGAGCGCCCGGGGGAGTTCCGCCCGGGGACCCTCCGCACTCACCGACCCGGTTGCCACGCCCTCACCCGGGTCGACCGAGGATACGGACAGAAGGGCCCTGTCCAGTGGACAGGGCCCTTCAACATCCGGAAAGGCCCGCCTCGGCGGGCCTGCGTTCGTCTCCCCTCACCACCGCTCCGCCCCTCCGCGGGCGACGGTGAACGGCTATTTGAGGTCTTCCCGGATCTCCTTGAGGATGTCGAGCGTCTCGTCCGGGGTGGCCGCGGCCACACTCAGCCGGGTCATCGCCTTGGTGTACGCCTCCACCACGTTGCGGCGGTCGATGAGCTCGCCGTCGTGGAGCTGCTCCAGGTACACCATGTCCGCGAGCTCGAACTCGGAGTACCTCAGCAGGGTGAAGGACCCGGCCTCGGCCGCGTGCGCGCCCACGGAGAAGGGGATGATCTGGAGGGTGATGTTGTCGTGCTCGCTGCTGAGGTGGATCAGGTGCTCGATCTGGCGGCGCATGATCTCCGGACCGCGGCTGATCACGCCGATGGGGCGGCGCACCGCAGCCTCGTCGAGGATCACCCACATGCGCATGCTCGTGTCGTTCTCGATGCGTTTCTGTCTGCGCAGTCTCGCCTCGATGCGCTGCTCGGTGACCATGTCGGTCTCGACGCCGCCCGAGATGATCTCCCGTGCGTACTCCTCCGTCTGGAGCAGGCCCGGCACGAACTGGGACTCGTAGATGCGTATGTGGTCGGCGGCCTCCTCGAAGCCCACATAGCGGATGAACCACTTGTGGAGCGAGTCGCCGTACTCCTTCCACCACCCGGGCTTGTTGGATTCGCGGGCGACTTCGAGTAATTCCTTGATCGTCTTGCGGTCGGAGACCCCGTACATCTTGAGGAGGTCCTCGATATCGCGCAGCTTGAAACCGACCCGGCCGAGTTCCATCCGGCTGATCTTCGACGCGGATGCCCGAATCCGGTTCCCCGCGTCCTCACGGGTGATACCCCGCTGTTCGCGACGCTTACGAAGCTCGTGCCCGAGTAGCATGCGACGCACGGTGGGGCCGCTCCCCTTGCGCAATCGAGCGATATCCACGTTCGTCGCCTCTCTGTCATTCCCGGCACAAGGGTATCCGGGGTGGCGGGACACCTTTGCCTTGAGGTCAAGACACTACATGTACACGATATAACCGGAGCGCCCCCGCACCCGGGTACTCCATCGGTGACGGCGCCGGCCCCTCCGGGAGGGGCCGCCGTCGACCCCCGTCGCGGACGGCGGGTCACCGGGCCGGAGCCCCCGCGGACTTCGGGTGGCCGCGGGACGGCCGGTCACGGGACACCTGACCGGGATCAGGCGAATTGTGCCCAAACGAACTTTCCGCCGGGAGACGTGGGAATCACACCCCACTCTCGCGCGAAAGCACTCACCAGGGCAAGTCCGCGCCCGCCCTCCATGGTCAGATCTGCTTCCCTTCTCCGCGGCAGCCGATCACCGCCGTCCCGGACCGCGCAGATGAATTCGCTCCCGCTGCGCATCAGTGAGAGCTGAATACCCCCCTCGCTCTGCCTGGTCAAGGGCAGGGGACCGCCGTGCCGGACCGCATTGGTGACCAATTCGGAAACGACCACCGCGACATCGCCGGACAAGTACTGCATCTCCCATTCGCGGAGAAGCGCCTCGGAAATCTCCCGCGCGGCCCCCACCGCGTGGGGCCTCGACTCGAAGCTCCACGTGACCGCGTCGTGCCGGTCGCCGCAGACCGGGGTGTTCCAGCGCCGGGAACCGTGCGTCAGGACCTTGAGCCACCATCCGCCGGCAGGCTCCGCCACCGCCTCCGCACACTCCATGCCTTCCACTTCCTCCCTGACGCACCGTGGCGAGCAGCGACGACACGTCCCGGAAACCTCCGCGATCCCGCGAAGACACCTTCGGGCCCGTGCCGCTGCACGTCTCGTATGCACGTGCATCTCGGTCTTGGTGGCAATCGTAGGCCAAGCTTCGACAAAGTGCAGGGAAACAGGGGGACCAACTTCACCGGATCCCCGTTCCTCCCCGGCCCTCTCCCCGGCGCTCCCCGAAAGGCCGCACTCCCACCCCCACCCGCTTACCGACCGGTAGGGATGTGGATAGGATTCTGTCGCGCCCACCACGTGAATTCTGGAGGTAACCCCATGTCCCCAACGCCTCGTGTGGCCATCGTGACCGGAGCCGCCCGCGGGATCGGCGCCGCCACGGCCGAGCGCCTGGCGCGCGAAGGCCGGGCCGTCGCCGTCCTGGACCTGAAGGAGTCCGACGCCCAGGAGGTCGTGGACCGCATCACCGCCGGGGGCGGCACGGCCCTCGCCGTCGGATGCGACGTCTCCGACGCCGACCAGGTGGACGCCGCGGTCGCGACCGTCGCCGAACGCCTCGGCCCGCCCGCCATCCTGGTGAACAACGCGGGTGTCCTCCGCGACAACCTCCTGTTCAGGATGTCGGCGGACGACTGGGACACCGTGATGAACGTGCACCTGCGGGGCTCGTTCCTGATGAGCAAGGCCGCCCAGGCGCACATGACCGCGAACGGCTGGGGCCGCATCGTCAACCTGTCCAGCTCCTCCGCGCTGGGCAACCGGGGCCAGGCCAACTACTCCGCCGCCAAGGCCGGGCTCCAGGGGTTCACCAAGACCCTGGCGATCGAGCTGGGCAAGTTCGGCGTGACCTGCAACGCCGTCGCCCCCGGGTTCATCGAGACCGCGATGACCAGGGCCACGGCCGAGCGGATCGGCGTCAAGTACGAGGACATGAAGGCGTTCAAGGAGGCGGAGATCCCGGTGCGGCGGGTGGGCGTCCCCGAGGACATCGCCAACACGGTCGCGTTCCTCACCGGTGAGGACGCCGGGTTCGTGTCGGGCCAGGTCGTCTACGTGGCCGGCGGCCCGCTGGACTAGCGGCGCGCCGTCCACGGTCCGCCTCCGGGACCGTGCGCCCCGGCCGGGCACGCCTCCGGTCGGGGCGCCCGTGCGTCCCGTCTGAGGTCGGCCCGGCGCGCCGGGGTCCCGCCCCGGCGCGCTGCCCGCGCGGGGGCGTCCGGGACGGTCAGCGTGCGGGGCCCCGGGGGGAGGGCGCCGGACCTCCGTCGCCGCGCGCCTCCTCCATGGCCTCCGTGACCGTCCCGCAGACCTCCTCCACGAGTGCCACGCCGGTGGCGTAGTCGTGGCTCCCGTCGGACAGGACCGCGATGAGGTACTCGTGGTCGGGGCCGCTCACGTAGCCGACCGTGTTGACGGTCCACAGCCCCCGGTTGCCCTCGCGGGGCGTCCAGCCGTTCTTGAGGCCGACCGTGTCCCCCGGGACGGCCGAGGCCGACACCCCCCAGGCCTGTTCCGGGGCGACGGACTCCATCAGCCCGCGGGCGTACGCGCGGCTCTCCGGCGACAGCGGCCCCTCGCCGACGTACAGGATCCGCAGCAGCCGCACCTGGTCGGCCGCGGTGGTCGTCGTGGAGCCCCACACGCCGCGCGGATCGGGGTCGGTGCCGGTGAACCCGAGGGCGCGGACGCCGCTCGTGAACCCGTCGGTGAAGCCGATGCGTGCGTACAGGCCGTCGGTGACCTCGTTGTCGCTGTAGCGGATCATCTCCTCCGCCCGGTCCCGTTCGGACGCGGAGAGCCCGCGCCCCTCCTCCTCCGCGCGCAGGAGCAGCAGCGTGAGAATCGTCAGCTTGGACACGCTCGCGGTCGGGAACCGCTCGTGGGCGCCGTGGCTGAAGGTGGCGCCGGTGCGCAGGTCCTGGACGGCGACCGCGAAGTCCGCGGGGTGTTCGCCGGCCAGCTCCTCCATCCGCCCGGTGAGCTCGTCCCGCTGCGCCGGCCCGAGTGTGCGCCCGCCGGTGGCCGGGCCGGTCAGGGGCGCGAAGGGCACGAGGGGCAGGGCGCTCTCCGAGAGCAGGGCACGGACGAGGGCCGGGTCCGGCGCGGACAGTCCTCCGGCGGCCGAGGTGGCGCCGGGGACCGCGAGGGCCGTGAGCACGACGAGGCAGATCGCCGC
Source organism: Nocardiopsis sp. NPDC006198 (assembly GCF_040613895.1). NCBI lineage: Bacteria > Bacillati > Actinomycetota > Actinomycetes > Streptosporangiales > Nocardiopsidaceae > Nocardiopsis > Nocardiopsis sp. NPDC006198. Next base: position 15,683 of record NZ_JBEXSY010000052.1, on the reverse strand, counting down.
CGTGGCGGCGGACCATGTTCGGATGATGTCGGCGGGGGGACGCCGGGGCACGCTATCACCGGTTCGTAGGAGCAGCAGGGGGGCTGTCCGGACATTATCCACCCGGCGCCCCGTGGGCGGCGATCCGGTGTCCGCCCGGCGCCGTGTGCCCGCGTCGCGTCAGGCGCGCGTGTCGTCGTCGATCCCCCGGGCCACCAGCGCCTCGCCCGTCGCGTCGGCCATCCGGAGCAGCTGGACGATCACCGGGACCACGAGCAGGTGGGGGCGCCCGGACAGCCCCCGCGCCCGATAGGCCTCCTGGGACGTCCGCCAGGCGTCGGCGACCATCGGGATGGAACGGATCGTCAGGGCGAGCACGAGCGCCACCCGGTCGGGGGCGACCCCGACGTGCCGGAGCGGGCGGGCCACGCGCTCGAAGAGGTCGAGCATCTCGCGCACGCGCGTGGTGAGCGTGACGACGTTGGCGAGCAGCACGAGCGCGGCCAGCTGCGCGCACAGGCGCACGGCCGTCTCCCACTCGCCGAACAGGACCTGGAACAGGGCGATGGCCAGCAGGAACGGCCACAGGACGCGCAGGACCCCCCAGGCGCGGGCGGGGGCCAGCCCGACCACGGGGTAGGCCAGGAGGGACGCGGCCAGCGCGCCGAGCGCGATCCGGTGGTCCGCGGCGGCGAGGAGCGCCACGCCTGCGGCGAGCAGTCCGAGGAGCTTGGCCCAGGCCGGGGCCCGGTAGAGGGGGCCGGCGCCGGGGACGTACAGGCCGATCGCGCTCACGCGCCGGCCTCCCGGTCCGCCCCGTCCATGAGCCGGAGGTAGTGGGCCACCGCTTCGGCGGGGGCCCCGTCGAAGGCCACCCGCCCCTCGTCCATGACCAGGACCCGGTCGAACCCGTCGAGCAGGTCGAGGTCGTGCGTGAACAGGACGACCTGCTGGTCGAGGCCGCCGAGGGTGCGGTGCACCATGCGGGTGTTGCGCAGGTCGAGCAGGGTGGTGGGCTCGTCGCACACCAGCACCTCGGGTTCGGTGGCCAGGACCGACGCCAGGGCGAGGAGTTGCTTCTGGCCTCCGGAGAGCAGGTGCCCGGGGTGGTCGCGGTGGCCGTCGAGGCCGTAGCGGACCAGGAAGGCGTCGACGCGGCGGGCGGTCTCCGCCCTCCCCAGTCGGAGGGAGCGCAGGCCGATCTCCACGTCCTCGGCGACCGTGGGCATGATGATCTGGTTGGCGGCGTCGGAGAAGACGAACCCGACCCGGCGCCGGATGTGCTTGGCGTGGCGCCGGGTGTCCCACTCCCCCAGCGTCACCCGGCCCTCGTCGGGGACGACGAGGCCGTTGAGGGTGCGGGCGAGCGTGGACTTGCCCGATCCGTTGGCCCCGATCACGCCGATGCGGTGCTCGGCGAGGTCGAGGGTGACGTCGCGCAGGACGGCGCGGTCGTCGTAGGAGTGGGAGACCCCCCGGAGGCGGAGCATCAGGCGGCTCCGCCGCCGCTGCCGGGCTCCTGGTCCGCCCCGTCGCGGACGGGGCGTCCGGCGGGCGGGATCGGGTAGGCGCGCAGGACCGCGGAGGCGATGAGCGCGGTGAGGACGACCTTGGCGGCGTCGCCGACCAGGTAGGTGGCCCCGGAGACGGCCGCGATCTCCCAGCTCTGCACGGCGACGGCGAGCCAGGGCAGTCCGATCGCGTAGACCACGACGATGCCGCCGAGGGCGTTGACCAGGACCCCCTGCCAGAGGCGGTAGCGGCCGTTGCGCAGCATCAGGTCGGTGAGCAGGCCGATGACGAGGGCGGCGGGGATCCAGCTCACGATGAACCCGGAGGAGGGGAGCGCCAGGGCTGCCAGCCCTCCCCTGCCTCCCGCGAAGAGCGGCAGGCCCGCCAGGCCGAGCACGACGAACGTGGCCACGGCCAGGCTGCCGCGCTTCCAGCCCAGGAGGCTGGGGGCGAGCATGATGCCCAGGGTCTGGAGGGTGACCGGCACCGGGGAGCCGGGGAAGGGGATCGCGACGGTGACGCTGAGGGCGGCGATGAGGGCCGCGAACACGGCGATGAGCGCCAGGTCGCGGGCGGTCAGACCCCTGTGGCGGACGTGCTTCTTCGTCCCGTTGGCGGGCATGGGCGTTTCCCCTCGGGGAGGCGGTGGGAGTGGATCACCACCCATTGTCCGTGATGCGCGTGTGGCGGGGGGAGGGCGGGGCGCACAGTTCCGGGGGCGTCGGACTTGTGGAGGTCGTCCTGAGACGGGGATCACTCCGCGGGGCCTCGCGGCGCCCGTCGGGGCTCCCGTGGCCGCTCACGGCGGGGAGCGGCCACGGCATCGGGAGCGCTGCCCGGGGCCGCGCCCTCAGCTCTCCCCGCTGTCGTCGCGTCCCCGGTAGACCAGGCGTCCGGCCTCGTCCCGGCCGTAGCGGGCACGCCCTCCGCCGGGGACGACCAGGACCAGGCACGCCCCCCGGAGGCGGTCGGCCCTGGTGGAGCGGACCCGTGCGCCGTCCAGGGGGCCGCCGACCAGCTCGGCCCAGCCGGCCCTGGCCCGTACGAACCCCGCCGCGAACACGACGGCCGCCGTGCAGCACCCGGCCGCCGCGAAGGCGGTGTGCCCCGTCCAGGTCCACAGCATCATCAGTGTGGCGACGGCCAGGAGGGTGGCGAACACCGTGGCGGCGCGCCCCTCGAGGAGCGGCCACCGTGCGTTGTCAGCAGGGGATGGATTCACGACCATGCGCCTTCGATCCGGAACCGGTCGCCCTCGGCGCCGTGCGGGCGCCTGGGGCCTTGAGCTCGTGTGCGGGCGGAACGGCCCGGGGAGGGTCTCCTGCGGGGAGGCCCGACTCCTCGGGGCGGTCAGTTCCTCTCGGGGTCCGTGCCCGCCGGGACCGCGGCGTGCGGGTGGTTCAGGTCGAACGCGGGACGCTCCGAGCGGATGCGCGGCAGCGACGTGAAGTTGTGCCGCGGCGGCGGGCAGGTGGTCGCCCACTCCAGCGAGCAGCCGTAACCCCACGGGTCGTCCACGGTGACCTTGGGCGCCTTCCTGGCGGTGATGTACATGTTCCAGAAGAAGATGAGCGTCGAGGCGCCGAGGACGAAGGCGGAGACCGAGGAGATCTGGTTCAGCTCGGTGAAGCCGTCTCCGGGCAGGTAGTCGGCGTAGCGGCGCGGGAAGCCCATGGCCCCGAGCCAGTGCTGGACCAGGAACGTGCCGTGGAAGCCGAAGAACAGCAGCCAGAAGTGGAACTTGCCCAGCTTCTCGTTGAGCATTTTTCCGGTGAACTTGGGCCACCAGAAGTAGAAGCCCGCGAACATCGCGAACACCACGGTGCCGAAGACCACGTAGTGGAAGTGGGCCACCACGAAGTAGGAGTCGGTGACGTGGAAGTCGATCGGCGGGGAGGCCAGGAGCACGCCGGTCAGGCCGCCGAAGAGGAACGTGGCCAGGAAGCCGAGGGTGAAGAGCATCGGCGTCTCGAAGGTGATCTGCCCCCGCCACATCGTGCCGATCCAGTTGAAGAACTTCACGCCGGTCGGGACCGCGATGAGGAAGGACATGAAGGAGAAGAACGGCAGCAGGACCGCGCCCGTGGGGAACATGTGGTGGGCCCACACGGTGACGGACAGGCCGGTGATGGCGATGGTGGCGGCCACCAGGCTCTTGTAGCCGAAGATCGGCTTGCGGCTGAAGACCGGCAGGATCTCCGTGACGATGCCGAAGAACGGCAGGGCGATGATGTACACCTCGGGGTGCCCGAAGAACCAGAACAGGTGCTGCCACAGGATGGCGCCGCCGTGCTCGGCGTTGAAGACCTGGGCGCCCACCATGCGGTCCGCCCCGAGGGCGATCAGGGCGGCGGTCAGGACCGGGAACGCGATGAGCACCAGGACGCTCGTCAGGACCACGTTCCACGTGAAGATCGGCATGCGGAACATCGTCATGCCGGGGGCGCGCATGCACAGGGCGGTGGTGATGAAGTTGACCCCGCCCAGGATGGTGCCGAGGCCCGACACGAGCAGGCCCAGGATCCACAGGTTGCCGCCCATGCCCGGGGAGCGGACCGCGTCGGACAGCGGCGTGTACGCGAACCAGCCGAAGCTGGCCGCGCCTGCCGGGGTGAGGAACCCGCCCACGGCGACCAGCCCGCCGAAGAGGAAGAGGTAGTAGCTGAACAGGTTCATCCGGGGGAAGGCGACGTCGGGGGCGCCGATCTGCAGCGGCATGATGATGTTCCCGAACCCGATGAAGAGCGGGGTCGCGAACAGCAGCAGCATGATCGTGCCGTGCATCGTGAACAGCTGGTTGTACTGCTCGTTGGACATGACCTGCATGCCCGGTGAGAACAGCTCGGCGCGGATGAGGAGCGCCAGGACGCCGCCGAAGAGGAAGAAGGCGAAGGCGGTGATGAGGTACATGTACCCGATGACCTTGTGGTCGGTCGACGACAGCCAGCTGGCGATGAGCCTCCCCTGGCGGGTCCCCCCACCGCCCCCGGTCTCGTCGTACACATCGGGCGCCGTCGATACCTCTGCCACGATTCAAACCCCCGAATACGCAAAACAACGGATAAAAGAGGGCTGTCCGCAGCCGTTTACCGGCCGCCGCGCCCCCGCGGAATCCCTTTTCAGAATCCCAGGGTAACGCTAACGCAGGGCTCGGCTTCGCACGCGAAAGAGAGTCCGTGTTCTCCCGTTGAATACTTCGCTTTTGTTTCGTTCTTTTCCGTTTTGCCGTCGGCCGGGATGATTGCGGGTGATTGTTTTCCCGGAAAGGCAGGGATTCGGCGGGCGCCCGGCTCCGGGGGCGGGTCCGGAGCGGCCGGTCGACGGCGCCGAGGGGCCGGTACCGGCAGGGCCCGCCTCCGGCCGTCGGGGCGGCCGGCCATGCGCGGAGTTCTGCCCCCGGGGCGCCGCCCGGCGCGGTTAGTTTTGTCCGAAAGCCGCCGGGGGCGTGTTCCGGACGAGGCGGGAGCGAACTTCCGAGGCGCCGCCCCTTCGAGGTGACGCGCACCCGCACCACGGGTGATCAGGCGAAGGACAGAGAATCATGACAGCTGAACCGGTCGAACCGGGTGGGATGGCGGCCGAGCCGGCCGAGGCACTGGCCGACCGCGGCCTGGTCCTGGTGTCCGCCGCGTATCCGGAAGAGCTGGAGGACGCCGCCGACAGCGCGGTGATCAACGCCCGCGCCGACGAGGAGACCGTCCCCTTCCGGTTCGAGGACCACGCGTGAGCCGCTACTCGATCGAGGTCAAGGCCTCAGCACGCAAGGAGCTGCGCAAGCTCGACGGTTCGGTGCGCAAGCGCGTCACCGAGGCGATCGCGGACCTTGCCGACGATCCTCGCCCGGACGGCTGCAAGAAGCTCAAGGCCAGGGACGGCTTCCGTATCCGGGTCGGCGACTACCGCGTGGTCTACACGGTGGACGACGGCCGGATCACGGTCGTCGTGTGAAGGCCGGTCCCCGGGACGAGGTGTACGGCCGCTGAGTCCACGGGCCGCTCCGGTCCCGGGCGGGACCGGAGCGGCCACGCGGGCCCCTCGGGCGTCGCGGGGGTCAGGTGGCGGCGCGGCGGATGCGGTTGATGGGGACGGGCAGCACGCAGACCGGGTCCGGGACCCCCAGGCGGTGGCCGGTGTCGGCCGGGATCCCGGTGTCGGGGTCGATGAGCAGGGAGGCCAGGGAGCCGCCGTTCTGGGCCGCCGCCACCAGGTGGTCGGGCTGGCCGCCGTGGCCCCGCACCACGGTGAAGTGGCGGGGCCATTCGCCGCCCGCGGGCGTGTCGGCCAGGTGCTCCAGGCGGGCGCCGCCGTCGCGGACCGCGAACGTGGAGATGACGTCGGCCCCGCGGTTGGACACGTAGACGCGGCCCTCGTAGGTGCTGGTCAGGGGGAGCGCGTCGCCCTCGGCGATCTCGCGGCCCCCGGCCTTGAGCCGGTGCAGGGCGATCTCCGCGGGGAAGTTCCGCCCGGCGGCCTCGTCGGCGGTGGCGGGGACCGAGCCGAGGTGCTCCCCGGCACCCTTCCGGGGGTCCCACAGTACGACGTGCACGCGCGAGTCCAGCTCGCCGGCCACGTAGACGTACCGCCCGTTGACCGCCATGTGGCGCGGACCGGTGCCCGGCGGGAGCTGGACGGTGCGGAGCAGGCCCTCCTCCGGTCGGGGCGCGGCGACCCCCTCCCCGACCCCCGGCACGGCGTAGTGGTGGACGCGCAGCTCGTCGGCGCCCAGGTCCGCGGCGAGCAGGTAGCGAAGGCGCGGATCGTCGGCGTCCTCCACGACCGCGGTGCTGTGCGCGTGCGGGCCCTCCTGCCGGTCGGTGACGGGCCCGCTGCCCCGGTGGGCGAACCGGCCGACCGGGCCGGCGGGGGTTCCGTCCTGTGCCGTGGGGACGAAGGAGACCACGCCGTCGGCGTAGTTGGCGACGGCGACCTGCTCGGGCCCCAGGTCCCGCACGTGGCAGGGGGAACCGCCGCCGGTGGGCACGGCGCCGAGTTCGGTGAGGGAGGCGTCGCCTCCGACCCGGAAGGCCGTGAGGGTGCCCTCGGCCCTCTCGTTGACGGCGTACACCGTGGGCGGCTCGGGCCGGAAGGCGAGGAAGGACGGGCCCGGGGTGCGGGCCGCGACGCCGCCGTCGGTCATCTCGCCGGTCTCGGGGTCGAACCAGACGCGGTGAATCCCCCGGCCCTCCCCCGGCGGGTCGGAGTCGGGGGTGTAGGTCCCCACGAGCAGCAGCCGACGTCCGTCCACCGATCCACCGACCGATTCGCCCACGGGGGAGCCTCGTTTCCGTAGCATGCGTTCGCGATCCAGTGGTCTACACCACCGGCCGCATGCTACAGGTTCCCGTGCGCCCCCGAGGGCCCCGGCTCCCCTCTGCGTCGGCTCCGAGACATGACGGGGACCCCTCCGGAAATCCTCGCGTCTTCCGTACAAGTTCCGTACAATCTCAGACAGCTCCCGGCTGCGCCATCCGACACGGCCGGCCGGGAGGCGCCACCCACACGAAGGAGTCCGCCCATGGGAACCGCCACCGAACGACTGGAAATCAGAGTCACCCCCGAGGACAAGGCCCTGTTCCTCGAAGCCGCGCAGATCCGGCACGAGTCCGCTTCCAGGTTCGTCGCGCGGGCTGCCCGTGAAGCCGCCGAGGAGGTCCTCGAGCACGAGCAGACCACCACGGTCCCCGCGGCGTTCTTCGACGCCATGATCGAGTCCCTGGAGGAACCGGCGCAGCCGATCGAGGAGCTGTCCTCCGCGGTGCGCAGGCACCGCTCCATCGTGAAGAGGTAAACCGACCGTGTTCGTCTGCCAGCCCCTCAGCCGGGAGCACCGGCTCGACTCCTTCACCTGCGGAAAGGAGGAACTGGACTCGTGGCTCCGCGGAAGCGCGCTCCACGCGCGCGCCAACAACACCGCCGCCACCTTCGTGTGGTGCGAGGAGGAGAGCGCAGAAGTGGCGGCCTACTACTCCTTCACCTCCATGACCTTGGAGAGGGACGCTCTGCCCAAGGCCCTGGCGCGGGGCAGTATGCACAAGGTCCCCGCAGTGCTGCTGGCGCGCCTGGCGCTACACACCCGGCACCAGGGCCAAGGACTCGGCCCCGTACTGCTGGTGGATGCCTTCGAGCGGGCGCTGGCGGGAAACGAGATCTTCGCGGTGCGGTTCTTCGTGGTCGACGCCCTGGACGAGGAGGCCCACACCTTCTACGGCAAGCACGGGTTCCGGGGGATCCCCGACAGCATGCGCCTGTACCTCAAGATGAGTGATATCGCCAAGACGCTCGGGTGAGGGCGACCGGCCCCGTCCGGACCACCGGACGGGGCCCTCCGGCTCCGGCGGCTACTGCCTGCCGGCGGCCTTGACGGCCTCCAGGGCCTTCATGATGCGCTTGTCGGAGACCGGGTAGGCGGTGCGCAGCTCCTGCGCGAACAGGCTGACCCGGTACTCCTCCAGCATCCAGCGCAGCTCGGCCACGTCGGCGTCGGCCGCCCGCCCGGGGGGCAGGGACCCGGTGACCTTCGCGACGGCCTGGCGCATCTGCTCGGTCTTGGACATGTTGACCTGGTCGCGGCGCGGGTTCTCCGGCAGCTTGTCCAGGCGGTACTCGATGCCCCTCAGGTAGCGGTGCAGGTCGTCCAGGCGTGCCACGCCCGCGGCGGTGACGAATCCGTCCCCCACGAGGGAGCCGAGCTGGCCCTGCACGTCGTTGAGCGAGGGCAGGACGGCCAGGGAGGTGGTGCCCCTGACCTTCTTGGAGACCTTGCGCCACAGCACCAGGACCCGCGCGACCTTGTCCAGGGTCTCCGCGAGGGTGTCGCCGAGGTCGGCGCGGACCCGGTCCGCGAGCGCGGCGAAGTCGTCGCCGTTCCAGACCGGCCCTCCCTCGCGGGCGAGCAGGTGGTCGACGGCGGCGGACTCGGCGTCGGCGAGCATCGCCTTCACCGAACCGTGCGGGTTGTCGGCCAGAGCGAGCTTGTCCGGGTTGTTGAGCCCCTTGCTGACGGCGAGCGCCGGCGAGGGGATCGTCAGCATGAGCAGGCGCCGGGTCCCGGCCCGCATGGCGGCGCGCTGCTCGGCCCGGGTGTCGAAGATGCGCACCGCGACGCTGTCGCCCTCGTCCACCAGGGCCGGGTAGCCCTTGACCTTGGGGCCGAGCGCCTTGCGCTCCAGGGTCTGCTCCAGCGGACCGAAGTCCCAGGAGGTGATGCCCTTCTTCTCCACGCCCTTGGCCTCCGCGGAGATGGCCTCGCGCAGGCGCGGTTTGAGCTTGGCGCGGAGCTGCTCCAGGTCCTTGGACTCGGCCAGGGTCCGGTTGCGGTCGTCCACCGCGCGGAAGGTGATGCGCAGGTGGTCGGGCACGCGGTCGAGCTCGAAGGCGCTCTCCGGGATCCGGTCCCCGCCCCGGGGCTGGGCCATGCGGGTGAGCTCGGCGGCCAGCGCCCCGGTCAGCGTCCCCTCGTAGGGGGTGAGGCCGGCGCGCGCCTGGGCGGCGTTGTCGGGGACCGGTACGAAGAAGCGGCGCTGCGGCTTGGGCAGCGAGCGGATCAGCGCGGTGACGAGTTCGTCGCGCAGGCCCGGGATCTGCCAGTCGAAGCCGGTGTTCTCCACCTGGTTGAGGAACTTGAGCGGGATGTGCGCGGTGACGCCGTCGGCGGCGCTGCCCGGCTCGAACTGGTAGGTCAGCGGGAACGTGAACGCGCCCTGCCGCCACACGTCGGGGTAGTCGTCCTCGCTGACCGCGTCGACGCCGTCGTTGATGAGCTCCTCGCGGGTGAAGTCGAGGAGCGTCGGCTCGGTCCGACGGGCCTTCTTCCACCAGGCGTCGAAGTGCGCGGCCGACACGACGTCGTCGGGGACGCGCCGGTCGTAGAACCGGAACAGCGTCTCGTCGTCGACGACGATGTCGCGGCGGCGGGCGCGGTGTTCGAGGTCCTCGACCTCGTCGAGGAGCTTGCGGTTGTCGTGGAAGAAGTGGTGCCGGGTCTCCCAGTCGCCCTCGACGAGGGCGCGGCGGATGAACAGCTCCCGGGACAGCTCCGGGTCGATCTTCCCGTAGGACACCTTGCGCTGCACGACGATGGGCACGCCGTAGAGGGTGACGCGCTCGAACGCCATGACGGCGCCGCGCTTGCGCTCCCAGTGGGGTTCGCTGTAGTTGCGCTTGACGATGTCGCCGGCGAGCTCCTCGGCCCACTCCGGTTCGATCCGCGCGACCATGCGGCCCCACAGCTTGGACGTCTCGACCAGCTCGCCCACCATGACGAAGCGCGGCTGCTTCTTGAACAGGGCCGAGCCGGGGAAGACGGCGAAGCGCGCTCCGCGCCCGCCCAGGTACTCGTGCTTCTCGGGGTCCTTGAGGCCCACGTGGGAGAGCAGTCCGGCGAGCAGGGACATGTGGACGCCGCGCGGGTCGGCGGCCTCCTCGCGCAGCGGCGGCACCTCGATGCCCATGGTGCGCAGGACCTGCTTGAGCTGGGAGTGGATGTCCTGCCACTCGCGGACGCGCAGGTAGTTGAGGAACTCCTCGCGGCACAGCTTGCGGAACTGGTTGCCGGACAGCTCCCGCTGGCGGTCGCGCAGGTGGTTCCAGAGGTTGAGGAACGCCAGGAAGTCCGACTCCTTGTCGGTGAACCGGGCGTGGGACTGCTGGGCCTGCTGCTGCTTGTCGGTGGGGCGCTCGCGCGGGTCCTGGATGGACAGGGCGGAGGTGATGACCATGACCTCGGCCAGGCAGTCGCGCTCCTGGGCCTCCAGCACCATGCGGCCCAGGCGCGGGTCGATGGGCAGCTGGGCGAGGCGCCGGCCGGTCTGGGTGAGGCGGCGCTTGCCGCCGCCCTTGCCGGAGGCGGCCTCGGCCTCGGGGTGCAGGGCGCCGAGTTCCAGGAGGAGGTTGACGCCGTCCTTGATCTGGCGGTGGTCGGGGCCGTCCACGAACGGGAAGGCCGCCACGTCGCCCAGGCCGAGGGAGGCCATCTGGAGGATGACGGAGGCGAGGTTGGTGCGCAGGATCTCGGGGTCGGTGTACTCGGGGCGGGACAGGAAGTCCTCTTCGGAGTACAGCCGGATGCAGATGCCCTCGGAGACGCGTCCGCAGCGGCCCTTGCGCTGGTTGGCGGAGGCCTGGGAGACCGCCTCGATGGGCAGCCTCTGCACCTTGGTGCGGTGGGAGTACCGCGAGATGCGGGCGGTGCCGGGGTCGATGACGTACTTGATGCCGGGGACCGTCAGGGAGGTCTCGGCGACGTTGGTGGCCAGGACGACGCGGCGCCCGCTGTGGGAGGACCACACGCGTCTTTGCTCGGAGACCGACAGGCGCGCGTAGAGCGGGAGGATCTCGGTCCCGCGGAGCTTCTTCTTCTCCAGCGCCTCGGCGGTGTCGCGGATCTCGCGCTCGCCGCTGAGGAACACCAGGATGTCGCCGGGCGGCTCGTGGGAGAGCTCGTCGACGGCGTCGAGGATGGCCTGGGTCTGGTCGCGGTCCGTGCCGGGCCCGGGGTTCTTCTCCTCGGGGTCGAGGATGTCCTCCGAGATGGGCCGGTAGCGGACCTCGACGGGGTAGGTGCGCCCGGACACCTCGATGATGGGGGCGTCGTCGAAGTGGCGGGAGAAGCGCTCGGGGTCGATGGTCGCCGAGGTGATGACGACCTTGAGGTCGGGGCGCTTGGGCAGGAGCTGCTTGAGGTAGCCGAGCAGGAAGTCGACGTTGAGACTGCGCTCGTGGGCCTCGTCGATGATGAGGGTGTCGTACTGGCGCAGCATCCGGTCGTGCTGGATCTCGGCGAGCAGGATGCCGTCGGTCATCAGCTTGACCAGGGTGCTGCCGCTGGAGGAGTCGGTGAAGCGCACCTTGTAGCCGACGGTCTCGCCCAGCGGCGTGCCGATCTCCTCGGCGATGCGCTCGGCGACCGTGCGCGCGGCCAGCCGCCGGGGCTGGGTGTGCCCGATGGTGCCCATGACGCCGCGGCCCAGCTCCAGGCAGATCTTGGGCAGCTGGGTGGTCTTGCCGGAGCCGGTCTCACCGGCGACGATGACGACCTGGTGGTCCCGGATGGCCTCGGCGATGTCGTCGCGCCGGGCGCTGACCGGGAGCGACTCGGGGTAGGTGAGCTCGGGGACGGCCTCGCGGCGCAGGTCGACGCGCAGGACCGCCTCGTCGATGTCCTTGGCGATCTGGGCGGCGGCGGAGGCGCCGCGGCGCTCGTCGCGGATCTTGGCGAGGCCGTCGATACGCCGACGGAGCCGGTGCCGGTCCGCGGGCATGAGGTCGCGGAGCCGGGAGCGGAGTGCGTCAGCGGTGGGTGTGGGCGTGGTCGTGCTCATCAGTAGTCAAGAGTAGGAGGGTCGGCAACCGGTTTTCGACGCGGAGCCGGATACCGGAGGAGGACGGTCGCGGCCGGGGCGCTCCGCGAGGTCGGCGGAGGGTTCCCGGGCACGTGGTGCTCAACGCCGGCGGGGCCGGTTCTGTTCCGCGTGGCTCCGGCCCCCGCCCGCGCGTCCCCGGGTCGCGGACGCGGAGCGGCCCCGCCCGGACCGTGTCCGGGCGGGGCCGGGTGCGCCGGGGCCGTCACGGCGAACCGTGGCGGCCCCGGCCGGGAACCGTGGCGTCCGGGGCCGCTACAGGCCCCGGTCGGCCAGCCAGTCGTGCAGTGCGCGGCCCACCACGTCCACGTGCCCCTCCAGCATGGTGAAGTGGTCGCCGGGCACCCGCAGCACCTCGTGCGGGAGCGACCACGTGAAGGGCGGTACCGCGCCGCCGTCCCGGTCGATGGTGGGCTCCTCGGGACGCAGCTGGACGACGGGCGTCTCCACCGGACCGGGCAGCCAGTCACGGAACAGGCGCAGGTAGGCACCCATGGCGCTGAGCCGGACGCCGTCCATGATGCCCAGCAGCTCCCCGCGGGCCACCACGCCCGTCTCGATGGTCGCGAGCGCGGTGTGGTCGGTGGGGTGGGGCGCGTCCATCAGGGCGAGCGTCTCCGGCGTGCGTGCCCTCCCGAGCGTCCGGAGGTGTTCGAGCCGTTCGAGGACGGCGTGCGCCACCCACCCGCCGGAGGAACGTCCGACCAGGATGTACGGCTGGTCTCCCGCGCACTCCAGGACGGCGTCGGCGAGGACCTCGGTGACGGCCCCGATGCTGGCCGGCAGCGGCTCCCCGTCGGTGAACCCGGGCTCGGGGATCACCTCGACCTCGCGCATCCCGCGCACGCCGTTGGCGAAACGGGCGTACTCCTGGACCCCGGAGATCATGAGGATGGACGGCAGGCAGATCAGTTTCGTGCCGCTGCCCTCCTTGGACAGGCGGACGGGGCCCCGCGTCACGGGTGCGTCGTGGACGCCGGTGAAGACGGGCCTGACCTGGGACGCCGCCCACAACAGATCGATCCCCTCGGCGATCCGCCGTTGGGCGCAGGCCTCCACGAACAGGTCCGCCAACCCGTCGAGGGCCCGTCGGGGTTCGGTCCGCGCGGGGGCGGCGCCCCTACCGTCTCCGACCTCCTCCAGGAGGTGGACGGCCAGGGCGCGCGGTGTGGGGTGGGCGAAGGCCAGCCCGGCGGGCAGTCGCAGGCCGGTGGCGGCCGACAGCTGGTTGCGCAGTTCGACGGCGGTGAGGGAGTCGAAGCCCACCTCCAGGAAGGGGGTGTCGGCGTCGACCGCGCCCGTGCCGGCGTGGCCCAGCACCTCGGCGGTCCGGGCCAGCACGAAGGAGAGCACCAGGTCCGTCCGCTGGTCGGCGGGGGTGCGGGCCAGGGCGCCGCGGAGGTCCCCGGCGGTCTCCGCCGCTGCCCCGGCCCGCCGCCGGGGCGGTCGGACGAGGCCGCGGAGCATGGTCGCGACCTTGCCGGTGCGAACGGCCCTGGCACGGGCGCCGGCCAGGTCCATGGGCACCGGCAGCACGTGGGGAACACCCGTGGCGAGGGCGGCGTCGAACAGGGCGAGTCCGTGTCCGGTGTCCACCGGCCCGGCCAGGCCGAGGCGGGCGTAGCGGCTGATGTCGTCCTCGCCGAGGGCGGCGGTCGTCCTGCTGCGCTGGGCCCACATGCCCCACGACAGCGACACCGCGGGCAGCCCGTGCGCGCGGCGGTGGTGGGCGAGCATGTCGACGTAGGAGTTGGCGGCGCTGTAACCGGTCTGGCCGGGGCTGCCCAGGGTGCCCGCCACGGACGAGAACAGGACGAACGCCGACAGGTCCGAGGTGAGTTCGTGCAGGTGCCAGGCGGCGTCGACCTTGGGCCGCAGCACGTCCTCGATGCTCTCGGGGGTGGTCGAGGTGAGCAGGCCGTCGTTCAGGGCGACGGCGACGTGGACCACGGCGGTGATCCGCCGGCCGGCCAGGAGTGCGGCCAGCTGCTTCCGGTCCGAGGCGTCGCACGCGGCGAGGGCGACGTCGACGCCCTTGGCTGCCAGGGAGGTCTCCAGTTCTGCCGCGCTCTCGGCGTCGGGGCCGCTGCGGCTGACCAGGAGCAGGTCGCGGACCCCGTGGTGGTCGACCAGGTGGTGCGTGATCTCTCCGCCCAGGGTGCCGGTGGCGCCGGTGACCAGCACCGTGCCGTCACCGAAGGAGGTGGGGAGTGCCTCCCGGGCGCTGCGCGCCAGACGGGGGGTGAGGACGGCTCCGCCGCGCAGGGCGACCTGGTCGTCGTCACCGCTGAGGACGGCGGTCAGCAGCGCGGAGGTGCGTCCGGGGTCGTCGGTGTCGACGATGGAGAACCGGCCGGGGTGCTCCTGCCCGGCCGCCCTGACGAACCCCCACAGAGGCGCGTGCACCAGGTCGGGGACATCCTCGCCGGGGCCGGTGGCGACGGCCCGGTGGGTCAGCAGAACCTGTCGCGCGTCGGCGACGCGTTCGTCGGCGAGGAGGCGCTGGGCCTGGTCGACCGCCTGCACGAGAGCGGTGCGCACGTCGTCCGGCGTCGGGGCGAGGGGCGTGGAGAGCCTCGGCAGCAGGACGCGGTCCGGGACCGGGGCTCCCGCGTCGAGCGCCCGGGTCAGGGCGTCGGCGTCGTCGTAGGAGCGGACGGTGTGCCCGGCGGCGGTGAGCGCCGTCGAGCTGTCGAGGATGTCCTCGCCCAGCACGGCCCAGACCTGGGGTTCGGCGGACGGGGAGGCGATGGTGTCGACCCACTCCACGTGGAACAGGTCGTCCGCCGGCTCGGGCGCGGCGCCCGGTCCTCCCGTGGGGGCCCGCAGGGTGAGGGAGTCCACGGTGGCGACGGGGGCGCCGTGGGCGTCGGCCAGGGTCATGGCGACCTCGTCGGCGCCGAGGGGCCGGACGTGGACGCGCAGGGCGGTGGCTCCCGTGGCGTGCAGGGTGACGCCGTTCCAGGAGAAGGGCAGGCGCACGCCGTCCGCGGGCATCCAGGGGGCGCAGCCGAGGGCGTGCTGGGCGGCATCGGAGAGCGCGGGGTGCAGGCCGAAGCGCTCGGCGTCGGACCGCTGGGCCTCGGGCAGCTCGACCTCGGCGTACACCTCGTCCCCGTCGATCCAGGCACAGGTGAGGCCGCGGAAGGCGGGGCCGTAGTCGTAACCGATGGCGGCGAGGCGGGTGTAGAGGTCGCCGACGGGGACCGGTTCGGCTCCGGGGGGCGGCCACGCCCCGAGGTCGTCGGGGACGCGGTCGGGTTCGGGGGTGAGGGTGCCCGCGGCGTTGCGGGTCCAGGGGCGATCCCCCAGGTCGGAGGTTCGGGAGGCCGGGCGCGAGGAGACCGAGAAGGAGCGTCGGCCCCGGCCGTCGGCGGCCTCGACGAGGATCTGGAACTGGACGGCGCCGCTCTCGGGCAGGAGGAGGGGCGCCTGGACGACGATCTCCTCCACATGGGGGCTGCCGAGGCGGTCGCCCGCGTTGAGGGCGAGTTCGAGGAACGCCGTGCCGGGCAGGAGGACGCTGTCCCCGGCGGCGTGGTCGAGCAGCCAGGGGTGGGTGGTACGGGAGACCCGGCCCGTGAAGAGGGTGCTCCCGGTGTCGGCCAGGGACAAGGCGGCGCCGAGGAGGGGGTGCTGCTCCGGCTCCAGTCCGGCGGAGGTGACGTCGCCGCGCGAGCGGTCACCGGTCATCCACAGGCGCTGTCGTTGGAAGGGGTAGGTCGGCAGCTCCACCACACGCGCCCCCCCACCGAACACCGACGACCACTCCACCCGCGCGCCGTACGCGAACGCCTGCGCCAGAGAAGCCAGGAACCGCTCCCCGCCCCCCTC
>NZ_JBEXSY010000051.1:0-47449 GCF_040613895.1 Nocardiopsis sp. NPDC006198 | reverse complement strand
TGCCGGGGGGCGGCGGTATCGCCTGTTTGGCCGCCGGGGGGGGGGGGGCCGCCCCCCCCCCCCCCCACCGACCCCTCCCGGCTACTCCTGCTTGGTCACCCGGGGGTGGGTGGCGAGCAGGCGCCCCGCCAGCTCGTGCAGGGTCCTGACCTCCTGTTCCGACAGCGTGGCGAAGAACTCCGACTCCGCCTCGGCGACGGTCTCGCGGGCCTCCTCCAGGATGCGCGCCGCCTTCTCCGTCGTCGTCACGATGTAGCGCCGCCGGTCCCGGGGGTTGCGCTCCCGGACGGCGAGCCCCTGCTCCTCCAACCTGTCGACGAGCCCCACCATCACGTTGGGATCCACGCCCAGGACCCGGCTCAGCTCCTTCTGGGAGGGGTTGGACATCGACGCCGCCGCGGACAGGACGTGGAACTCGCGCGAGGAGATCTGCTGGGGTCCGAAGATCGACGCGGTGGTCGCCTGGGCCAGTTCGCCCAGCTTGATCAGCCGGAAACCGGTCGTGTGCCACAGGGGGGTGTCCCACTCGGCCGCGTTCTCCATAACTCGGTCACCCTCACTCCATAAATAATCACGAGTAATGATTATAGATCAACTATATAATATTTGGGATGTGAAACCATGGCGGACACCCACACCACACCGCTCCCGGGGAGGGAGAGGGCCCTGGTCACCGGTGCGACCGGTCTCCTGGGCAGCAACATCGTGCGACTCCTGCTGAAGCAGGGGCAGGAGGTCGTCGCCCTGGTCCGCGACCTGGACCGCGCCCGTACGCTACTCCCCGCCGATCCCCGCCTGCGCCTGGCCCCGGGCGATGTCACCGACCCCGACTCCTACCGGCCCCTCTTCGCGGGGGTGGACGAGGTCTTCCACACCGCCGCCTACTTTCGCGAGTACTTTCAGGACCCCTCCCTCACCGAGCCCCTGGAGCGGGTCAACGTCACCGGGACGCGCCTGGTCCTGGCCGCGGCGGCCGAGGCGGGGGTGCCGGTGTTCGTCCACACCAGCTCCATCAACACGCTGGCGCTGCGCGGGCCCGAACAGCCCGCCGACGAGTCGACCCCGCCCCCGGAGAAGTATGCGGGGCTCCGGGTCTCGGAGTGCTACCCCTCCAGCAAGGTCCGCGCCGAGCGGGCCGTGGACGAGATGATCCGATCGGGGCGGACCGGGTCCACCCGCGTCTCGGTGGTCCTGCCGGGGTGGATGTGGGGGCCCGGCGACGCCGGGCCCACCTCCTCGGGGCGCCTCTTCCTCGGCGTGGCCAAGGGTGCGGTCAAGGCGGTGCCCCGGCTGTCCAACTACGTGGTGGACGCCCGCGACGTGGCGTTCGCCTGCGTGGCCGCCGCCCGCGTGGGCCGGCACGACCGCTACGTGGTGGCCGGGGTCAAGCGGTCCGTGCCGGGGCTGACCGGGGCGGTCGCCACCGAGACGGGCGTGCGCCCGCCCCGGGCGGTCCCGGCCGGGCTGGCGCTGGCCGCGGCGTCGCTCATGGAGCTCCAGGCCCGCCTGGGCGGCGGCGAGCCGACGGCGACCCGCGCCGGGGTGCGGGTCCTGCGCGAGGGCGAGGACCGGTACATCACCTCGGGGCTGGCCGAGCGGGACCTGGGCGTGGAGTTCCGCTCCGTCGCCGAGACCGTCGCCGCGACGGGCGCCTGGTACCGGCAGCAGGGGACGCTGCCCGCGGGGCCGCTCCGGGCGGCCACCGTCCGCTGAACGGCGGCGGGTCCGGGCGCCGAGGCGCCCGGACCCGCCCCGGGTTCAGGTCACTCGTCGAACAGCTCGTCGATGTGGGTGATGGCGGCGGATTTGTCGGCCCACGCGGCGAGTTGGCCGACGTCGCGGCAGCGGCTGATCCGTTCGCGCGCCCCGTCCGGGATGTCGATGCCCTTGGCTGCGAGGATCCTCAGGAGCATGTCGGCCTCACCCTCGGCCCTGAGACTGTCGGCCCAGGTGCTGCTGTACTCGTACGTGTCCGCCATCATGAGTGTCTCCAGTGCCTTCTGTCCGTTGGTGTCGGCGAGCAGGTGCAGCGAGTATCCAATGTACTTCGCCGCCTTCTCCGGGTCGATGACGCTCAGGCCGCTGTGCAGGGCGTCCAGCACGTCGGTCCTTCCGGCCCCGTGAGCCGCCGCCGACAGCACGCCCAGTGTCGGTGAGGCCGCCACGGCGCCGGGGTCGGTGACGACGGGGATGTCGTCCGGACCCACCACGAGGGGGCGCAGGACGAAGCCGGGATGGCCCAGGTGGATCGGTTCGGCGTACCAGTCGGCCACGGACTGTCGCGGACAGATCGTCAGCAGGGTGACCGGGCACTCGTGCCTGGACCGCAGGCTGGCCACGTATTCGGGCCAGGTGAAGCGTTTTCGCTCCTTCTGATCGCGCTGGACCTCCACGACGATGCCCATCAGGTGGTCGTGGGGGTCGTCCGGGCCGGGGCCGCGCAGCATGATCGCGACGTCGGAACGGCGCTCCACGGGATCGACGTGGCCGAGGTCGCACGAGGTGACCTCGCTCCGTTCGTAGTCGGGAACGTTCACGCCGAGGTCGCGCAGGAAGCCGACGGCCATGTCCGGCGCGTCGGCGAACAACTCGGCGTATATCTGGTGCTCAGGGGAGATTGCCACGAGGCAGACATTACACAGGGTTGCTGATTGGTATGTTGGAGTAGTTGAAATGTCTGTGAAGTGCGATTTCGCGTTCCCGGGGAACGCGAACGGGCCCGGCCGCCCCCGCTGTTCCGGTAGGGGTGGCCGGGCCCGTCCGCGCCAGGCGGAGCTCCTCGGTCAGAACGCCTTCGGGGCGCCCTCGTGGAACCGCTTGCCGTTCACGGCCTCGGACACGCCGACCTTGTCCAGGTACGGCGTGATGCCGCCGGTGTGGAACGGCCAGCCCGCGCCGGTGATCAGGCACAGGTCGATGTCGGCGGCCTCGGCCACGACACCCTCGTCCAGCATCAGCCGGACCTCCCTGGCCATCGCGCGCAGCGCCCGGTCCAGGATCTCGCTCTCCTCGGACGGCTTGTCGCCGCCGGTGAACAGCTCCCTCACCTCGGGGTCGATGGTGAAGTCCGGTGCGAAGATCGCCGTCTTGCCCGCCTTGACGATCTCGGCCAGCTCGGCGGAGACCGCGAAGCGCTCGGGGAACGCCTCGTGCAGGGTCTCGGACACGTGCAGGGCGACCGCGGGGCCGACCAGCTGGAGCAGCAGGAGCGGCGACATCGGCAGCCCCAGGGGCGCGACCGCGCGGTCGGCGACCTCGGGCTCGGTGCCCTCGCCCACGGCGCCCAGGACCTCGCCCATGAACAGGGTGAGCAGGCGGTTGACCACGAACGCCGGGGCGTCCTTGCACAGGACGGCGGTCTTCTTCAGCTTCCGGGCCGTGGCGAACGCCGTGGCCAGGGAGGCGTCGTCGGTCTTCTCGCCGCGGACGATCTCCAGCAGCGGCAGGACGGCGACCGGGTTGAAGAAGTGGAAGCCCACGACCCGCTCGGGGTGGCGGAGCCCGGAGGCCATCTCGGTGATCGACAGCGAGGAGGTGTTGGTCGCGAGGATCGCCTCGGGGGAGACCACCGCCTCCACCTCGGCGAACACCTGCTGCTTGACCTCCATGTTCTCGAACACGGCCTCGATGACGAAGTCGGCGTCCGCGAACGCGTCCTTGGTCAGAGAGCCGCTGACCAGGGCCTTGAGGTGGTTGGCCTTGTCGTTGCCGATCCGGCCCTTCTTCAGGAGCTTGTCGATCTCGCCGTGGACGTAGGCGACGCCCTTGTCCAGGCGCGCCTGGTCCAGGTCGGTCATGACGACGGGGACGTCGAGGCGGCGGGCGAACAGCAGCGCCAGCTGTCCGGCCATCAGCCCGGCGCCGACGACGCCGACCTTGGTGACCTTGCGGGCGAGCGACTTGTCCGGGGCGCCGGCGGGGCGCTTGGCGCGCTTCTGCACCAGGTCGAACGCGTACAGGCCGGCCTTGAGCTCGTCGCTCATGATGAGGTCGGCGAGCGCCTCGTCCTCGGCGGCGAAGCCCTCGTCACGCGTGCGGTTCCTGGCCTCGGCGACGAGCTCGACGGCGCGGGCCGGGGCCGGGGCGGCGCCGTGCAGCTTGCCCTCGACGGTGAAGCGGGCCATGTTGACCGCGTTGTCCCAGGCCTCGCCCTCGTCGACCTCGGGGCGCTCGACGACGACGTCGCCCTTGAGGACCTTCGCGGCCCAGCGCAGGGACTCCTCGACGAAGTCGGCGGGGTCGAACATCGCGTCGGCGATGCCCATCTCGAAGGCCTGCGGGCCCTTGAGCATCTTGTTCTGGGCCAGCGGGTTGTCGATGACGACCTTGAGGGCCTTCTCGGCGCCGATCAGGCGGGGCAGCAGGTACGTGCCGCCCCAGCCGGGCACCAGGCCGAGGAAGGTCTCGGGCAGCGAGAGCGCCGGCACGCCCGAGGAGATGGTGCGGTAGGTGCAGTGCAGCGCCACCTCGACGCCGCCGCCCATGGCGGCGCCGTTGACCAGGGCGAAGGTGGGCACGTGCAGCTCGCCGAGCTTGCGGAACACGTCGTGCCCCAGCTTGCCGATGGCCAGGGCCTGCTCGCGGGTCCGGATCGCCGGGACGCCGGTCAGGTCCGCGCCGACGGCGAAGATGAACGGCTTGCCCGTGACGGCCACGGCCGCGATGTCGGTGCGCGCACGGGCGGCCTCGATCGCGGCGTCCAGGCTGAGGAGCCCGCCGGGGCCGAAGGTGTTGGGCTTGGTGTGGTCGTGCCCGTTGTCCAGGGTGATCAGGACCGCCGTGCCCGCGCCGTGGGGGAGTTCGACGTCGCGGGAGATCGCGTTGGTGACGACCTCGTCCTTGAACAGTTCCCGCGCTTGTTCGATCGCGTTGCTCACTTGCCCCCCTCGTAGTTGGTGTTCTCCCACAGGACGGTCCCGCCCATGCCGAGGCCGACGCACATGGTGGTGAGGCCGTACCGGACGTCGGGGCGCTCGGCGAACTGGCGCGCGAGCTGCATCATCAGGCGCACGCCGGACGAGGCGAGCGGGTGCCCGATGGCGATGGCGCCGCCCCACGGGTTGACGCGGGCGTCGTCGTCGGCGAGGCCGAAGTGCTCCAGGAAGGCCAGCACCTGGACGGCGAAGGCCTCGTTGATCTCGATGAGGCCGATGTCGTCGATCGAGATGCCCTGGCGGGCGAACAGCTTCTCGGTCGCGGGGACGGGGCCCACGCCCATGACCTCGGGCTCGACACCGGCGAAGGAGAAGTCGACCAGGCGCATGCGGGCGTCGAGACCGAGCTCCTCGGCGACGTCCTCCGCGGCCAGCAGGGCGCCGGTGGCGCCGTCGTTGAGGCCCGCGGCGTTGCCGGGGGTCACGTTGCCGTGCGAGCGGAACGGGGTCTTGAGGCCGGCGAGCGACTCCATGGTCGTGCCGGGGCGCGGGGGCTCGTCACGGGTGGCCAGGCCGTAGCCCTTCTCCAGGGAGCGGACCAGCATCTCGACCAGGTCGGGCTGGATCTTGCCGTCGGCGTAGGCCTTGGCGACCTTCTCCTGGCTGCGCACCGCGTAGGCGTCGGCGCGCTCCTTGGTGATGCTCGGGAACCGGTCGTGCAGGTTCTCGGCGGTGTTGCCCATGACCAGTGCGGACGGGTCGACCAGCTTCTCGGAGACGATCCGCGGGTTGGGGTCGACCCCCTCACCCATGGGGTGGCGGCCCATGTGCTCCACGCCGCCCGCGATCACCACGTCGTAGGCGCCGAAGGCGATGCCCGCGCCCGAGGTGGTGACGGCGGTGAGCGCTCCCGCGCACATGCGGTCGACGGAGTAGCCGGGGACGCTGCGCGGCAGCCCGGCGAGGATCGCGGCGGTGCGCCCGATCGTGAGGCCCTGGTCGCCGATCTGGGTGGTGGCGGCGATGGCGACCTCGTCGACGCGCTCCGGCGGCAGGCCGGGGTTGCGGCGCATCAGTTCGCGGATGACGCGGACGACCATGTCGTCGGCGCGCGTCTCGGCGTAGAGGCCCTTGCCTGACTTGCCGAACGGGGTGCGCACCCCGTCGACAAACACGACATCGCGGGCAGTTCGCGGCACGATGGGCCCTCCTTCTCCAAGGGTGAGTGGACTTGTTGCGCCCATGCTACTCGTCAGTAACAAATTGTGCGAGCGGCGGGGCCGACGTCTTCGCGACATCCTGGGAACGGGTCCGGCCCATGGCCGCCGGCGGCGGTCTCCGACCCGGCGCGGTGCGGCCCCGGCGTGCGCCGGCGCCCCGGGGCGGACCGCTGCGGGCTCGGCCAGAGGGGCCGCGGGGTGCGCGCCGCCGCTCCGCACCGACCCGAGGCCCTGCGGGGACCGCGGCCGGGACCCGGCGCGCACAAGCGTCGGGGCCGGGGTGGTCCACCCCGGCCCCGATCGGACCCCTTCGCCTTCCGCCCCGCCTGCGCCGTCAGAGCAGCGCGTTGGCCTCGCGGTGGCGCCCGGCCGCGTTGTAGGCGCCGGCCAGGTCGCGGCGCAGCCGCAGGGTCAGGCGCCGCACCTCCGGGTCGCCGGAGGAGTTCAGCGCCACCCGGTAGGCCTCGCGCAGGCTCTCCACCGCCTCGTCGGTGCGGCCCGCCTGCGTGTAGGCGCGGCCCAGCCGGTGGTGCACCGCCAGGGTGTCCAGGTGGCCCTTGCCCAGGCGGCGGCGCCGCGCGGCCAGGACCATGCGGAGCTGGTTGATCGCCTCGTCGTAGCGCCCGGACATGTTGTGCGCCGCGCTCAGCCCCAGCCGCAGCTCCTCGCGCCGCTCGGTCGAGGCCACGTCCTCGATCGCCTGCTGGTAGTGCGCGACCGCCGCGTCCAGGCGGCCGCTGCGCCGGTAGCAGACGGCCAGGCGCATGCGCGCCTCCACGGTGTCCTCGTCGGAGGCGCCGAACTGGCGCTCGCGCTCGCGCAGCAGCAGCTCCCACTGCCCGGAGGCGTCCGCCGGGCGCCCGGCGTCCTCGTAGGCCCAGGCCAGGTTCTCCCGGATGATCTCGGTGCGCGGGTGCTCGTCGCCGAAGACCGCGACCGCCTCGGACAGCGCCAGCTCGAACTGCTGCACCGCCGCCTGGCGGCGCCCCATCTGCGCGTACTTGGTCGCCAGGTTGTTGCGGGCGGTGATGGTGTCGGGGTGCTCGGTGCCCAGCCGCTCCACGAGGGAGCGCAGGGCGCGCTCCAGGGAGGCGGCCCGCATGCCCGACGTGGGCGCGGGGGCGCCGTCCGGGGTGCTCTCGGAGCGCTCCTCTGCCAGGGAGAGCGTCTCGAACCCCCCGCCGCCGACGGGGGCCGGACTCGGCACAGGGGTCTCGGCCGGACGGGTCACGGACCGTTCCTCGCGAGCGGGTACGGCGCTGGCGGAATCGGCGGACCGTGTCCTGGTCGCACCCGTCAACCCGGTCTCGCGCAGCAACGCACGCCAGAACGACAGCAGACTCACCACATTTCCCTGATCGCGCAACCGCGGCCTCGCAGCCGACGGCCGTCACACCCGTAAGAGGTCAAGAAGCCCTGATATTCCAAGGCACGTTTCTATAACTTAATCGGACACGGGGCTACGGAACAGGCGTCAAACACCCTTATGGGTCGGTGACTTCCGTCACGTTTGGATTGATTGGGTGAGAAGCGGGTAAACGCTAGCTTTTCTCCGCGTCCCGCAAGGCCGTGGCCAGGGGTTCCGCGGTCAGGCCCACCTGCCACTCACGTGCCCCGCGCTCGCGCAGGAAAACCCCCACGGCGTCGGGGTCCACGGTCTCCGGGGGCGCCCAGGCGAGCCGGCGGACCGTGTCCGGCAGCAGGAGGTTCTCCGTCGGCATCACGATCTCCTCGGCGATGCCCGTGACCGTGGTCCGCGCGGCCTCCAGCCTCCGCGCGGCCTCGGGGGCCCGGTCCGCCCAGCGGTTCACCGGCGGCGGGCCGTCGCCCGGCGCGTTGGGCCGGGGCAGGTCGGCCTGCGCCATGTCGCGCGCGCGGTTGACCGCCTTGATCCACGTCGTCAGGTAGCGGCGGGCGAGCTTGATCCCGAACTGCCGGATCTTGGCCAGGTCGGTCGTGGAGCGGGGCATCGTCGTCGCCGCCTCCACGATCGCCGCGTCCGGGAGCACCCGCCCGGGCGAGATGTCCCGCTCCTGGGCGATGCGGTCGCGTTCGTACCAGAGCTCGCGCACGGCGGCCAGGGCGCGCTGGTTGCGCACCCGGTGGATGCCCGAGGTGCGGCGCCAGGGGTCGGTCCGCGGCTCCTTGGGCGGAGCCGCCAGGACCGCGGCGAACTCCTCGCGGGCCCAGCCGAGCTTGCCGGTCTCCTCCAGCTCGGCCTCCAGGGAGTCGCGGAGCTCGATGAGGATCTCCACGTCCAGGGCCGCGTACCGCAGCCAGTCCTCGGGGAGGGGGCGCTGCGACCAGTCCACCGCGGAGTGCTCCTTGGCGAGCCGGATGTCGAGCATCCGCTCCACCATGAAGCCCAGGCCCACCCTGGGATGGCCCAGGAGCCGCCCGGCCAGCTCGGTGTCGAACAGCCGCTTCGGGCGGAGGTTGACCTCGGACAGGCACGGCAGGTCCTGGTGGGCGGCGTGCAGCACCACCTCGGCCTCGCCCACCGCCGCGTCGAGCCCGCTCAGGTCCGGGCACGCGATGGGGTCGATCAGCGCGGACCCCGCGCCGTTGCGGCGCAGCTGGACGAGGTAGGCCCGCTGTCCGTACCGGTAGCCGGAGGCGCGCTCGGCGTCCACCGCCACGGGGCCCGTGCCGGCGGAGAGCGCCGCGATGACACCGGCCAGGGTCTCGGCGTCGGCGGTGACCTCGGGCAGGCCCTCACGGGGTTCCCGCAGCAGGGGCGCCCTCTCAGCGTCGTCGTCGCCTGGTTCGCGGGGGTCTGTCTTGGAGTTCAACGCGTTCGCCACACCACTACGGTATGCGCTGTCGCCACCGGACGTGGAAATCGGGTGGCTTCCGCGCAGCCGCGCACCCCTCCGCGCGCCCGGCCCCCGCCACCCGGGAGCCGGGGCCCCGCGGGCACGGGAACGGGCCGCCGGGCGCGCACCGCCGCCCCGGCGGCCCGACCGCCCCGGGTCAGGGTCGCGAACGCTGGCGGCGTATGTCGGCGACGTCCAGCGGGGGCAGTCCCGCCGCGGAGGCGAGCAGCGCCGCCCACGCGTCGGCGTGCACGGACAGGTCGTCGGACTCCGGGGTCCACGAGGCGCGCATCTCGACCTCGGTGGTGGAGCCCTGGTCCGACTTCGTACCGAAACCCTCGGTGGTCGCGCGGGTGACGGTGCCGCTCAGGGTGTGGTGCGTGGCCGCACTCGCCTCCAGGGCGTCGGTGAGCCAGCTCCACGCGACCGGTCCGAGCAGCGGATCGGTCGCGATGTCCGACTCCAGTTCGGAGTTGACCTGGCAGACCACTCGGAAGGGGCCGGGCCAGTCGCGGGTGTTCTCGGGGTCGTACAGCACGATGAGACGGCCCCAGGCGACCTCCTCGCCGTCCACCGTCACCTCGGCGGACACGGCGGCGGAGTGGGGGGCCAACCGCTGGGGGGCGGGTATCTCCCGGACGGTGATCTCGGGGCGGTGGAGGGGTGAGTGCAGGGCCTCGACCGCTCGCCGGAACGTCTCATGCGCGTCCTCGGCGCTACCGACATCGGGCATGGTGGAAACGTCAGCCTTCGTTCTCTGGTGATCACGCACCGGCGGGTGTCGTCTGAACGTGCTCCGCCGTCCCGCCGCGGGCGGGGGGAGGGGCACGCACCCGACCGTGGCACGAGTCACCGGTCGCGGGTCGGAGTTGGAGCGGCGTGTCGGTGTTTTGTGATGATCTTGGGACCGGGTCGCCTTCTACCGCGCCGGTTCGGGACCTTCGGCCGTCCCGGGGCCCCGCCGCCGCCACCCCGCTCGGGCGATCCGAGTGGGAGTACCGGGGAGGGCATGGCACGATCGAGGGGTGACCCTGCAAGAATCTCCTTTCCTCCGCGCCTGCCGGCGCCTTCCCGTGACCCACACGCCGGTGTGGTTCATGCGCCAGGCCGGGCGCTCCCTGCCCGAGTACCGACGGGTGCGCGCCGACGTCCCGATGCTTGAGGCGTGCGCGCGCCCCGACATGATCACCGAGATCACGATGCAACCGGTGCGCCGGTACGACGTCGACGCCGCGATCTTCTTCAGCGACATCGTCGTGCCGCTCAAGGCCATCGGCATCGACCTCGACATCAAGCCCGGGGTCGGCCCCGTGGTCGCCGACCCGATCCGGGAGGCGACCGGGGTCAAGCGGCTCCGCGAGATCGAGCCCGACGACCTGACCTACGTGACCGAGGCGGTCGGCCTGCTGGTCGACGAGCTGGGCGACAAGCCGCTCATCGGATTCGCGGGCGCCCCGTTCACCCTGGCCTCGTACCTCATCGAGGGCGGCCCGTCCAAGAACCACGAGCACACCAAGGCGCTCATGTACGGCGAGCCCGAGCTGTGGGACGAGCTGATGCGCCGCCTGGCCACCATCACGCTGGGCTTCCTGCGCACCCAGATCGAGGCGGGGGCCAGCGCGGTCCAGCTCTTCGACTCCTGGGTCGGGGCGCTCAGCGCCGAGGACTACCGCGCCTCCGTGCTCCCGTACACGTCGTGGATCTTCGGCCAGCTCAGCGAGTACGAGGTGCCGCGCATCCACTTCGGCGTGGGCACCGGCGAGCTCCTCGGCCTGCTCAGCGAGGCGGGGGCCGACGTCGTGGGCGTGGACTGGCGGGTCCCCCTGGACAAGGCCGCCCAGCGCGTCCAGCCGGGCACCGCGCTCCAGGGCAACCTGGACCCCGCGACGCTGTTCGCGCCCTGGGAGGTCGTCGCCGAGCGGACCCGCGACATCCTCTCCCGCGGCCGCGCCGCGGACGGGCACATCTTCAACCTGGGCCACGGGGTGCTGCCGAGCACCGACCCGGACGTGCTCCAGCGCCTCACGGCGTTCGTGCACGAGGAGACCGCCGTCTAGACGACGCGTGCGCTCCCGGACCGGACACGGCGGGAGCCCCCGGCAGCCGGGGACCGCGGCACACATCGGCGGCGCCCGCCCCTCGGGGCCGGGCGCCGCCGCGCGCGGTCAGCCGCCGCTGCCGTCCTTCGCGCCGGTCCCCTCCCCGGGGTCCTCGCCGTCGGCGGTCCCGGACGGCGCAGGGGACGCCGCCGCGGCGCTCCCGCCGCCGGCCGCCCGCTCCGGCGCACCGCCGCCGGGCTTGCGCGGTGCG
Source organism: Nocardiopsis sp. NPDC006198 (assembly GCF_040613895.1). NCBI lineage: Bacteria > Bacillati > Actinomycetota > Actinomycetes > Streptosporangiales > Nocardiopsidaceae > Nocardiopsis > Nocardiopsis sp. NPDC006198. Next base: position 36,229 of record NZ_JBEXSY010000051.1, on the reverse strand, counting down.
GCGGCGCCGCTCCGCGCGGCCTCGGTCCCGCGGGGCCTGCCCGAGGCCTTGCGCCCGGGGGCCGCGCCGCGCCGGCGCGAGCGGTACCACCACAGCGGGCCGGCGCCGAGCACCGCGGCCGCGACCAGGAACGGCAGCAGCCAGCCCGCGACCACGGCGACACCCCCTCCGAGGGCCACCAGCGCGCGCCAACCGCGCTCCAGGCCGCCGAGGAAGCCGATGCCCTCCTCCGACGGCTCCTCAAGGTAGGTCTCCGGCGGGGTCAGCCGCAGGTGCACCGTCGAGTACGCGGTCTGGTTCGTCAGTGTCTCCAGACGCGCCTGGAAGGCCTCCAGCTCCGACTGCCGCGTCTGGATCTCGCTCTCCACCCGCAGCAGGTCGTCGACGTCACGGGCCTCCTCCAGGTAGCCGCGCAGCGTCTCCAGCGAGGCCTCGGAGGACGCGATGCGGCTCTCGACGTCCGCCACCTCCTCGGTGACGTCCTCCACGGACCGCTCCAGGTTGGAGCGGTCGCCCAGCTCGCCCAGGGCCTCCAGGGCCCCCTCGTAGCCGTCGTTGGGCACGCGCAGGGTCAGGTTGCCCTCGGGGGTGCCGCCGGCGGGCGTGGAGAGGCTCTCCGAGGCGATGTAGCCGCCCGCCCCGATCGTGAGCTCCTTGGCGAGCTCGGAGGCCTCCGACACGTCGTCCACCCGGACGGTCAGGTCCGCGGTGTGGACGAGGTCGCGCTCGCCGACCTCGACGTCGGCTCCGACCGAGGAGGAGGGGGCGTCCTCCTGCTCGACGCCCCCGCCCCCGTCGTCGGCGCCCACGGCGCGCTCCCCGGCCGCGGCGGGACCCTCCTCGGAGCCCCCGCCCGCGAAGCTGTCGGAGCTGCCGGAGCTGCTGAGCCCACTGGCCCCGCAGGCCGTGAGGAGCAGGGCCGCGAGGCCCACGGAGAACGCTGCCCCGGCGACACGCCGCGCCGGGGGGACCGCTGAAGTAGCCATGAACGTTCGACGCGCCCGGCTCCGCGCCCGGTTGCGGGCCTTCGGTAACGACCCCGCAACAGGGCCGCCGGGACGGCCGGAACCCGTGGGAGGAGGGGCGCCGGAGCGCTCCGCACCCCGCCGCCGGAAGGGGGCGCCCCCGCCGCCGCACCGTCCCGGCCCCCGTCGCCCGCTCCCCGGCGCCGGAGGGGGACCGAGGTCACCGGGTGCCAGGAGGTATGGCGGATCACTGTGACCCCCGACATCTGGGAAGCTGGAGACATGCCTGAAGCACCGCACGTCGTCGTGGTCGGCGGAGGGGTCTCCGGACTCACCGCCGCGCACCGCCTCCGTGGTCTCGGCGCCGCCGTCACGGTGGTCGAGTCCGCCGACCGCCCCGGGGGGAAGCTGCGCGCGTCCCCGGTGGCGGGGGTGCCCATGGACGCGGGCGCCGAGGCGGTCCTCGCCCGCCGCCCCGAGGCCGTCGACCTGTTCTCGGAGCTCGGGCTGGAGGACCGGGTGGTGCACCCCGGGCCGGGCGCCGCCGCCGTCTACAGCCGGGGCCGCGTGCGCCCCCTGCCCCGGGGCCAGCTCATGGGGGTGCCGGGGGACCTGCGCGCCCTCGCCCGCAGCGGCGTGCTGTCGTGGCCGGGCACCGTGCGTGCCGGGCTCGACCTGGTCCGGCCGCGCACGCCCGTCCGCGGCGACGTGTCCGTCGCCGCCTACGTCGGCGCCCGCATGGGCCCCGAGGTCGTCGACCGCCTCGTCGAACCCCTCCTGGGCGGTGTGTACGCGGGCCGCGCCGACCTCCTCTCCCTGGACTCGACCCTGCCCCAGATCGCGCCGATGGCGCGCGGCGACCGCTCCCTGATGAGGGCGGTGCACACCAGCCTCCGGGGTCGGGGCGCCGCGCCCACCAGGCCGGGACCGGTGTTCGCCTCCCTGCGCGGAGGCGTCGCGGAGCTCGTCGCCGCGCTCGCCGAGCGCCACGCCGCGGACCTGAGGACCGGGACCCGCGCCGCCTCCCTCGAACGCCTCCCCGAGGGCTGGAGGGTGCACCTGGACGGCGGCGAGCCGGTCGCCTGCGACGCCGTCCTCCTGGCGTGCCCCGCCCCGGAGGCCTCCCGCCTGCTCACCGGGCACGCGCCCGGGGCCGCACGCGACCTGGGCGGGGTGCGGTACGCCAGCATGGCGCTCGTGACGCTCGTCCTGCCCGCCGCCGCCTTCCCGCGGCCCCTGACCGGGACCGGGTTCCTGGTCCCGGCGGGGGAGGGGCTCACCGTCAAGGCCGCCACGTTCTCCAGCAACAAGTGGCCCTGGCTCGCCGAGGCGCTGGCCGAGGCCAACCCCGGCGAGGACCTGGTGGCCGTGCGCTGCTCGATCGGCCGGTTCGGCGACGACGCCGTGCTGGAGCGCTCCGACGGGGAACTGGAGGCGGCGGCGCGCGCGGACCTCGCACGGGTCACCGGCATGGCCGGCCGCCCCGTGGACAGCCGGGTCACCCGGTGGAACGGCGGGCTGCCCCAGTACTCCGTCGGCCACGCCGACCTCGTCGAGCGCCTCCGCGCCGACGTGCACCGCATCCCGGGGCTGGGGGTGTGCGGCGCGGTCTACGGAGGCGTCGGCATCCCCGCCTGCATCGCCGACGCCGACCGGCAGGCCGAACGCCTGGTCGGCGCACTCTCGACCCACGGACGCAGCGGCGGCGGAGACGCCGCCGGAACGAACCAGCAAGGAGTCAACCCGTGACGGGCCAGCAGAACGAAGCCGTCGGCCAGGACGGCGCCGACCTCAACAAGCTCATCCGCTACACCATGTGGTCGGTCTTCAAGGTCGACCGCCTCGACGGCGTCGACCGGGGCGCGGCCGCCGACGAGCTGCGCACGCTCCTGGACAAGGCGGCCGAGAGCGGCGTGACCACCCGGGGCGCCTACGACGTGCAGGGCTTCCGGGCCGACGCCGACATCATGTTCTGGTGGGTGGCGGACACCCCCGAACAGCTCCAGGAGGTCTACACGGCGTTCCGCCGCACGGAGGTCGGGCGCGCCTCGAGCCCCGTGTGGTCGGTCATGGGCCTCCACCGCCCGGCCGAGTTCAACCGGGGCCACGTCCCGGCCTTCCTCGCCGGGGAGGAGCCGCGCGACAACATCTGCGTCTACCCGTTCGTGCGCTCCTACGAGTGGTACCTGCTGCCGGACGACGAGCGCCGCGCGATGCTCGCCGAGCACGGTCGCATGGCCGCCCCCTACCCGGACGTGCGCGCCAACACGGTGTCCTCGTTCGGCCTCAACGACTACGAGTGGCTGCTCGCCTTCGAGGCCGACGAGCTGTACCGCATCGTGGACCTGATGCGCCACCTGCGCGGTGCCAAGGCGCGCCTGCACACCCGCGAGGAGCTGCCGTTCTACACCGGCCGCCGCAAGGGCGTCGCGGAACTGGTCGACGCCCTGCCCTAGGTGTAACGGCCGTGGAGGCCGGTGACACCCGCCCCTGCAGTCACAGGCGAAGAGGGCCTCCGGCACCGGTGCGGACGGCGACGTCCGCCACCGGACCGGAAGGCCCTCGACGCCCCTCTCGCACCCGCCGGACGCCTGGTACCGGCCCGATGCGCGGTCGAGGACCGATGGCCGCTGCGACGTCCCGCAGGCCCCGCCGCTCCACCGCCCGCGCCGACGCGCCCCCGCTCCCCGCGGGGCCGTCCGCGCGGGCCCGCCGCGCCGTCGGGGACGGTCGGGGAGCCGGGGCGGCCCGGGAACGCGGAACGCCCCGGGCGGAGGCCCTCGCCTCCGCCCGGGGCGCTCCCCGTGTGTCCCCGCCTCAGCCCCGGGCGGAGGCGGACCTCCGCGTGGCCAGCACGTAGAAGGGGATCGTCACGATGAAGCCCAGCACGAGCGCGCTCATCAGGTAGATGAGCGACTGCCCGGCGGGGAGCCCCATGCCCCAGGCGGCCATGAGGGCCACGCCGAAGCCGAGCACGCCCAGGACCGCGTAGGCCTTGCGGCCGCGGGGCTTGGGGTACTCCATGCGGCTCACCATCAGCCAGGAGATGAGCAGCACCGCCGCGACCCCCGCGAGCAGGGGCGGGTCGAGCAGCACCACCGTCACCACCGCCATCGCGCCGAACGGGCAGGGCAGCCCGGTGAAGTAGTCCGCGCCCGGGGCCTGGCAGGAGAACCGGGCCAGCCGCACGATCACCGCGAGCAGCACCGCGCCGCCCGCGGCCACCGGCAGCAGGCCGGCGTCCCCGGCCTGCATGGCCCACACGACGAAGAAGAACGCCGGGGCGAACCCGAAGCTGATCACGTCGGCGAGGTTGTCCAGCTCGGCGCCCATGCCGCTGCCGCCCAGCTTGCGGGCGACCCGGCCGTCGAGCACGTCGAGGGCGGCCGCGACCATCATCAGGCCCACGACCGTGGCCATCGCGGTGCGCGGCAGCGGGCCGGCCGCCCCGGCGGCGGCGTGGGCGGTCTGCGCCACGACCAGCGCCCACACGGCGAGGAAGCCGCACAGGGCGTTGCCCAGGGTCAGGTAGTCGGCCACGCCGAGGCGCAGCAGGGGGGCCGCCTCGACGGCGCCCGCGGGCCGTTCGGCCGCGGCCACGCCCTCCGCGCTCTCAGTCGGCGTCAAGACGGGTTTCTCCGGAGCGGACCTTCTGGCCGATCTCCACCGCCGGGGCGACCCCGGCCGGAAGGTAGACGTCGACCCGGGACCCGAACCGGATGAGACCGATCCTCTCGCCTTGTTCGACCTTCTGCCCCGCAGCGAGATACGGGACGATACGCCTGACCATCGCGCCGGCGATTTGAACGACCGTGATCTCACCGATCTCGGTTTCAAGGGTCCAGATGACGCGCTCATTACGCTCGCTGTCCTTGTCGAATGCGGGGCGGAAACCCCCGGGGCGGTGCTCGACACCGGTCACCACACCGGCGAGGGGTGCACGGTTGACGTGCACGTTGAGGGGGTTCATGAACACCGCGACCCGGATCCGCCCGTCGGGCTGGAGGTCGAGGCTCTGTACGACGCCGTCGGCCGCGGACAGCACCCGCCCGGTCGCAGGTCCCCGTTCGGGGTCACGGAAGAACCAGGTCATCCCAGCCGCGAGGGCGACCACCGGGACGGCGAGCGCCGTGCGGGCCCGGGAGCCCCGTGCCGCCAGCACGGCGGCTCCGGCGGCTCCGAGAGCGGGGAGCAGCCAGGGGCCCGACCCCTGGGCCATGCCGAACCGGGGGCGTGCCGGGGGGCGGTGGGTGACTGATGAGGAAGGTGAGTCGTCGGTCATCGAGCGCTTTCGTCGCGGGTCGGTCGGGTCGCCCGCACATCGGTTGCCGCTGTGAGGGGTCGGCCCGGTGGCTGAGGGCCGGCTGGTGCGCGGAGGACCCGGTGTGGTCCGGGGGCCTTCGCGCCGCGCCTCGCGGGCAGCCGAGGGGGCCGACCGTTGACGCGCTGGATGCGATTATCCCCGATCCCGTCGCGGGCGGGTCGCGGGCGCACGGTGATACGCGCGCCGACCGCCCCGGACCACGCGTCCGGGGCGGGGCGGGGAGGTGCTAGTCGGCCGGTTCGAGGGTGAGCGCGACGGAGTTGATGCAGTACCGGGCGTCGGTCGGGGTGGCGTAGCCCTCGCCGTGGAAGACGTGGCCGAGGTGGGAGTCACAGGTGGCGCACCGCACCTCGGTCCGCACCGCGCCCAGGGACCTGTCCTCGTGCAGGGTGACGGCGTCGGAGTCGGCCGGGTCGAAGAAGCTGGGCCAGCCGCAGTGGGAGTCGAACTTCTCGTCGGAGCGGAAGAGCTCCGCCCCGCAGCCCCGGCAGCGGTAGACGCCGCTGGTCCTCGTGTCGACGTAGGCGCCGCTCCAGGGGCGCTCGGTGGCGGCCTGCCGGAGGACGGCGTACTCCTGGGCGTTGAGCCGGTCGCGCCATTCCTGGTCGCTCTGGGGAAGACGTTCGGTCCCGTCGCCGGTGTGCGGGGCCTGGTCCGATGAGTCAGCCATGTGACGACGCTACCCCGAATCGTGTCCTGATGCTGCCACGGCGCCCTCTGTCGGACGGACCGGTACATAGAGCCTTTGGTGCCGGTAAATCATCCTTCATGGCTATATCCGCCTAACTTCACCTCTGGCGACGTTCAGTGGCCCGGGCGACGGGTACGGCAACCGACGAGGTCGGTGGTCGTACGGTGCGTGTGAGGCGGGTGGCATGGCGGTTGCAACGCAACAGGCACTCGGAGTGAGCAGACGGCCGCTGCGTGTGGGCAGGATTCGATACGGGCTGTGGTGGCTGGACCGGACCACCTCGGGGGTACGGGGGCGGGCCCGGGCGCTCGCCGGGGGCGCGGCCGCCGCGGGCCGCGAGCTGGCGTGGGCCGCGGAGCTGAGCCTCCGCACCACGACGAGGCGGGCCGAGCTGGCCAGGCCCGAGCCCTGGAGCGACCGCAAGCTCCTGGTCTCCGCCACGGTGCTCGCGGTGTGCGCGCTCGCCGTGGCGATTGTCCTGGGGGCCGGCATGGCCCGGTGGGCGATGACCGAGTCGAACTCCCTGCTCTTCGCAGCCGCCGGGGCGCCGGCGGTGGGACTCGTGTTCCTGTCGCTGGCGTACCTGGTGTTCGCTTCCAAGCGGGGCTGTCGCTGAACCGGGTTCGGGGGAGGGGCGCCGGGAACGGCGCCCCTCCCGCCGTGTACGGGCCGGTGCGCGGGCGGGGCGGCGGTCAGGCGTCGAAGTCGTACTGGAGCACGTACGCCGAGCCGTCCATCGTGATCTCGTTGAACTCCACGGGGCGGTGCTCGGAGGTGAGTGCGGTGCGCGCCACCTCCAGCACCGGTGTCCCGGGCGCCAGCCTCAGCTCCTGGCTCTCCTCCGGGGTGGGCATGCGCACCCGGATCTCCTCGGTGAAGTGGGCCGGCGCCTGCCCGAGCTCGGCCAGCCGCGCGTAGATCCCCCCGGGGCCGCTGTCGTGCTCACGGACGCGCCTGGCCGCGGCGGAGTCCACCAGGACCGTCAGGGGCAGGTACGAGACCGCGCGCTGGACCGGCCTCCCCTCCACGAGGTAGCGGCGCGAGCGCCGGAGCACCCCGCCCCCCTCGGTCAGCCCCAGGGCGCGGGCCACGTGCCCGTCCGCGACGGTCTCGTCCACGCACAGCCCGTCGACCTCGTAGCCCCGTTCCTCGCCGTCGGTCTGCCAGATCGCCCGGCCCTGGCCCCACAGCTCCTTGGACAGGCGGCGCGCGCCGTGTCTTCGCACCGGCCGGAACAGGCGGACGTAGATGCCCGAGCCGCGTACGGCCACGGCCAGGCCCTCGTTGATCAGCACGGAGAGCGCCTGCCGGGCCGTCGCCCGGGCGACTCCGTGACGCTCCATGAGGGTGTTCTCCCCGGGAAGGCGGTCGCCGTCGGCGTACCGCCCGGAGCGGATCTGTCCGCGTAGTTCCTCGGCTATCTCCCGGTAGACCGGAGGGGACCCGTTTTCGGACGTCGGCACTACGTTCATCCTCTCGGCCGGGGGCCAAGCCGGTAAGCCCCGTCAATGCGGTGTGTCCCGTGGCGGTGATTCCAGTGGAGGGCACACATCGGGTATGTCCGATTGCGGGATGGTTCATGCGTCGTTGTGGGGCGGCCGAAACCGACCGGTTACAGCCGCGTCCCCGCGAGACGCCCTAGCCCCTGACGTAACGCGCGAACAGGTTCCCCTCCGCCTCCAGCAGGTGCGCGATGCGCACGGGTGTGCTCTGTTGTGACCACGCCTCCGGCGCTCCGGGGGCTCCGGGGCCTCCCGCCACGATGCGGGGCGGCCCCGATCCCAGCAGGTGCGGGCTCAGGGTCAGGCAGAGCTCGTCCAGGAGCCCGGCGGCCACGAACTCGCCCAGCAGGTGCGGTCCCCCCTCCGTCAGGATCCGGCGCATCCCGCGCGCGGCCAGCTCCCCGACCACGTGCGCCGGCGTCACCGACGCCCCGTCCACCACCACGACGTCGGCGTACCGGGCCACCCGCCGCCGCCGCTCCTCCGGTGCGCCCCGGGTCGTGAGGACCAGTGTGCGGGCGTCCTCGGGGGCCTCCGTCAGCAGCTCCTCCGGGAGGTCGAGCGAGCGGGAGACGACCGCCACCGCGGGGGTCCGGGCACGTCCGGCGCGCAACCCCTCCCACGCCTTCCTGGCCCGGACCGGGCCGTACCCCTCCGTGCGCGCCGTGCCCGCTCCGACCAGCACCACGTCGCACAGGCCGCGCAGCACCCCCATCAGCCTGCGGTCGGGAGCGGAGGACAGGTCGCGGCTGCGGCCCGAGGGCCCCACCGCGCCGCCGTCCGCGCTCGCCACCATGTTGGCGCGCACCCAGGGGCGGTCCAGGTCGGGCGGATAGGCGTACGCGAGGGCCGGGTCGACGTCCGCGGCGCCCGGAGAGGGCAGGAGTTCGCGGAACGTGACGGGAGCGGAGGTGCCGGCGCCGCCGGCGTGTTCGGTCGACATGGTCACTCAGCGTAGGGGGTGTGGGGGCGGGTCGCCCGGGGAGGGCCGGGGTCGGCCCCGGCCCTCCCCGGGCCCGGGTCAGGAGTTCCTGTGCGACACGCGGCGCAGCAGGAGCAGCGCCCGGTCGATCACCCGGACCGGTCCGGAGGCGGCCACGAACGGCCTCCCGGACACATCCGGCTCGGCCGTGTCCAGGACGGTCTCCCACGCCATCCCGTACTCGGTTCCCGGGACGGTGAAGTCCACCGCGTCCGCGCCGCTGTTGAGCAGGAGCAGGAAGGAGCTGTCCCGGATGCGCCGCCCGCGCGGATCGGGCTCGGTGATGGCGTCCCCGTTGAGGAACACCCCCAGCGCCTGGCCGGCCGAGTCCCAGTCGTCACCGGACATCGGCCTGCCGTCCGGCCGCAGCCACGCGATGTCGGTCAGGCCGCCCTCCCCGGCGGCGGCCTCCTCCACCGGGCCGCCGCGGAAGAAGCGGCGCCGCCGGAAGACCGGGTGGTCGCGCCGCAGGCGCGCCAGCCCGCGCACGTAGTCCAGCAGGTCGTTGTCGGGCTCCTCGTCCTCCCCCAGCCCGGCGCTCTTCCAGTCGATCCAGGCGATCTCGTTGTCCTGGCAGTAGGCGTTGTTGTTGCCGCCCTGGGTGCGGCCCACCTCGTCACCGTGGGAGAGCATCACCACCCCCTGCGACATGTACAGGGTGGTGAGGAAGTTGCGCACCTGGCGGCGGCGCAGCGTGATGATCGCGGGGTCCTCGGTGTCGCCCTCCACCCCGTGGTTCCAGGAGCGGTTGTCGTCGGTGCCGTCGCGGTTGCCCTCGCCGTTGGCCTCGTTGTGCTTGTGGTCGTACGAGACCAGGTCGGCGAGCGTGAAGCCGTCGTGGCAGGTGATGAAGTTGATCGAGGCCACCGGGCGGCGGCCGTCGTCCTGGTAGAGGTCGCTCGACCCGGCCAGGCGCGAGGCGAGCTCGCCCATCACGGGCTCGCCCCTCCAGTAGTCGCGGACGGTGTCGCGGTACTTGCCGTTCCACTCGGTCCACAGCGGCGGGAAGTTGCCCACCTGGTATCCGCCCGGGCCCACGTCCCAGGGCTCGGCGATCAGCTTCACCTGCGAGATCACCGGGTCCTGCTGGACGATGTCGAAGAACGTGCTCAGCCGGTCGACGTCGTGGAACTCCCGGGCCAGGGCCGAGGCGAGGTCGAACCGGAACCCGTCCACGTGCATCTCCAGGACCCAGTAGCGCAGCGAGTCCATGATGAGCTGCAGCGAGTGCGGGTGGCGGACGTTCAGGCTGTTGCCGCACCCGGTGTAGTCGAGGTAGTAGCGCTGGTCCTCGTCGCTCACCCGGTAGTAGCTGAGGTTGTCGATGCCGCGCAGGGACAGCGTGGGGCCCATGTGGTCGCCCTCCGCGGTGTGGTTGTACACCACGTCGAGCAGGACCTCGATGCCCGCCTCGTGCAGGGACTTCACCATCGCCTTGAACTCCTGGACCTGCTGGCCGCGTGAGCCGCGGGCGGCGTACCCGCTGTGCGGGGCCAGGAAGGAGAGGGTGTTGTACCCCCAGTAGTTGGTCAGCCCGCGCGCCACCATGGCGTGCTCGGGCACGAAGTGGTGGACGGGCATGAGCTCGACCGCCGTCACCCCCAGCGAGGTGAGGTAGTCGATCACCACCGGGTGCGCCAGTCCCGAGTAGGTGCCCCTCTGGTGCTCGGGGATGCCCGGGTGGCGCATCGTCAGGCCGCGCACGTGCGCCTCGTAGATCACCGTCCGGTGGTACGGGGTGCGCGGGCGGGACTCGTTGCCCCAGTCGAAGAACGGGCTCACCACCACGCACTTGGGCACGTAGGGGGCGCTGTCGTCGGTGTTCTTGCGGTCGGGGTCGGCGAAGCGGTAGCTGAACAGCGACTCGTGCCAGGTGAGATTGCCGTTCAGGGCTTTCGCATAGGGATCGGTGAGCAGTTTGTCAGGATTGCACCGCAAACCGTGCTCCGGGGCGTAGGGGCCGTGCACCCGGTACCCGTACTGTTGTCCCGGGCCGATTCCGGGCAGGTACCCGTGCCAGACGAATCCGTCGTATTCGGTCAGCGGTACGCGCGTCTCCTCGCCGTCGTCTTCGAACAGACACAGGTCCACCCGTTCGGCGGCTTCGGAGAACAGGGAGAAATTGGTGCCGGACCCGTCGTAGGTCGCACCGAGCGGATAGGAACTACCTGGCCAGACTTCCACCATAGGATCTGTCGGTCTCTTGGTGTCGGGGCCTTCGGGTCTGGACGGGACGGCGCGAATCCGTTCCGTTCGGAAGGGTGGTCGTCCGTCACGCCCCTGCCCGAAAGCGGGCGGACGTGTTTCGTGACGACTTCTTCCTTCCGCCGCGACGGGCGAAGTATGCCGACCCCGGGCGATGATCGTCGAGGGGTGTCCCTCTTCGTGTCCTTTGTGGGAATTGTTATCACCGGCTCGGCGGGCGGCCCCCGGAATTCCCCGTGCGGCGGCCGCCGCACGGGGAGGGGCGGCGGGACGGCCGACCCGGCGTGCGCCGTGCGCGTCCGGCCCGCGGGCCGTGCGGGCCGGACGCGGTTCAGCTGCGCGGCCGGGCCCGGTCCAGGATCAGCCCGGTGTCCGTCCCCCGGGGCAGGGTGCCGAACACGTGCCCCCACTCGCCGCCCAGACGCGACGCGGTGAACGCCTCCGCGACCGGGGTCGGCGCGTACCGCAGCAGCAGCGACGCCTGGAGGGTCAGGGCCATCAGCTCCACCACGGACCGGGCGCGGTACTGGACCTCCTCCTGGTCGCCCAGGGACTGCTCCAGGCGCTTGACGGCCGCGTCGTAGTGGTCGTCCACACCGGCGGCGGTGCCCAGCTCCGCGAAGAACGCCTCCACCGACTCCGGGCTGCGGCCCATCGCGCGCAGGACGTCCAGCGCCGCCACGTTGCCCGAACCCTCCCAGATCGAGTTGAGCGGCGAGTCGCGGAACAGGCGGGGCATCCCCGACTCCTCCACGTACCCGTTGCCGCCCAGGCACTCCAGGGCCTCCGCGGCATGGGCGGGCTGGCGCTTGGTCACCCAGAACTTGCCCACCGCCACCCCCAGGCGCCGGAACGCCGACTCCGATCCGTCGCCGCGCACCGAGCGGTCCACCGCCCCGGCCAGGCGCGTCATCAGGGCCGTCGCCGCCTCGGACTCCAGCGCCAGGTCGGCGAGCACGTTGCGCATCAGGGGCTGGTCGACCAGCGCTGCGCCGAACGCCCGGCGGTGCTCGGCGTGGTGCAGCGCCTGCACGACCGCGGCGCGCATGCCCGAGGCCGAGCCGATCACGCAGTCCAGCCGCGTGCTGTTGACCATCTCGATGATGGTGGGCACACCCCGGCCGGGTTCGCCGACCAGGTGGGCGACGGCCCCGTCGTACTCCAGCTCGGCCGAGGCGTTGGACCTGTTGCCCAGCTTGTCCTTGAGCCGCTGGACGGACAGCCCGTTGCGGCTGCCGTCCTCCAGCACACGGGGCACGAGGAAGCAGGTGAGCCCCTCCGGGGCCTGCGCGAGGGTGAGGAAGAAGTCGCTCATCGGCGCGGACGTGAACCACTTGTGCCCGGTGAGCAGGTAGTGCCCCCCGGAGGAGGGCACCGCGCGCGTGGTGTTGGCGCGCACGTCCGAGCCGCCCTGCTTCTCCGTCATCGACATGCCCGCGAGCAGCCCGTGCTTGGTGTGCGGGGCCCGCAGCCCGAAGTCGTACGTACGGGCCGTGAGCAGCGGCTCGTACCGCTGCGCCAGCTCCGGGGCGTGGCGCAGCGCGGGCACCACCGCGTAGGTCATCGAGACGGGGCAGCCGTGACCGCTCTCCGCCTGGGACCACAGGAAGAACTTGGCCGCGCGGGCCACGTGCGCGCCCGCCCGGTCCTCCGCCCACGGGGCGGCGTGCATGCCGTGCTCGACCGCCTGGTCCATCAGCACGTGGTAGGCGGGCTGGTAGTCGACCTCGTCCACGCGGTGGCCGTAGCGGTCGTGCGTGCGCAGCACCGGGGGATAGGCGTTGGCGGACTCGCCCCAGGCGCGCACCCGCTCCGACCCGGCGGCGTCGCCGACCGCGCGCACGTCGGCCTCGGCCCACTCGGCGCCCTCGCGCCGCAGTCCTTCGAGGAGGGCGGGGTCCTCCCCGGCGCTGTAGTCGCCGAGCGGTGCGGCCTGGTTGAACACCTCGTGTGTCGGGGGCATCGACCTACCGTCCTTCTGGCTCGGTGTTCGGAGGGTTCCGGAATCCTACCCGTGCCCGGGACGCCGAACGGAACAGGATTCGGTAACGCTGTGGACACACGTTTCCCCCGCCCCCTGCCTGATCAGACCGGGCGCGGCGGAACGCGGGGCATGGGAGCCCTCCCACGCGTCAGGGCCAGAGCAGACCGCGTTCCCAGGACCCGTCCGGCCCCGTGCGGGAGTAGTGCAGGCGCGTGTGGCGCCGATCCGGGTCGGCCTGCCAGAACTCGACCTCGGCGGGGGAGACCACGTACAGGCCCCAGTCCCCGGGGGCCAGCCCCGGCTCGCGCTCCAGGAGCTCCCGGCCCCGGTCCGCGGCCCTGTCCACCTCGGCGGGATCGGCCAGGGGCCGGCTCTGCCTGCCGTGCAGACCGGCCACCCGCGACTCCAGGGGACGCGCGAGGAAGTCGGCCGCGCACTGCTCCGGGGAGGCGAGCTCCACCGAGCCCCGCACCCGCACCTGGCGCCCCTGCGGCCCCCAGTGGAAGAGCAGTGCCGCGGCGGGGTTGGCGGCCAGCTCCCGCCCCTTGCGGGAGGTGGTCGTGGTGGCGAACCACCATCCCCGCTGTGTGAAGTCCTTCATGATCACCACCCGCGCCGACGGGGCGCCCGCCTGGTCCGCGGTGGCCACCGTCATCGCGTGCGGTTCGGGCACCCCGTCCCGCAGCGCCGCGGTGAACCACTCCAGGAACAGCTCCGCCGGGTCGTCGGGCGCCGCGGCGGGGTCGAACCCCGGCAGCGGGCCCGCGAACACCGGCAGCCCCCTCAGCAGGTCCCTGATGCCGTCCTCCGCCGGAGCCCCCTGCGGCTCCGGCGCGCTCTGGTCCCCGGGCACGGCCACCTCCACGGCTCGTACGGCCGGCGGCGTCCGGCCGGAGCGCCGCCGGTCCTGATTCTTCTCGCCCGCGCCGCCCGGCACAAGGGACACCCCCCGCCTGTGGACGACCGTGTCGGGGGCGTCTGCACCGGTCAGGGGGCCGGGGCGGCCGGGAGCGGCGACAGGCCGGCGGACGCCGGACCGGGGCCGGCGGGGGCGGGCCCGGACCGGGCCCGCCCGCCGCCTCTCAGGCGCGGACCACCGCGCGCCGGACCGCGACCGCGGAGTCGTACCGGTCCAGGACCACCCGGGCCAGCTCCGGCACGTCTCCCAGGGCCTCGGAGACCACGGAGGCCCCCGCGGACAGCGACTGCGAGCGGATGCGGTCGGCGAAGAAGCCCGGGGCCAGCAGGTAGGTGGCCACCGCTACCCGCCGCGCCCCCCGGCCGAGCAGGGCGGCGACCGCCTCGCCCGGCGAGGGGCGGGCCGCCGAGGCGAAGGCCGCCACCACCTCGCGCCACGGCCCGCGCTCCGCCAGCCGTTCCGCCAGGGCCCCCACGGTCGCGTTGGCCTCCGGGTCGCCGGACCCCGCCGAGGCCAGCACCAGCGCCGTCCCCGGCCCGGCGTCCGCCCCCGCCTCGGCCAGGCGCCGCTCCACGGCGTCCAGCAGCAGGGGGTGCGGCCCCAGCGTGTCGGCGTAGTGCACCCGCAGCCACGGGCTGCGGCCGCGCGCGGCGGCGAGCGCCCTCGGCAGGTCCACCTTGCTGTGGTAGGCCGCGGTCAGCAGCACGGGCAGGACCACGGCCTCGCCGGCGCCCCCCGAGGCCAGCTCTCCGAGGGCCTCGTCCGCGCCCGGCGCGACGTGGTCCAGGTAGGCCGCCCGCACGTCCAGCCCCGGGCGCAGCGACCGCACCCGGTCCAGGACCGCGGCGACCGTCTCGGCCGACCGCGGGTCCCGGCTGCCGTGCGCCACCGCCAGCAGGGGCGCCGACGGGCGCCACCCCGGCGTCCCGGCGCTCATACGTGGATCCCGCACTCGGTCTTGCCCGTCCCGGCCCAGCGGCCGCTGCGCGGGTCCTCGCCCGGCTCCACGCGCCGCGTGCACGGCTCGCAGCCGATCGAGGGGTAGCCGTCGTACTGGAGGGGGTTCACCATCACCCCGTTCTCGGCCATGTAGGAGTCGACCTCCTCCTGGGTCCAGCGGGCGATCGGGTTCACCTTGGTCATCCGGCGCCGCTTGTCCCACTGCACGACGGGGGTGTCGCGGCGGGTCACCGAGTCCTCGCGGCGCAGGCCGGTCAACCAGGCGGCGTAGGGCGCCAGCGCCCGCTGGAGGGGCTCCACCTTGCGCAGGTGGCAGCAGATGCCGGGGTCGCGGCCGTGCAGGCGCGGCCCCAGGGCCAGGTCCTGCTCGGCCACCGTGCGGACGGGTTCGACGTTGATCAGGTTGATGTCGTACACGGAGGAGACGGCGTCGCGGGTGCCCAGGGTCTCGGGGAAGTGGTACCCGGTGTCCAGGAAGATCACGTCGATGCCGGGCGCGGCCTTCGAGGCCAGGTCGACCATGAGCGCGTCCGCCATGGACGAGGTCATGCAGAGCTGGTCCCCGAAGGTCTCCGCGGCCCAGGCGATGATCTCCTGGGCGGAGGCCTCCTCCAGCTCGCGCGCGGCGCGCACGGCGAGCTCGGGGCCGCCCGCGGCGGTGATGGTGGAGTTCATGAGTTCCCTTCCGTCGGTCTGGAGGGGGCGTCCGCGCCGGAGAACGACGCGGAGCGCAACCCGACGTACTTGACGCGGAACACGCGGGCGCAGGACAGGCAGGCCCAGGGGTAGCCCTCGCCCTTGACGGCGGCTCCCTCCTCCGGAACCAGGTCCTCGTCACCGCAGTAGGGGCAGTAGTGGGGCGCGGCCCTCTCGGACATGGCGCACCTCTTCCTTCGTCGTGTTCCACGGGTCTTGCTCGGGCACGGCCGGGGCGGCCCGCGGGGCGGGAGCCCGCCCCGGCCGGGCCGCTTCGGTCGCTACTTCAGGTCGGCGTCGTCCGCCCGGCCGACCCAGGACGCGAAGGACTCACCGTCCTTCTTCTGGTCCTGGAACCGGCGCAGCACCCGCTCGACGTAGTCGGGCAGGTCGTCGGCGGTGGTCTTCAGGCCGCGGATCTTCTTGCCGAAGGACCGGGTCATGCCCATGCCGCCGCCCAGGTGGATCTGGTAGCCCTCCACCTGCTCGCCGTCGGCGTTCATCACCAGCTGGCCCTTGAGGCCGATGTCGGCCACCTGGATGCGGGCGCACGAGTTGGGGCAGCCGTTGAGGTTGATGGTCAGGGGCTCGCCGAAGTCCGGCAGCCGCTTCTCGAGCTCGTCGATCAGGGTCGAGGCGCGGGCCTTGGTCTCCACGATCGCGAGCTTGCAGAACTCGATGCCGGTGCACGCCATCGTCTGGCGCCGGAACACGCTCGGCTCGACCTGGAGGTCCTCCGCGCCCAGGGCGGCGCGGATCGAGTCGATCCGCTCCTCCTCGACGTCCAGGATCACCAGCTTCTGGTCGGCGGTCGTGCGGATGCGGTCCGAACCGTGCTCCTCGGCGATCTCGGCGATGCGCAGCAGGGAGGTGCCGGAGACCCGCCCCACCCTGGGAGCGAAACCGACGTAGAACCGCCCGTCGTTCTGGCGGTGCACGCCCACGTGGTCGCGCTCCAGACCGGGGTCCAGCTCCGGGGCGGGGCCGTCCGGGAGCGCGTACCCCAGGTACTCCTCCTCCAGCACCTGGCGGAACTTCTCCGCGCCCCAGTCCTTGATGAGGAACTTGATCCGGGCGCGGGTGCGCAGGCGCCGGTAGCCGTAGTCGCGGAAGATCGAGCAGACGCCCGCCCACACCTCGCTGACCTGGTCGGGGCGGACGAACGCCCCGAGGCGCTGGGCGAACATCGGGTTGGTGGACAGGCCGCCGCCGACGAAGAGGTCGTAGCCGGCCTCGCCCGCCCCGTCGCGCACGCCCACGAACGCGATGTCGTTGATCTCGTGGTTGACGCAGTGGGAGCTGCACCCCGACAGCGAGGTCTTGAACTTGCGGGGCAGGTTGGAGTACAGCGGGCTGCCGATGTGCTCGTCGTAGATCTGGCGGATCTGCGGTGTGGGGTCGATGACCTCGTGCTCGGCGACGCCCGCCAGCGGACAGCCCATGATCACACGGGGGGTGTCGCCGCAGGCCTCCGTGGTGGAGAGGCCGACCGACTCCAGCTTCTCCCAGATCGCGGGCACGTCCTCGACCCGGATCCAGTGGAACTGGACGTTCTGGCGGTCGGTGATGTCGGCGGTGTCCCTGCCGTGGTCGCGGGAGATCTCGCCGATGGCGCGCAGCTGCGCCGCGGAGAGCTGGCCGCCGTCGATCCGCACGCGCAGCATGAAGTAGCTGTCGTCCAGCTCCTCCGGCTCCAGGACGGCGGTCTTGCCGCCGTCGATGCCCGGTGCCCGCTGCGTGTACAGCCCGAACCAGCGGAAACGCCCCCGCAGGTCGGCCGGGTCGATCGAGTCGAACCCGCGCTTGGAGTAGATGTTGATGATCCGATCGCGGACGTTGAGCCCGTCGTCGTTCTTCTTGTTCTCCTCGTTCTTGTTCAGCGGCTCGCGGTAGCCGAGGGCCCACTGGCCCTCGCCACGGCGGCGTCGCGGCGTGGCCGCGGTCGCTGTCCTGCCGGGCTGCGCGGAAGAGGGAGGCATCGCGGGTGTCTCCGATGGGGTCGCGGGGTGCTCACAGTCCCGGCGCCCGCACCGCCGGCCCGTGGGCGCCGCACGTCGTCGTGTCGGGCGTCACGGGTGGGATCCGCGTGTGGGGAAGCGAAGAAGGGGGAGAGCGCCGGGGCCGCGCGCACCCCTGGGGTGCGTCAAAAGGCGGCGAGATTAACCGACGCTGCAACAGATGGCACTGCGGACCCGAAGAAAGTCCACGTGGCGGCGCACGCAGAGCATGGGGTCCAGGGCAGCGATCATGCAATGAGAATGTCACGGGCTTCCGGACTTTGTCCAGACGCGCCGAAAGGCCCCCGACGTGAGTCACGTCACTCACCGCGTCGCCCGTTGGGGCCTGTGCCCGCTAACGTTCTCCCCGTGGTGGGACTCTGGGAGGCGCTGTGGCACGCCGTCGACGCATGGCTGAGACGGCACCCCCGCGCGCACGGCGGAATGCTGCTCGTCCTGCGCACCGTGCGGGCGTTCGCCCGGGACCGGGTGGTCGGCCTCGCGGCCGAGTCGGCGTTCTTCACCCTCATCTCGCTGCCCGCGCTGCTGCTGTGCCTGCTGGGGGCGCTGGGGCCGCTGGCCGCCGTGCTGGGCGACGACATCGTGGAGGAGATCCGGGTCTGGATCCTGGACCTGGCCGCGCGTGTGCTCACCCCGGGCACGGTGGACAGCGTCGTCAGGCCGCTCGTCGACGACTTCCTCGGCGGCGCCCAGGGCGGGCTCCTCTCGGTGACGTTCGCGGTGTCGCTGTGGTCGGGGTCGCGGGCGATGAACGTCTTCATCCGCTCCATCACCATCTCCTACGGGCTGGACGAGCTGCGGGGCTGGATACGCCAGAGGGTCCTCGCGTTCGTCGCCTACCTCGGGGGGCTGCTGTTCGCGGTCCTGGTCCTGCCGGTCCTGGTGGCCGGGCCCGACATCGTGCACGCGCTCCTGCCCATCACCGTGGGGCGCCTCAACCTCCTCTACTGGCCGACCGTGGTGCTGCTCGCCATCGCGGCGGTCACGCTGCTGTACGCGCTGAGCGTGCCGGTGCGCACCCCGCTGTGGCGCCACCTGCCCGGCGCGCTGCTGGCCACGCTGGTGCTGATCGGCGGGTCGGCCGCCCTGCGCGCCTATCTGGACGCCTCCCTGGGCCAGGTGAGCATCTACGGTTCGCTGGCGGCGCCGATCGCCATCCTGGCCTGGCTGTACGTGATGGCCGTCGCCGTCCTGGTCGGGTCCTCGTTCAACTCCGAGATCGACGCCATGTGGCCGACCGTCCGCACCGCCGCGGCCAGGGCCGAGCTCGCGAACCGCCGGTTCGAGCGGGCGGACCGCCTCGTCCAGCGGCGTGAGCAGGCGGTCATCGACACGATCGCGGAGGGCAACGGCCGCTGAGGCCCGCCGACTCGCCGAAGGTCGCTCCGCCCCGGTACCGTCGCTGAAACCGTCCGGGAGGAGGGCCGCGGCCCCGCGGCCCCGGGTCCGGACGCCGCACCACGAGAGGTCACCCCCATGACCGTCCCCCCGTCCCCCGCCGGCCCCCGGCCCCGTGTCGCCGCCCCTGAGCGGGGGTACGGCGGATGAGGGCGTCGCCCCTGCTCGCCGCCTGTGCGAGCGCAGGCCCTCTGGCCTGCTTCGTGATCCTCCCGGTGGTGCGGTTCACGGGGAACCCCGTGCCGGTGGCGGCCGGGATCTTCCTCGCCCTGTTCCTCGGGTGGGCCGCCGCCTGCTGCACGACGGTCGCCCACACGGAGATGACGTCCTCGGAGAGGATCCGCTGGGCGGAGGGAGAGCATTTCTTCTCCGTGACGACCCGGTTCAACCTCGTCTCCTCCGTCCCCCTCACCCTGCTCGCCCTGGCGTTCGTCGTCTTCAACTCCGCCTGGACGATGATGCCCCTGCTGGCGGTCTCCTGCGGGTCCGCCGTCCTGGCCTGGGTCCACCTGAGGAGGGAGCGTGCGGCGCGGCTGGAGGCCGCGGCGGAACCGGTGCTCACCGGGCCGAAGGTGATCGGCCTGCGCAGCCCGGGACAGGTGCCGCGGGGGTGGGTGCCGGTGGTGGTCCACCGGCCGCATGCGGGCATGCGGGACATGCTCGTCGACTATCGGGTCCACGTGGACGGCGACAGGGTGGGGACGGTGGCTCCTGGGGAGAGCCTCGTCGTGGGCCTTCCCCCGGGGCCGCACAGCGTCCGGTGCGTGTGCGCGGGCTTCTCCAGTGTCCCGGTGTCCTTCGCGGCGGTCCCGGGCGTCCCCGTCCACCTCGTGGGCGAACCGGGGGGAACGGCCGCCACCGCGGCCGCCGACCAGCGGAACCGGCCCCAGGAGTACATCAGGCTCTTCAGGCTCCCCGGTTGACCGGTACACCGCCCCGGCGGGGCCGACGCGCGGTCCCGGAACCGCGCCGGCCGTGGTCGGCCGGGGGCCGTGCGCGTTCCGGGGCGGATCGAACCGCGGGACCCTGGCCGGATCCGGCCATTTTCGGTGTGAACCTCACGACGGGTCGGAGGGTCCACAACAGGGGCGGGACAGCGCGGAAAGTCCGGTCCGCATCCCGTGCCGGGGTGATCTTGCAGGTCGGGGGAGGGACAACGGAAACACTGTCGGAAGTTTCGCAGCGGATACCGGGTCCACCGGCCCATGGCCGGAATAGGTCCGGAGGACGACCATCAGTATCATCTCCAGCAGCATCGACTACGCGTGTGCCGGCACCACCGCTTGGTGACCACCCAGGCCGCGACCTACCGTCACCGCTGACCGAGGTCTCCCGTAACCCGTACACGAACAGGTCCACGTTTCCCATGCCTTCGGAGGCACCATGAGCCGGGCGTCCCGACCGGGGCAGTCCCGGCCCACCGCCGTCATCGTCATCGCGCCCGACGAACACAGCGCCGAGATCGTCATCGAGGGGCAGCGCCAGGTCGTCACCGGCCGCGCCCCGAAGGAGACCCGGCGCGCGGCCCTGGACGTCGCCACCGGCTATGCCGCCAGAATCGGGCAGCCGGTCCTGGTCGACGCCCGTGACGCCAACGGCGTCTGGCGCCTCGTCGCCACGCCCGACGGGGTGGTCCAGGCCGCCGAGCCTCCCGCGCCCGTCGCCGCCCCGGTCCCGCCCCCGCCCGCGGCCCCCACGACTCCCACGCCTTCCGCGAGCCCGGCCCGGCCCGCGGGCTCCGGGCGCAGGCGCGGCCTGGTCATCGCCGGGGCCGCGGCCCTGGCCCTCGTCCTGCTCGTGGGCGCGGGCGTGGTCGTGACGCGCTTCCTCCCGAGTGGCGGCGCCGACCCCGCGGAGCAGGCGGCCGACGACGTCACCCTCAACCACCCCGCGCCGCCCCACTTCTCCGAGACCGTCGACTTCAGCGAGGCGCTCGCCACGGGGAGCCAGCCCGGGGTCAGCCGCGACGGCGAGCTCCTCGCCTACGTCGACCCCGAGGACCGGCTCAACCTGTTCGACGCCGACGGCTCACGCCTCTGGGCGGCCGACCTGCCGATGGGCTCCGGCGAACTCCTGGGCTCGCCCAGGTTCGTGGAGTACGGGGGCGGGCCCGCGATCGTGGCGGAGACGGCGGGAACCCTCTGGTTCTGGCCCGCGGACGGCGGGGAGCCCGTCGACATCCCGATCCCGGAGAACGCCTCCGCCCAGTACGTGGGCAGTTCGGTGCTCGTGCGCAGCGAGGAGGAGGCCTACGTCCCGGTCGCGGACGCGCTGGAGCCCGTGGAGGTCCCCGGGAGCGCAGCCCCGATGCTGGCCGAGGGGGAGAACGTCCTCGCCGCCGTCCTCAGCGGGCCCTGGACGTGGGTCTCCCCGGACGGCGACCCGGTCGAGGTCAACGCCGAGCGCCCGGACGAGGCCGGTGAGATGGAGTCGGTCGTCACCGCCCTGCGCGACTACGTCATCGTGCGCTGGGAGCCCCGCGAGGGCGACGAGACGATCCTGGCCTTCCACGACAGCGAGGACGGCAGCGTGATCGGTACCGCTGCCGTCGACCCCGCCCTCCTGGAGGACGTCCGCCACCGCTCCGGCCCCGTCGGGACCGACGTGGTCGCCTACGGGCCCATGGTCCTGGACCCGGCGACCGGCGAGTCCGCGGTGGTCCCCGGTTTCATCCCCGAGATCGCGGTCGGCGCACGGGTCTTCGGCCGGCTCGACGGCTCACTCGTCGCCGTCGACGCCTCCGGAGAGCCGTCCGAGGCCCCCGAAGGCTCGGTCCAGCCCAACGGCCTGCTCGGTGAGCGGGCCGTGGTGGTCCACGACGACCACCTCTATGCCATCCCCCCTGAGTAGATCTCTCCCCCTGAGCAGATCACTCGCAGAGAAGAGAAAGGAGTGGGATGTCCCCCAAGAAGCGCGTTCTGACCGTGACTGCGGCCGGTCTGTTCATGGCCGGTTTCTCCGTCAGCCCGGCGTTCGCCGTGACCGGTGACGAGACCACCCCCGACGTCGCCCCCGCGGTGACCGAGGCAACGGTCGAGTCCCCTGTCCTCCCCGTCCTCGACGAGGTCGTCCTGGAGGACGCGCCGATCACTGTGCCGGACCTGTTCCCGGCCGACTTCCCCCCTTCCCCGGAGAACCCGGGCGATGGTGAGAACCCGGGCAACCCCGACCCGCCGGTCGACCCGGACCCCGGTGACCCGGGTGACGGCGAGGACCCCGGAGACGGTGAGACGCCCGGACCCGACCCGGACCCGGACCCGGACCCGGACCCCGACCCGGATCCCGACCCCGACCCGGATCCTGACCCCGATCCGGACCCGGATCCTGACCCGGATCCCGACCCGGACCCGGATCCCGACCCCGACCCGGGCCCCGACCCGGACCCGGGCGAGGGCACCGACCCCGGTGACGACGACGGCGACGAGAGCCAGGCCCCCGGCGGCACCACCCCCGGTGGTACCACCACGCCCGAGGCCCCGGCTCCCGTCAACAGCGGCGCCGACGAGACCCTCGCCCAGACCGGCGTCGACATGCAGGGCTTCGTGCTCGGTGGCGCCGTCGTGACGGGCATCGGCGTTCTGGCCCTGTGGGCCGGTGCGCGGCGCCCGTCCCCGGTCGCTTAGAGGTACCCGCGTCCCACGGTCCCGACCGTGGACGCACCAGGGCCCCCGGTCGTGTCCCACGACCGGGGGCCCTGCCCGTGTGCCGGGGCGGGGGCGCTCCCCGCCCCGGCACACGGCTCGCTCACCCGCGCGGACGCAGTGCCGCCGCCAGCAGGAACGCGGTGACGCCCGCACCGGAGATCACCCACAGGGCCGCTCCCAGGCTGAACGAGTCGGCCAGGAGGCCGATCAGGGGCGGGAACCCGAGGAACCCCGCGCGTCCCAGCCAGCCGACGACGGTCACGCCGTCGCCGGTGCGCACCCCCGGCACGTTCCCGGCCGCGGCCAGGGTGAGCGGGAACAGCGTGGCCACGCCCAGGCCCATCACGCCGAAACCGATCACGGTGGTCACGGGGTGGGGGAGGAGCAGGGCGAACGCGATCCCTCCACCCGCAAGCAGCCCGCTGGCGCGTCCCACCGCCACCGCGCCGAACCGGTCGGTCACCCGGTCGCCGGCGAGCCTTCCCAGCGTCATCATCGCCTGGCAGGCCACGAACGGCAGTGCGGCGAGGAACAGCGACGCGTCCAGCTCCGAGGTCATGTACACCGCGCCCCAGGACGCGGCCGAGTCCTCGATGCCCCCGGCGAACATCAGCAGCACGCCGAGCCCGACCAGGAGGGCCAGCGCGCGGCCGGGGACGCGCAGCCGGCGCCCGTCCTCGCCGCCGGTCCCGTCCTCGCGCTCACTGCTGTCCGGTCCGGGCAGCAGCATCTGGCTCACCACGAGGTTCACCACCAGCAGCACGGCGGACACGGCGCCGAGGTGCCACAGGAGCGGCACCCCGAGTCCGGCCATCGCCGCGCCCAGCAGTCCTCCCGCGACCGCCGCCAGGCTCCACACCGCGTGGAAGGTGTTGATGATGCTGCGCCGGTAGCGCCGCTGGACGCGCAGCCCGTGCGAGTTCTGCGCGGAGTCGGTCCAGGCGTCCGCGCTGCCCAGGACGAAGAGCGCGGCCGCCAGCATCCACCAGTTCTGCGCCAGGGCGATGAATGGAAGCGCTCCCAGGGAGACCAGGCTGGTCCCGACGGCCGCCCGGCCGCTGCCGAACCAGTGGATCAGCGGCCCCGCCAGCATGCCGGTGAGGATCGCCCCGGTGGGCATGGCCGCGATCGCCAGGCCCAGTTCGGCGTTGCTCAGCTCCAGCCGGTCCTTGATCACCGGCAGCCACGGCACCGCGTTGGTATAGGTGAATCCGTTGACGAAGAAGAGGGTGGAGACCGCGACCCGGGCCCGGCGGGCCTCCGGGGGCGGTGCTGCGGTCTTCTCGGCGGACGTGCTCAAGGCGGCTCCCACGTGGACGGTTCCGTGCGCGCAGATGCTATCCAGTCCGCTCATGGGACGACAGACGTTTTCGGCCACCGCGTCGGGCGGGCTTGCCATAGGACGCGGACCCGATTTACATAGGGGGTCCGCTCCGTATCCGAGAGGCTTCCGACCCGGACCGCTCGGCCACCCCGAGACCCGGGGCCCTGACCCGGCCCGCCCCGGGGCCCGCTCCCGCGCGGGGCCCCAGCCTGCCGTCCGCCGTCTCCCCCACGCCGGGAACCGCCACACGCGGGCCCGGACGGAACCGGAAGATCCCATGATCAACACGAGCGCGCTGCGAGAAAAACCCACTCTCACCGGGGAACGCGTCCATCTGGTGCCCCTGGGGCCGGAGCACACCGACGCCTACTTCACCGCAGGCCTCGACGAGGAGGTCCGCAGACTCACCGGCACCCACCGCCACCTCACCTACGCGGAGGCCAGGGAGTGGTGTGCGACCCGGGCGGGCAGCACCGACCGGCTGGACCTGGCCATCCTCGCGCCCGGGGACGGGCGCTACCTGGGAGAGCTGTCCGTCTACGCCGTGGCCGCGGAGAACGAGAGCGCCGGCTACCGCATCGCCCTGTCCGCCATCGAGTTCACCGGCCAGGGCCTGGGCCGGGAGGCCACACAGCTCGTCCTGGAGTACGCCTTCGAGCGCATCGGGCTGCACCGGGTGTGGCTCCACGTCTACGCCTTCAACATGCGTGCCATCGCCGTCTACCGCTCCTGCGGCTTCTCCGTCGAGGGGCGGATGCGCGACTCGCTGCTCTGGGAGGGGCGCCGCCACGACGAGCTGCTGATGGGGGTGCTCAGGAGCGGGTTCCGGCGGACCTGAGCCATACGGTTTTTGCCCGGTGCCGGGGTTGGGACCGCGGGGTCGGGGGGTATGCCGGTAGCACTTTCCAGCGGCTCATCCACACAGCCGAGAGGAGCGGTGCCGGGGCCCCGGTCCCGGTGCCGGTGAGGACATGAACCCGGTTCCCGTTTCACTGCCCTTCGCCGACCGGTCCGAGGCGGGGCGCCGCCTCGCAGAGCGGGTGCGCCCCCTCGTGGTCGACGACCCCCTCGTCCTGGCCCTGCCGCGCGGCGGGGTCCCGGTCGGGGCGGAGCTCGCCCGGCGGCTCGACGCCGACTTCGACGTTCTCATGGTCCGCAAGATCGGGCTGCCCGGCCGGCCGGAGACGGGGGTGGGGGCCATCGCCGAGAACGGGCAGGTGTTCTTCGACGACCGCGCCCTGGCGCGGATGCGGGTGCCCCGCCAGGCCCTCTCCGAGACCGTCGCGGCCGAGCGCGACGAGCTCGACCGCCGCCGCCGGGTCTACCGGGGCGAGCGCTCGGCGCCGCGCATCGCCGGGCGCGACTGCGTGGTCGTGGACGACGGGGTCGCGACGGGCGGCACCGCCCGCGCCGCGCTGCGGATGGTGCGCCGGGCCGGGCCGTCCCGGCTGATCCTGGCCGTGCCGGTCGCGGCGCCCGAGGCGGTCGAGGCGCTGCGGGAGGACGTCGACGAGATGGTCGTGCTCGGCGCGCCGGACAACTTCCACTCGGTGGGCGAGTGGTACCGCGACTTCGGCCAGCTCTCCGACGGGAACGTCACCGCGATCCTCGACGAGCACGGCCGTGTCCGTCCCCCGGGGGAGGAGGCCCGCGGCGTGCGGCTGCGCGCCGGCCGGGTCTACCTCGACGGCGATCTCACCGTGCCCCCCGCCCTGCGCGGCGCGGTGGTCCTGGCCGCGGGGGAGGGGAGGTCGGACCCGCGCCGGAGGGTGGTCTCGTCGGCCCTGCAGCGGGCCGGGTACGCGACCCTGGTCCTGGACCTGCTGACCGCGGAGGAGCAGGCGTCGGGTCCGGCGGACGCCGACGCCGGTGCGCTGGGCGAGCGGCTGGGCGCGGCCGTCGGCTGGCTCCGCAGCGCGACCGACGCGGCGGACCGGCCCCTGGGCGTGCTGGGGTCGGGGAGCGCGGCGCCGGCGGCGCTGGTCACCGCGGCGGAGCGCCCCCGGGAGGTGGCCGCCGTGGTGGTCCACGGCGGGCGGATCGACCTGGCCGAGCCGCGCCTGTCGGACGTGCTGGCCCCGGTCCTGGTCCTGCTGGAGAGCGGGGACTCCTTCGTCCGCGAACTGGGGGAGTGGGCCCGGGGCCGGATGGGCGGGACGACCGACCTGCGGGTCGTGCCGGGCGTCGAACAGCTGCTCCCCGGCGCGCAGGAGTGGAGACAGGTCGCGGTGGAGGCCCTGGGCTGGTTCGACCGCCATCTCGGGGGCCGGGAGGGGTGACCCGGCCGCGGCTCCGGCCCGCGGACCGCGTCCCCGCCGGGCACGAGAAAACCCGCGGCGCCCTCGACGTTGCTCGTCGGGGCGCCGCGGGTTGATCGGGGGCCGGGGCCACCGGGGGAGATCCGCTGTGCCGTGGTCCGTGGACCTCGGTCAGGCAGCGTTGGCGCGGCGCATACGGCGACGGCGCTCGGAGGCGCGCTCGTCCTCGTTCAGACCGCCCCAGGTACCGTACTTCTCCGGACGCGAGATCGCGTAGTCCAGGCAGTCGGTTCGCACAGGGCAGGCCGCACAGATCTCCTTGGCCTTGCGCTCCCTGATCTCCCGCTCCGGCTGGCGTTCGCCGTCCGGGCCGAAGAAGAGCACAAGGTCCTCGCCCCGGCACGCGGCGGCATCCTGCCACCCCCAGCTCGGGCGGGGGCGCAGCGCGGCCTGCCGACGTACCTGAGACATGCTTGAACCACCTCTACTGAAATCACTAGTAAGCTGTCGGAAAAAGCTTCAGTCACCAAAAGATTGGTCATGCGGCGTGAGCCACCCCGCACGACGCAAACGCCGGACGGTGCAGACGATGTTCCCCGGTGTGGCTGAGACCACGAGAAGCACAGACCACGCGGCAGGATGTGCTGCTGACGGAGTGCTCTCACGCGAACGGCTGCGGAGGCGGTGACGGCCTCCGTCCGAGCCGGTACGTAATCATGCCATCCCCACTCCCGATCCTGCACGGGGGGTGGGGAAATTACTCGCCCAACCGTTACCGAAACCTGATGTCTACTGACCGGTCTTCGGTCGTTTGTCCGAGTTTGTCGTAAATCACAAGATCTACGGTCTTAAGCAGGACACAGCACATCGTATGGTGTGATGTCCCTCCTGCCTAGGGGGTTCTCCTGATGCGCCGATCACATTGTGGTCTGCTTGGAGCTCCGAGATATGGCGTGACCGTATGTCCTCACGCTGCGTCGCACCAGCCGGGGGGCGCCACGCCCGCCGGCGACCCCCGGTGAACCGGGTCGACCCCTTCCCCGGTCCTCCCCGCCCCCGCGCGACGCGCCGTCCCGCACCCGTGCCGGGAGGCCCCGCGGCCCCGCCCCCTTGCCCCTAGGGGAAGGACCAGGGGAACCGCCCGGAACGGCTCGTGGTGCGGCGGCGTCCCAGACGGTAGAAAGCAACGGGTGCGGGGACTCTTCCCCCAGGAGGTCGCGCACCCGCGACCGGGACCCGATCGAAGGAGACGAAACACCGTGGCCCTCTTGCGGCTCATCCTGAACGTCATCTGGCTCTTCGTCGCCGGCTTCTGGCTGGCAGTCGGCTACGTGATCGCCGGAGTCATCTGCTGCATCCTGATCGTCACCATCCCGTTCGGGATCGCCTCCTTCCGCATGGCCAGCTACGCGATCTGGCCCTTCGGTCGCGAACTGGTGCGCAGGCAGGGGTCGGGCGGCGGCAGCACCTTCCTCAACGTCATCTGGCTGATCGTCGCGGGCTGGTGGCTGACGCTCGGCCATATCGCCACCGCGATCGGCCTCGCCGTCACTATCATCGGGATTCCGATGGCGTGGGCCTCGCTGAAGATGATCCCCGTGGCGCTCGCGCCGTTCGGCAACGAGATCGTGCACAGTGGCCGTCCCAGGGAACCCTGGCAGTTCTGACGCCGTTGAGTTCCCGACGGACACGGGAGAACCAGGACCCTCGTCCGCGCATCCCCCCGGTACCGCCCCCGCGTGTCCGTCGCCTCCCGTGCGGGCACCACGCAGCACCCCGAGAATGGAGTCCATGTGCAAGCCCAACGGCCGGGAGTGTGGGCGCTCCTGAACAAATGGCTCACCGCCCGCAGGGCGCGAGCCGAGCGCCTCGCCCAGTTGGAGGCTCAGAAGGAGCACTCCGAGCCCGAACCCCAGTCCCCGGACCAGGGGCCGGCCGAACAGGACGACGTGGGCGCGGGGGACATCCTGAAGTCGGTCAGCGACGTCGCCTGGCGCTTCCTCCTCATCGGTGTCGTCGCCGGGCTGCTCCTCTACGGGCTCGTCTACCTGTCGGTCGTCACCCTGCCGATGATCCTCGCGGTGTTCATCACCGCCCTGCTCATGCCGCTCGCCAACCTGCTGCGCCGCAAGGGCCTGGGCCGGGGCACGTCGACGACGGTCTCGATCCTCGTCGGGCTCATCGTGTTCGGCGGCGTCATCTCGATGATCGTCACGCCCGCCGTGCAGGGGTTCGGCCCCCTGGTCGACAGCGTCACCAGCGCGGTCAGCGAACTCCAGGACATCCAGGTGCCCTTCGGGCTCGACCCGGCGCTGTTCACCGACATGATCGACGACGCCTGGGTGCAGATCCAGGCCATGATCAGCGAGAACCAGGACCAGCTGCTCAGCGGCGCCTGGACCGCGGGCGCGGCCGTCATCTCGGTTCTCGTCGGCATCGTCCTGATCATCGCCCTGACCGTGTACTTCGTGCACTCGGGCGACCAGCTCATGGACTGGTTCCTCACCCTGTTCCCGCCGCGGTCCCGTCCGGGCCTGCGCCACGCGGGGGACGTCGCCTACGGCGTCATGGGACGGTACGTGCGCGGTGTGGCCGCGGTCGGCTTCTTCGACGCCGTCGGCATCGGCATCGCCCTGGTCTTCCTGATCGACATCAACCTGGCCATCCCGCTGATCGTGCTGACCTTCGTCGGCGCCTTCCTGCCGATCATCGGCGCCTTCCTGACCGGGCTGCTCGCCGCCCTGGTCGCGTTCGTCACCGAGGGCTGGATCGTCGCGCTCGTCGTCGTCGGCGCGGTGATCCTCGTGCAGCAGCTGGAGAGCAACGTCTTCGCGCCGCGCATCTACGGGGCCTCGCTCGACCTGCCCTCGCCCGTCGTGCTGATCGCGATCTCCGTCGGCGCCGTGGTCGGGGGCGTCCCCGGCATGTTCCTGGCCACGCCGGTGGCCGCCGTCCTGGCGGCCCTGCTGCGCAACCGCCCGCCGGGCAAGCCCGGGGACTCCGACGAGGAGTCCCCGGAGGGCACCGGGGGGGAGCCGCCCGTCGCGGCGGCGGTCGTCGTGGCCAAGGTCCCCAAGGACAAGGAGCCCGAGGGCGCGCACCCCGCTCCCGAGGAGGAATAGGGCCCCTCAGGAGCGGCGGGGCGTGCGACGGGGTGACCGGCGCCGCCCGGCCGCGGGGAATGCGGCGCGCCCCCGCACCCGTTGACCGGGTGGCGGGGGCGCGGCCGTGTCCGGGGGCCTCCCGGAAAACGGATCGCCGCACCCCCCGCCCGTGCCGTTAGGCTGGGTCGGTCGGCCCGAAGGCCACCACCCCCCACCCACGCGGAGGAGCCGCCGCTCCCGTGCACCGCGGGTGCGCGTCCGGCCGTACCGAACCGTCCCACCACCTCGTAGGAAGCCCCACCATGCTGATCGCCACCGACCTCGAACTGCGTGTCGGTCCTCGACTCCTGTTGGAGCCGACCACCTTCCGCGTCGCCGCCGGGGACCGGATCGGACTGGTCGGCCGCAACGGTGCGGGCAAGACGACCATGACCAAGGTGCTGGCGGGCGAGGGCCTGCCCACCGGCGGCACGGTCACCTCCTCCGGCACCATCGGCTACCTGCCGCAGGACCCCCGCACCGACGACCCCGACGTCATCGCCCGCGACCGCGTGCTGTCCGCGCGCGGGATCGACGAGGCCCTGCGCGGTATGCGCGAGGCCGAGAAGAAGATGGCCAGCACCGACACCAAGACCCGGAACAAGGGTGTGCGCGCCTACTCCCGGTGGGAGGAGCGCCTGCACGTGCTGGGCGGGTACGCCGCCGAGTCCGAGGCCGCCGCCATCGCCTCCAGCCTGGGCCTGCCCGACAAGGTGCTCTCCCAGCCCCTGCACACCCTCTCCGGCGGTCAGCGCCGCCGTATCGAGCTGGCGCGGATCCTGTTCAGCGGCGCGGACACGCTGCTGCTGGACGAGCCCACCAACCACCTGGACGCCGACTCCATCGTCTGGCTGCGCGACTTCCTCAAGTCGCACCAGGGCGGGCTCATCGTGATCAGCCACGACGTGGACCTGGTCGAGCACGTGGTGAACAAGGTGTTCTACCTCGACGCCAACCGCAGCGTCATCGACATCTACAACATGGGCTGGAAGCTGTACCTGGAGCAGCGCGAGGCCGACGAGCGGCGGCGCAGGCGCGAGCTGGCCAACGCCGAGAAGCAGGCCGACACCCTGCGCAAGCAGGCGGACAAGTTCCGGGCCAAGGCCTCCAAGGCGCGCGCCGCCCAGCAGATGCTCAACCGGGCCGACCGGCTCCTCGACGGCGTGCAGGGCGTCCGCAAGTCCGACAAGGTCGCCAAGCTGCGCTTCCCCGACCCGGCTCCCAGCGGCCGCACGCCGCTGATGGCGGAGGGGTTGTCCAAGTCCTACGGCTCGCTGGAGATCTTCACCGGTGTGGACCTGGCGATCGACCGGGGCAGCCGCGTGGTGATCCTGGGGCTCAACGGCGCCGGCAAGACCACGCTGCTGCGGCTGCTCGGCGGAGTCGAGGAGCCCGACCGGGGGGCCGTGGTCCCGGGGCACGGGCTCAAGCTCGGCTACTACGCCCAGGAGCACGAGACCCTGGACGTGGGCCGCAGCGTGCTGGAGAACATGATGAGCGCGGCCCCGGAGCTCCCGGAGGTGGAGGCGCGCCGCACGCTGGGCTCGTTCCTGTTCACCGGTGACGACGTCGACAAGCCGGCGGGCGTGCTCTCCGGAGGCGAGAAGACCAGGCTGGCCCTGGCCACGCTGGTCGTCTCCAGCGCCAACGTGCTCCTGCTCGACGAGCCCACCAACAACCTGGACCCGGCCAGCCGCGAGGAGATCCTGGCGGCCCTGCGCAACTACAAGGGCGCGATCGTGCTGGTGACACACGACGAGGGCGCGGTCGACGCCCTCCAGCCCGAGCGCGTCATCCTGCTGCCCGACGGCGTCGAGGACGTGTGGAACGCCGATTTCGAGGACCTGATCTCGCTGGCGTGAGCCGGGGGCCGTGAGGGCCCCGGCGGCGGAGGTGGACGCCCAGCATGCTGGGAGGTTCACCTCCGTCCTTTTCGGACGACGTTTGCGGCGCTCCGAAACCCGGGCAGGGAAGGGGGCGCCCGGCGCGGCGCGCGGCGAATGTGGCGGGGCGTGAGCGCGATGCCGGATCATGGCAGGGATTCCAGAAGCGTTGACCGGACGACCCGGAGGAGTGGACTGTGGACGATGCGCTGAGGAAGGGCACCCGCGTGGCGGGAACGGACCGCTCCGAGCTCGCGGCCCAGCTCAAGCGGCGCTACGACTCGGGGGAGAGCATCCGCATGTTGGCGGCCGCCACCGGGCGTTCCTACGGTTTCGTCCACCGGCTGCTCAGCGAGGCCGGGGCCGAGCTGCGCGGCCGGGGCGGGGCGACCCGCAAGGCCTGAGGCCCCGCCCGCGCGACCGGTGGTTACCGATGGGTAATATCGAGGGTGACACCGAGCACGACGGAGGAACCCCATGGCACAGGCGTCGAACGGGCCCGGGCGGCTGCCCACGGAAGCGGAGCTGACCCGGGCCGGGCTCGGACTGGCCGTGGAGGGGCCGGTCGCCCGCATCACCATCAGCCGCCCCGAGCGGCGCAACGCGATGACCGGGCGCACCTGGACCACGTTG
Source organism: Nocardiopsis sp. NPDC006198 (assembly GCF_040613895.1). Classification (NCBI taxonomy): domain Bacteria; kingdom Bacillati; phylum Actinomycetota; class Actinomycetes; order Streptosporangiales; family Nocardiopsidaceae; genus Nocardiopsis; species Nocardiopsis sp. NPDC006198. Next base: position 4,700 of record NZ_JBEXSY010000051.1, on the reverse strand, counting down.
GCCCACATCGGCCACACCCTCCCGGCCGATGTCCGAATCGTGGTGATCGCCGGCGAGGGCGACATCTTCTCGGCCGGGATCGACCTCGGCATGTTCACCCCCGAGGGCGTGGACGGCGAGCGCTCCATGGTCGGCGGCATCCTCGACGGCTCCTCCACCGGGGCCGACGTCGAGGAGTACATCGCCGGCCTCCAGGAGGGCTTCCTCTGGCTGCGCCGTCCCGACCTGGTCACCGTCGCCGCGGTCCGGGGCCACGCCATCGGCGCCGGCTTCCAGCTGGCGCTCTCCTGCGACCTGCGCATCCTCGCCGACGACGCCAAGTTCTGCATGAAGGAGCCCGCGCTCGGCCTCGTCCCCGACCTCACCGGGACCAAGCCGCTCGTGGACATCGTCGGCGTCCACCGCGCCGTCGAGATCTGCCTGACCGCCCGCCGCGTCGGCGCCCAGGAGGCCCGTGAGCTCGGACTGGCCGAGCTGGTCGTGCCCGCCGACGAACTCCCCGGCGCCGTGGACGACGTCGTCGCCGCGCTGCTCGCCACGAACGCCGAGGCGGCCGCCGCCACCAAGGCCCTCCTCCAGCAGGCCGCGGGCAACACGCTCGAGGAGCAGGCCGCGGCCGAACGCCGAGCGCAGGTCGCCCGCCTGACCGCCCTCGCCGGGACGATGGCGGCCGACAACCGCTGACCCGGCGGGCCCGGCGCCGCACCGCGCCGGCGCCGCGCCGCCCCCGGAGGGATGGGGGAGACCCGTATCACCGGTGAAAAACCCCCATCCCGTCCCCGTTTCCGGACGATGTCTAGTACGCTTCTGCAAGCGGTCGTCCAGTAATGCCGCGCGCATCCGAGCGCGCCGAGGCCGCACAAGACGCGGAGAGCGTGTCGACCCCGTCGGCGCCACTCTTGCCAGAAGAGTTGCTCGTATCCACTCAGTGGGATGCACCGAGCACAGGAGCCCCGAGAATCGAAGGGGTCCGCTTCCGCGTGTGATCAGGCGCGTTTGTGTGATTTCTTCGCTGGGTCCGCTGTGGCCGTGTGGAGCCTTCCTCGAAACGCCGCCAAACGATGAGGAAGGTACACGTCACTTGACGACGGACACTGCCGTAATGCCCGCTTTCGACTCCCTGGGTCTGCCCCAGGACATCGTCGACGAGCTGGCCAAGAACGGTGTGACCACCCCGTTCCCGATCCAGGCCGCCACCATTCCCGACGCCATCGAGGGCCGCGACGTCCTCGGCTGCGGTCGTACCGGATCGGGCAAGACCCTGGCCTTCGGCCTGCCGGTCCTGATGCGCGCCGCAGAGCGCCGCGCCGCCGCCAACCGCCCCAGGGCCCTGATCCTGGTGCCCACGCGCGAACTCGCCCACCAGGTGCGCGACGCCCTTCGCGGCTACTCCCGCATCGTGGGCGTGCGCGTCGGCGACGTCGTCGGCGGCAGCTCCTACACCCGCCAGATCAACGAACTGCGCCGCGGCGTCGAGATCCTCGTCGCCACCCCGGGCCGCCTCAGCGACCTCATCGACCAGGGCGCCTGCGACCTGAGCGACGTCGAGGTCTCGGTGCTGGACGAGGCCGACCAGATGTGCGACATGGGCTTCATGCCCCAGGTCAGCGAGCTCCTCGACCAGGTGCGCCCCGACGGCCAGACGCTGCTGTTCTCGGCCACGCTCGACGGCGACGTCGACAAGCTGGTCCGCAAGTACATGAACGACCCGCAGACCCACTCCGTGGACCCGCCGGTCTCCCAGGTCACCGCCATGGAGCACCACCTGCTCAAGGTGCTGCCCCGTGACAAGAACAAGATCATCACCCAGATCGCCGCGCGCGACGGCCGCACGATCCTGTTCGTGCGCAGCAAGTACCGCGCCGACGCCATCAGCGAGCAGCTGGCGGCGGCGGGCGTGCCCTGCGCGTCCCTGCACGGCGGCAAGACGCAGAGCGTGCGCACCCGCACCCTCGCCAAGTTCCGCGAGGGCAAGATCCAGGCGCTGGTCGCCACCGACGTCGCCGCCCGCGGCATCCACGTCGACGGCATCGACATGGTCGTCAACATCGACCTGCCCACCGGGCACAAGGACTACCTGCACCGCGGAGGCCGCACGGCCCGCGCCGGCGCCTCCGGCCTGGTCGTCTCCCTGGTCGCGCCCAACCAGCGCCGCATGGCCCGCCGCCTGCTCAGCGACGCCGGCGTCGACGCCAAGCAGCACCTGGTCAACCCGGGCGACGAGCTGCTCACCGAGGTGACCGGGGCCAAGGAGCCCTCCTGGGAGCCGTGGATCGAGCCGCCGGAGCCCGTGCGCGAGCGCCGCGGACGCGGCGGCCCCCGCCGTGGAGGCTACGGCGGCGGTGGCGGCGGCTACCGGGGCGGCGGTTACCGCGGTGACCGCAGTGGCGGTGGCGGCGGCTACCGCGGCGGCTACCAGGGTGACCGTCCCCGCACCGACCGCGGCGAGGGCGGCGGTTTCCGTGAGGGCGAGCGCCCCCGCGGCGAGGGCGGCGGCTACCGCGGCGGCGAGCGCCGCGAGTACGCACCGCGCTCCGAGGGCGGCTACCGCGGTGACAACCGCGGTGGTGGCGGCTACCGGGGCGGCAGCGGCGGCGGCTACCGCGGTGACCGCAGTGGCGGTGGCGGCGGCTACCGCGGCGGCAGCGGCGGTGGCGGCGGCTACCGGGGCGACCGTCCCCGTACCGACCGCTACGACTCCGCCCCGCAGCACTAGGGTGTGAACGGACCCGGGCCCGGCAGGATCTCCTGCCGGGCCCGAGCCTTTTCCGGGGTTGTACACCTCTCTCGGACAGCGGCGCCCCGCGCGGGTCCGAGCCCCGGGACGGGGCGGTCGGAGGGAGGGCCGCCGCGCGGCCACGGGCCCGCCCGGGGGTGGTGACCCATTACGGTCCTTTACCGCCCCTTCGCGTGTCCGAATCGCCCGGAACCGCAGGGGGCGTGGACAGTTGCGGGACAGCCCCGATGTCGCACTCGGGACCACCACGCCGCCTGAAGGGGAACGCGTGAACGTCCTCAACGTCCTTCTCGTCACCGTCAACGACTTCTTCTGGAGCTACCTCCTCATCCCGCTCCTGGTCGTTCTCGCCGTCTACTTCACGGTGCGGTCGGGTTTCGTGCAGCTGCGCCTGCTCCCCGAGATGTTCCGGGTGCTGCGGAGCAGCCCGGGGACGGCGCCCGACGGTGGCAGGGAGATCTCGTCCTTCCAGGCCTTCGCGATCTCCGCCGCCTCCCGGGTGGGGACGGGGAACATCGTCGGCGTGGCCACCGCGATCATGCTCGGCGGGCCGGGCGCGGTCTTCTGGATGTGGGCCATGTCCTGCGTGCTGGGGGCCGCGGCGTTCGTGGAGTCGACGCTGGCCCAGCTGTACAAGGTGCGCACCAGCACGGGGTTCCGGGGCGGACCCGCGTACTACATGCTGCACGGGCTGGGCCAGAGATGGATGGGCGCCCTCTTCGCGGTCCTCATCACCGTCACCTTCAGTCTCGTCTTCAACTCCGTGCAGGCCAACAGCATCACGGGCGCCATCTCCACCTCTGTGCAGGAGCTGGGCGCACCCACCGGCTGGTTCCTGAGCGTCTTGGTCGGGCTGGCGCTGGTCGGGCTGACCGCCGCCGTCGTCTTCGGCGGGGTGCGGCGCATCGCGACGGTCGCCCAGGCGCTCGTCCCCCTCATGGCGATCCTCTACATCCTCCTCGGCCTGGCCGTGGTGGTCCTCAACATCGGCGAGCTGCCCCGGGTCGTCGGCGACATCTTCGCCTCCGCGTTCGGGCTGCGCGAGTTCACGGCCGGCGGCGTGGGCGCGGCGCTCGTGCAGGGCATGCGGCGGGGCATGTTCTCCAACGAGGCGGGCCTGGGGTCCGCCCCCAACGCCGGAGCCACCGCGTCGGTCTCCCACCCCGCCAAGCAGGGGCTCGTGCAGACCCTCGGCGTGTACTTCGACACCTGGCTGGTGTGCTCGGTGACCGCGTTCATCGTCCTCGTGTACAACCCCGACTTCACCACCGAGACCGGGGCCGAGGTCACCCAGCGGGCGCTCCAGTCCTCCCTGGGGAGCTGGTCGGTGCACGCCCTCACGGTGATCCTGTTCCTGCTGGCCTTCACCTCCGTGCTGGGCAACTACTACTACGGCGAGTCCAACCTCCGGTTCCTGGACGCCGACCCGCAGCACATGACCTACTTCCGCTACGCGGTGCTGGCCGCGGTGTTCATCGGCTCCGTGGCGCCGCTGACGCTGGTGTGGAACCTCGCCGACATCTCCATGGGCGTCATGGCGACCGTCAACCTCGTGGCACTGGCGCCGCTGTCGGCCGTCGCCTTCCGGCTGCTGGGCGACTACAGCCGCCAGCTGCGCAACGGGCTCGACCCGCAGTTCACGCTGTCCAAGATGCCCGACCTGCGGAACGTGGAGTGCTGGGGGCCCGCGTCCGGCTCCCTTCCCGACGACGTCCAGCGCGGGGAGGGGGAGGCGCCCGGCGACCCGGCCTCGGCGCTGGCGGAGCGGGACGCGGACACGCGGGACGGCGGGGCGGGCGGAGCCCACGCGGACCCCGGTGAGGAGGAGGGCCCCTCCGACGACGGCCGCGACGAGGGCCCCGGGGAACGCTAGGGCCTGTTTGGTAACCGGTGTGATCAGGGGCAAAAACACCGATCCGGTAACACCAGGCGTGCCGCCTCCACAGACAAGCGAAGCCTTCGG
>NZ_JBEXSY010000050.1:0-53869 GCF_040613895.1 Nocardiopsis sp. NPDC006198 | reverse complement strand
GGGCCCCGGCGCGACGCGCGCCGGGGCCCTGTGCGTCACCGCGCAGCGGTCAGCCCAGGACCACGCGCCCCCGGGTGTCCTCCCCGGCCGCCGTCCACGCCTCGGCGCCGTCCAGGCCGTCCGACGCACGCCACAGCCGGTCACCGTAGGCGACGGAGGTCAGCCCGTACTCCTCGGCGTGCGCGACCGCCCACAGGGCCATGGCCCAGCCGAGGTCGCCGGTCCTCATCGCCTCGTCCGCGTTCAGGGGGAGCTCCGCCGGGTCCACGCCGAAGACCCTCGCCATCTCCTCCTGGGCGCCCGCCGTGTCCGCGTCGCCCGCCCGGAGGGCGTCCAGGCTCTCGGCGTCGTACCAGCAGGTCAGGCTCGGTCCGAGCTCTCCGGTGGTCACCTCGGCCATCCGCGCCGACAGGGCCTCGTGCTGGTCGTAGGCGTAGCCGTCCGCGCTGCGCTGGACCGCCTGGGCGGCCTCGAACACCGGGATCTCCGACCAGTTGTTCACCTCCACCAGCTCGTCGTAGAACGCGCGGGTGGCGAAGACCGGGTCGAGGATCTCCTCCGGCTCGCCCCATTCCTGGGACGGCCGCTGCTGGAACAGGCCGAGGGAGTCCCGGTCGCCGTACTCCAGGTTGTAGAACGCCGTCTCCTGCCACACCGTCGCGAACGCCACGGTCACGGCCTCGGGCGGCAGGTCGCGGCTGAACGCCACCCCGCCCACCGTGGTCGCGCTCACCGCCTGGGCGATCTCCATCTCGTACTTGCCGTCGGACAGCTGCAGACGGCAGCCCGGATCGGGGGCCTCGACGGTGGTCTCGACCGGCTCGAACGTGGTCAGCACGTAGTACGCGCCCGCGACGAGGAGGCCGCACACGAGGAAGAGGGACAACAGGATCTTGACGAAGGCGGAGAGCCTCCGGCGCTTACTGGGCACAGGCGAACCAAGGGTCGGGAGCAGGTGGGGTGCACCACACGGAGAGGAACGTCACCCGTGCCGCGCGGGGCCCGCAGCGAGCCCAGGCCGCATTGTAGTCCGCACCGGGAGGCGGGACGGGGCGGATCCCCGGAGGCGGTCGGCACACACGGGCGGGGGGTACCCCCGCACCTTTCGCGAACCACTAACGTGTGTGCACATGACCAGCTCGTACTCCAGCCCGCTGCCCGACCAGATCGACGAACTCTGGGAGAAGCGCTCCGAACTCACGCCCTCCCACGCCGAGGCGCGCGAGACCATCACCGGCGCCATCGACCTGATCGACGAGGGCAAGGCCCGTGTGGCCTTCGTCGACCCCGCGACCGACGAGGTCGTGGTCGACGAGCGCGCCAAGCGTTCCATCCTCCTCGGCTTCAAGGTCCTGGACATGAAGGAGTCGCAGGTCGGCGACTTCCGCCACCACGACCGCATGCCCCTGAAGACCCGCTTCGACGGCGTCCGCGTCGTCGCGGGGGCGATCGCCCGCTGGGGCTCCTACCTCGCCCCCGGCGTCGTCCTCATGCCGTCCTTCACCAACATCGGCGCCTACGTCGGCTCCGGCACCATGGTCGACACCTGGGCCACGGTCGGCTCCTGCGCCCAGGTGGGCCGGAACGTCCACCTGTCCGGCGGCGTCGGCGTCGGCGGCGTCCTGGAGCCGCCGCAGGCCTCCCCGGTCGTCATCGAGGACGACGCGTTCCTCGGCTCCCGCAGCATGGTCGTCGAGGGCGCCCGCGTGCGCACCGGCGCCAAGCTCGGCGCGGGCACCATCCTGACCTCCTCCACGCGCGTGTTCGACGCCGAGACCGGCGAGGAGCTCCAGCGCGGCGAGGCCCCGGCCTGGTCGGTGTGCGTGACCGCGAACCGGACCAAGAGCTTCCCGGGCGGCGACTTCGGCATGCCGGTCCTGCTGGTGCTCAAGCGCCTCCAGGAGGGCGAGGAGCACGACAAGCTCGCCCTGAACGACCTCCTGCGGGAGCACGGCGTCAACGCCTGACGCGCGTCCGTCGGACCGGCGGGGCGCACGCCCGGCGGCACGCCGTCCGCGTCCGGCAGGGGCGCCCTCCGAAGGCGGGGGGCGCCCCTCGCGCGTTCGGGGACCGACCCTCGGTCGGCGGCCCGCCCCCTCCGCCGTGGCCTCGTACCCGTGGCGGGGTCGGACGGGGCGGCCGCCGAGCTCCACGGCCGCCCCCGTCGGGCCCATGGGCGGACCGCCCCGGCCGGGGCACCCGACGAGGGCCTCGTCGCCGCCGCCACGTGGCCCCGGGGCGTCGAGGCCGGCTGCAAGTACGAGATCATCCAGGTCAGAACCCCTCATATCCCACCGGCAACGGTTCCGTCCGGCCCACTAGGGTGGCCGTACGCGCGACCCGCCCGCGCACCCGCCGGGGTGGGCGGGCGGGTCGCGCGGCACGACGGCACAACACAGCTCGGAAACGGGGCGACACCATGCTGGACCTGACCTCTGACGTGGCGGACCTGACCGCCGCACTCGTGGACATCCGTTCCGAGAGCGGCGACGAGGGGAGCCTCGCCGACGCGGTCGAAGGGGCGCTGAAGGCCCTCCCGCACCTCGCGGTCACCCGCGACGGCGACGCCGTGGTCGCCCGCACCGGGCTGGGCCGCCCGCGCCGTGTGGTCGTCGCCGGGCACATCGACACCGTCCCGATCGTGGACAACGTCCCCTCCCGCGTCGAGGGCGGACGCCTCTACGGGTGCGGCACCACCGACATGAAGGCCGGGGTCGCCGTCCAGCTCAAGCTGGCCGCCCTGGTGGCCGAACCCGTGCACGACGTCACCTACGTCTTCTACGACAACGAGGAGGTCGACGCGTCCCGCAACGGCCTCCTCCGGCTCACCCGCAACCACCCGGAGTGGCTGGCCGGGGACTTCGCGATCCTGATGGAGCCCACGGACGGGGTGATCGAGGGCGGCTGCCAGGGGACCATGCGGGTGGAGGTCGTGGCCCGGGGCAGGCGCGCGCACAGCGCCCGCTCGTGGATGGGCGAGAACGCGATCCACGGCGCCGGGGCCGTCCTCGACGTGCTGCGCGCCTACACCCCCCGCGAGCCGGAGGTGGAGGGGCTGCGCTTCCACGAGGGCCTCAACGCCGTGTTCATCGAGGGCGGGGTCGCCGGCAACGTCATCCCCGACGAGTGCGTGGTGAAGGTCAACTACCGGTTCGCCCCGGACCTGTCCGTCGCGGACGCGGAGGCCCACCTGCGCGAGGTGTTCGACGGCTTCGAGGTGCGCGTGGTGGACGCGGCGGCGCCCGCGCGCCCGGGGCTGGACGACCCCTCGGCGGCGGCGTTCGTCGCCTCGGTGGGGGAGGGGGAGGCCCGCGCCAAGCTCGGGTGGACCGACGTCTCGCGCTTCTCGGAACTGGGGGTGCCCGCCGTCAACTACGGCCCCGGCGACCCCGTGCTCGCGCACACGAGGGACGAGTACGCGGAGATCGCGAGGATCCGCGAGGCCGAGGAGCGCATGGTCGCCTGGCTGACCGGGGCCCGATGACCGCCGCGGGCCCGGCCCGGGCGTCCCGGGGCGCCGTGACCGGCCGCGACGGCGGTCCCGGGACAAACCTGCCGCTCGTGGCCACCACCGGGTCACGTGTGGTTCAGGTGTGAGCCGTTCCCACGCGGATAGCTTTACGACATGACCGAAGACGAGAACGTAAGGCGGGCCGGCCCCCTCACCTACCGGGGCAGCTCGATTCCCAGCACCACCACCGACCAGCGACTCCTCGACCGGCGCGGCCCCTCGGACTGGGTGCACACCGACCCGTGGCGGGTCCTGCGCATCCAGTCGGAGTTCGTGGAGGGCTTCGGGCTCCTGTCCGAACTGCCCTCGGCGGTGAGCGTGTTCGGCTCGGCCAGGATCAAGCCCGGGACCCGCTACTACGACCTGGGCGTCGAGGTGGGCGCCAGGCTCGCGGAGGCGGGCTACGCCACGATCACCGGCGGCGGCCCCGGCATGATGGAGGCCGCGAACAAGGGCGCCCAGGAGGCGGGCGGGCTCTCGGTGGGACTCGGCATCGAGCTGCCCTTCGAGCAGTCCCTCAACTCCCACATCGACATGGGGATGACCTTCCGGTACTTCTTCGTCCGCAAGACGATGTTCGTGAAGTACTCGCAGGCCTTCGTCGTGCTGCCCGGGGGCTTCGGCACCCTCGACGAGTTGTTCGAGGCGGCCACCCTCGTGCAGACCAAGAAGGTCACCCGGTTCCCGGTGATCCTGGTCGGCCGCGACTTCTGGGGCGGGCTGGAGGAGTGGGTCCGCACCAGCCTCCTGGAGAACGAGCTGATCAAGCCGCAGGACATGGAGCTGGTCCAGATCGTCGACGACCCCCTGGAGGTCGTCGACATCATCCGCAAGTCCCACCTGCACATCGCGCGGGAGCAGGAGGAGCTGGCGCGGTCCGAGGCGGGGCCCGAGCAGTAGGAACCGGGCACGCGCGCCCGGCGCCGCCCCGCCGTGGCGGGGCCGGGCGGGGCCCCGGGGCGCGTGCCGCCCCCACGCGGAGCCGCCCCCCGGCCGCCCGTCCACCGGCCTCCCCACGGGGGCCGGTGTGTGGCACGATCGGGTCCGTGCCTGTTCTCATCATGATCCTGGTTGCCGCGGCCGCGCTGGCCGTGCTCGTCGGCGTGGTCTACGTCGTGCTCGGCAAGGGCGGTCAGCTCGCCCGGTTCGAGGCCGACTACCCCCCGCTCCCCCTGCCGGACGACCGCGCCGTCAGGGCGCGCGACCTCGGTCGCGTGATGCTCCCCCTCGCCCTGTGGGGCTACCACGTCCGCGCCGTGGACGAGCTGCTGCTGCGGCTCACCATCACCCTGCGCGAGAGGGAGGAGCGGATCGAGGACCTGGAGTGGCGCCTGTCGCGGCTCGACCCCTCCTACGTCCCGGAGGGGACCGGGCCGCTCCCCGGGGCGCACCTGCCCGGGGACGCCTACGCGCCCGGCGCGGTGCCCGGGGACGCCTACGCGCCCGGCGCGGTGCGGGGGGCAGGTTCCGAGGGGCCGGACGCGCACGGCGGGCCCGACGCGCACGACACGCACGGCGGGCCCGACGGGGACCCCGCGGGACCCGGGGACGCCGCCCGGGGCGAGGCCGCGGACGACGTGTCGGAGGACGCCTCGGACGACGCCGCGGTCGGCGGGAACCAGCGCTGAGCGGACCCGGCGGCGGGGGCCGGGGAGCCCGGTGCGCCCGCTCCGGGGGGTGCGGCCGCCCGCGGAATCGCGGCGCGCGTCCACCCGGCCCGACCTGCCGATCCGTCGCCCGCTATGCCGTGCATCACAGCCTCGGCGCCGTTCTGTGGCGGATCCGGCGGGTTGGCGTGCTCTATTCTCGGTCGCTGTACTCGATACCCCCGTTCCGCCGGAGCGGGTGCAGCGTTGTTGAGGATGGCGAGGATGGACACAGCAGCCGAACTCGAGTCGGGAGCCGGGGACAGGCGCGACGCGCCCGCCTCCTCGGTGACCCCGGCCCACCCCGTGCAACAGCTGTCCCTGTGGCCGCCGCCCAGGTCGACCCGGCACAGCGGGAAGCGCCGCCGCCAGATCACCCTTCTGGCCGCGGCCGCCGCGGCCGTCCTGCTCGTCGGCGGCGGAGCCGCGGCGTGGGCCGTGCTCGCGGAGCCGGGCGAGGAGGAGAGCGGTCCGACCGTTCCCGCCGAGGCGTTCGTCGGTGCGTGGTCCGGTGAGATGAGCCAGGTCGACACCGACGGCGAGCACGTGGCCGACTGGCACGCGGAGGTCCGGATCGAGGAGGGCGCCGAGCGCGGCAGCACCGCCTGGACGACCTTCTCCTGCTCGGGGACCCTGGTCCTGTCGGCCGGCGACAACGACCGCCGCGTCTACGCCTACACCGAGACGGCCGACCCCGAGGACCGGTGCGTCGACGAGGCCGAGCTGACCGTGTGGTCGGCGGCCGACGGCGGCGGGCTGAGGGCGGAGTGGTCCTCCATCACCCGGGAGGGGACCCGGATGATCTCGACGGGCGACCTCGGCTGACCCGCGCGGGACCGGCCCCAGGTAGGGGGCGTCCCGAAGGGGCGCGTCCGCGCGGTGGGCCGGGGCGGCGGAGCTCTCCGCGCCCCGGATACTCCCCGAGTTTCGGTCAGGACCGATATAACCTTACTGACCGAAGATTCCTCGTGGGCGTGTGCTCGCGGCGGCGGCCCCGCTGTCGCCTGGCGCACACGGAGGGGTGAACCTCCGAGATAATGGTCGAAGAGTGATTCACGCCCCTTAAGCCACACGGGCATGAGTCACCCGGAACCGGCATGCGGCTCCGGAGCCGAGACCGGTCACGCGGATCGGCGCCGGTGCTGTGGGTCGGCCCCGGTCACCCGCGAGGAACACTAGAAAGGGGAATGGCATGGCGGCGATGAAGCCGAGGACCAGCGACGGGCCGATGGAGGTCACCAAGGAGGGTCGCGGCATCATCATGCGGGTCCCGCTGGAGGGCGGCGGACGCCTGGTTGTCGAGCTGACTCCAGACGAGGCGTCCGAGCTCCGGGACGCGCTCAAGGGTGTCGTCGGCTAGTTCGGCAGTGAACCGTCCCCCACCCCGGGCCGGAAAGCCCTGACGACCCCCGAGGTTGTACACCTCCCAAGTGAACGATTGTGAGCGGCCTGTGCCTTTCGCCACGGAGATCCACCCCGTACCGGGGAAGCTCGTCGATTCCACCGCGGACCTGCTGGTCCTCCCCCTGATTCCGGGAGACAGCGGACCCGAGGCGGTCGAGGGGGTCGCCGAGAGCGGCCTGACACAGGTCCTACCGGCATCGCTCACCGATCTGTTCGCGCACTACTCGCTCACCGGGAAACCCGGAGAGCTGGCCCACTTCCCGGTGCCCCGGGACCAGGGCCTGGTCCGCCTGGCGCTTCTGGGGGTCGGATCGGGTTCGCCCGACGACCTCCGGAAGGCCGGCGCGGCCCTGGCCCGGGCCGCCCGCGGGAACGAGCGCGTGGCCCTCGCCTGGCCCGGCTCCGGCGCGGAGGCCGCCACCGCCTTCGCCGAGGGCGTGCTCCTGGCCTCCTACACCTTCAGCCTCAAGACCTCGGAGGTCCCGGACGACCGGCGCCCGGCGGCCTCGGTCGAGGTCGCCTCCGGCGACGGTGACGACGGATCCCTGGCCGGCGCACTGGAGCGGGGCACGGCCCTGGCCGCGGCCACCGCCCTGGCCCGCGACCTCATCAACACCCCCTCCCTGACCAAGGACCCCGAGTGGATGGCGGCGCGTGCACGCGACGTGGCCGCGGACAAGGGCCTCCAGGTGCGGGTGTGGGACGAGAAGGACCTGGAGAACGACGGGTTCGGGGCGATCCTCGGCGTGGGACAGGGCTCCTCGCGCCCGCCGCGCCTGGTCCAGCTCTCCTACACGCCCGAGAACCCCGCCGCGCACGTCGTCCTGGTGGGCAAGGGCATCACGTTCGACACCGGCGGGCTCTCCCTCAAGCCCAACGACAACATGTCGCTGATGAAGACCGACATGAGCGGCTCCGCGATCGTCCTCGCCGTGCTGTCGGCCCTGGCGGCCGTGGGCGCCGCCGTCCGCGTGACGGGCCTGCTGGCCCTGGCGGAGAACGCCTTCTCCGGCGACTCCACCCGGATCGGCGACGTGCTCACCACCTACACCGGGACGACGGTCGAGGTGCTCAACTCCGACGCCGAGGGCCGCCTGGTCCTCGCCGACGCCATGGGCTACGCGGTCGGCGAGCTCGCCCCGGACGTCCTAGTGGACGTCGCGACGCTGACCGGCGCGGCCAAGGTGGCGCTCGGCACCGGCACGGGCGCGCTGTACAGCAACGACGAGGAGCTCGCCGCCCAGCTGGAGGAGGCGGGCCGCGACTCCGGCGAACCCCTGTGGCGGATGCCGCTCACGGAGGAGTACGTGCCGACCACGAAGTCGCGGGTGGCGGACCTGGCCAACATCGGCACCCGCGGACGCGACTTCGGTCCCGCGGGCGCCACCGACGCCGCCCTGTTCCTGCGCGAGTTCGCCGGGGACGTCCCGTGGGCGCACCTGGACATCGCGGGGCCCGGCAGGTCCATGAAGGAGAGCGGGCTGCTCAGCAAGGGCGGCACGGCGTTCACGACCCGCACCCTGCTGCGCTGGCTCGCCGACCGCTGAGCGGAGCCGGACGGCGGCCGGGCCGCCGTGGGGGAGGGGGAGCCCCCTCCCCCTCCGGTCGCGCCGCGGCTACAGGATGGCGGCCAGGAGTCCCTCGCCCACGGGCATGAACAGCGGGATGGACGCCTCCTCCGCGCGCAGCCGGCCGATCACCTCCCGGACGGCGGTCTCCCGGGGGTCGGGCACGCGCAGCGGCCCGTCCGGCTCGGAGGAACCGGTCATGGCGCCGTTGAACACCACCATCCCGCCCGGACGCAGCAGGCGCCGCGCCTCCTCCAGGTACAGGGGGTAGGACACGGTGTCGGCGTCCACGAGGACCAGGTCGTACCCGCCGTCCGTCAGCCTCGGCAGCACGTCCAGGGCGGCTCCGCGGATCAGCCTCGCCCGTCCCGCGCCGAACCCCGCCCTCGCGAACGCGGACCGCGCGTACTCCTGGTACTCGGCGTTCGTGTCGACCGTGGTGAGGATGCCGTCCGGCGTCATGCCGCGCAGGAGCCAGATCCCCGAGGAGCCGCACCCCGTCCCGATCTCGACCACGGACCGGGCGCTGATGGAGGCGGCCAGGAAGCGCAGCGCGCCCCCCGTGGCGGCGTCCACGGGCGGGGCCGTCGACCGCAGGCCCGCGTCGTACGCGTCGGCGAGCGGCTCGTCCTCCATGGCGTCCCGCTCGAAGCGGGCCTGCTCGGTGCGGACCCAGGTGAGCCGGGCCGCTGTCTCCTCCGGACCGGTGATGACGGCCTCCCGCTGCTGTGGTCGCATACGTGTCGTGGGCCCGACCGGGAAGCCGTCACCCACCGTGGAATGATGGTCCGACCAGGTCCGGCGCCTGGCAGAAGACTAGCCTGATCCGGACCGAACTCCGAGCGTGGCGGCGGGAACTTAATCCACGCCTCCCGGCGTTGAATCGGGATGAACGTACGTTGATCGCCACGAAGCAAACTCCCCCCGACCAGCCAGTCGGCGAATCGACGGGATGAAGGGAGCAGCGGTGCCAGAGACCGGCCCTGCCGTGGAATTCGAGGCATGGGAACCCCCGAGCTGGGACGAGGTCGTCCGGACCCACTCGCCGCGCGTCTACCGGCTCGCCTACCGGCTGACCGGCAACAAGCACGACGCGGAGGACCTCACGCAGGAGGTCTTCATCAGGGTGTTCCGCTCCCTGGCCAACTACACCCCCGGCACCTTCGAGGGGTGGCTGCACCGCATCACCACCAACCTCTTCCTGGACATGGCCCGCCGCAAGGCCCGTATCCGCTTCGAGGGCCTGGCCGACAACGCGGACGAGCGGCTGGAGGGGCGTGAGCCCTCCCCCGCCCAGCGCTACGACGACCGGCACTTCGACGCCGACATCCAGTCCGCGCTGGACGCGCTGCCCGCGGAGTTCCGCGCCCCCGTCGTCCTGTGCGACATCGAGGGGCTCTCCTACGAGGAGATCGCGGCGACGCTCGACGTCAAGCTCGGCACCGTCCGCAGCCGTATCCACCGGGGCCGCGCCCAGCTGCGGCGGGCCCTGGAGCACCGGAGGTCCCTGGCCGCGGAGCAGCACGGGGTGAGCAGCGGCGGCAACGTCGGCAACGGGGAGGCGGAGTGAGCAAGGACCACCTCGGAGAGCGGCTCTCCGCGCTCGTGGACGGCGAACTGGGCCCCGTCGAACACGAGAGCGCCCTCATCCACCTGGCCAAGTGCGAGTCGTGCCGGTTCGAGGCCGACATGATGCGGCGCCTGAAGCGCCGCCTCACCGGTCTGCGCGAGCCGGAGCCCGACCTGGACTTCATGGGGCGGCTCACGAGCCTGTCCCGCGATCCCGGACCGGGGGGCCGGGGCCCCTCCGAGCCGCCGCCCGGGGGCGCGGGCTTCGGGTTCCGCCCGCCGCTGGGGTCCTCGCGTCCCCTCGGCGGCTTCCCCGGAGGGGGCGCGGCGGCCGTGGAGACCGCGGCGGAGACCGGGCCGACCCGGACGGGGCCCGCCCGCCCCGAGCGGCCCGCCCGCCCCGAGCGGCCCGCCCGCCCCGTCAGGCGCCGCGGCGGGGACCGCTTCTCCCACCTGCTCCCGGACTTCCCGGGAGGGCGCTACGCGGTCGCCGGCTTCGCGGTCGCCACCGCGCTCCTGGGCACCGCGTTCGTCGCGGGCGGAGACGCGCAGGACACGCCCGTGGTGGAGCCCCGCCTGTCCGACTACGCCGTCGAGCACGCGGTGACCAGCCGTCAGATACCCGTCATGGACTCCCGCCCGACGGAGGTCCGTCCCGTGGGGACCGAGACCCCGCCCGGGTACGGCTCCACCGAAACGACGCGGTGAGCGCGGGGGGACCCTCCTCCGCCACCTCCGGTCCGGCCACGCTCGTCGCCGTGCTGGCGCTGTGCGTGGTCCTGCTGACCGGGGCCGCGTGCCCCGATGCGCACCAGGTCCCCGCCGAGGGGGCCGACGACGGCATGTCCGTGCTGCGCCGGGCCGCGGTGGCGGGGAAGGAGACGGCCTACTCGGCGGTGCGCGAGGTGACCGGGGCGGAGGGGGAGGCGCCGTCCCACGTGCACGTGGTGCACCGGCCGGGCGCCGGTCTCGCGCTCGCTCCCGTGGGGGAGGAGGAGGCCGCGTTCGTGGTGCGGGCGTCCTCGGCCCTGGAGTCGCTGGACGAGCGCCTGCTGCACATGCTGGAGGACACCTACGAGGTGACCGACGCGGGCACCGCCGACCTGGAGGGCCGTGAGGCCCGGGTGGTGGAGGCCGGACGTGCCGACGGCACCGTCGCCGGGCGGTTCTGGGTCGACACCGGGACCGGGCTGCTCGTCGGGAGCACGGTCTACGAGGTGTCGGGGGAGCCCGCGCTCAGCGTCCGCCTGACCGGCCTCGCGCCGGGGGAGGGCGACTGGCCCGAGGGGGCCGTCGGCGGATCCCCCTGGGGCGACGCCCTGACCGTTGAGGAGCGCGACGGTCTGCGGGAGGACGGGTGGACGCTCCCCGAGCACCTCCACTGGAACCTCAGGCTGGTCGACGCGCGCTCCACCGAGCACGCCGGCCGCCGCGTCGTGCACGTGATCTATTCGGACGGGTTGTCGCAGGTGTCGGTTTTCATCCAGCGTGGGAAGCTGGACACGAAACACACCGCTTCACTCCGTGACGGATACGCCGGAACCGATATGGGGGGAAGCGGCGTCACAACACAACACGACACGGTCTTCGGCGGAGACGTGGGCCAGTACCAGAGCATGTGGCAGGCGGGCGGCTTCGTCTACACGGTGCTGGCCGACGCCCCCGCCGGGATCGCCTCGTCCGCTGTGACCGCGCTGCCGGGACCCGAGAGTTCCGGCTTCTGGGCCAGAGTGCATCGGGGCATGTCCCGGTTGGGGTTCCTCTAGGGGTGCCCTCCGACCGAGGCGGACCCGCCGGGCGGCGGGAGGCCCGCCCCGGTCGGGGCACACGCGGCGGGACCCGCCGGGTCGCGTGTCGACCGCGAGCCAAGCGACAGAGCGACCCACGGAGCAGGTCTTGACTGAGGAGAACGGCCGTTCGGACCACGGGGCAGGGCCCTCCCGGTCGACCCCGCCGGACGGCGCACCGCCCCCCGGGGACGGACCGCGGGATGCGGCGCCCACGCCCGGCCGGACCCCCGCGGAACACCGGCGGCACCCCCGGTGGGCCGCCCCCGACCCCCCGGCCCCCGTCACCGACCGGGGCGCCGCCCCCGGCCCGTCCTCATCCGCCTCTCCCCGCAGTGGAGACCCCATGAACCACACCCCTCCCGGGCAGGGCGGACAGCCCGGCGCCTCCTCGAACCCCGGAGACCGGACCGGTCACCACCCGGTCCCTGGCGGGCCCGCAGGCCCCGCCGACCCCCAGAACCCCGTGGGGAGAGCCGGGCCTCCGAGCGCGTCCGGCCACGGGCCGGGCGCCCCCGGAGGCCCGGGCCGCGCGGCCCACCAGGGGCTGTCCGCGCCCCACGGCCCGGCGGGCCCCGACCACCCCACCGGCTACACGGCCCCCTTCCACCGGGCGGACCCCGCCGACGCCGCCGGGCAGGCGGGCCGACCCGGCCCGTACGTCCCCGCGGACGTGTCCAACGCGCACATGCCGGGCCCTTCCGGGCCGCACGCGCCGCAGTCCGGGCAGGCTGCCTACGGGATCGCGCCGCCCGCCGCGCCCCGGCCGCGCGGACGCGGCGTCCCGGTGTGGATGGCCCTGTCCGGCATGCTCGTGGTCGCGCTCATCGCGGGCGGCGCGGGCGGTGTGGCGGGAGGGCTCCTCAACGGCTCCGCGGCCTCCGACGCCGCGCCGGAGGACGACGGCCCGGTCATGAACGAGCCCCCGCCCGAGGCGCCCCAGCGCGACCCCGACACCATCGCCGGGGTGGCGCAGCGGGTCAGCCCGAGCGTGGTCTCGCTCATCAGCGCCGACGCGCGCGTCCCGGGCGGCGGCTCCGGGTTCGTCATCGACGGCGACTACGTCGTCACCAACGACCACGTCTCCAGCGGGCTGGAGGCGGACGGCATCGTCATCGAGTACAGCGACGGCACCCTCTCCGATGCCTCCGTGGTCGGCGCCGACCCCAGCTCGGACCTCGCGGTCCTGTCGATCGCGGACCCGCACGACGTCGAGCCGCTCCAGTTCGGGGACTCCGAGGAGGTCATCGTCGGGGACGAGGTGATCGCGATCGGCGCCCCCCTCGGCCTGAACGGCACCGTCACCCAGGGCATCATCAGCGCCGTCAACCGGCCGGTCAGCTCGGGCCAGGGCGAGAGCGGCGGGCGCTTCTACGCGCTCCAGACCGACGCCGCCATCAACCCGGGCAACTCCGGGGGGCCGCTGGTGGACACGCGGGGCCGCGTCATCGGGGTCAACTCGATGATCGCGACCATGGGCGCCATGGGGGAGACCAGCGGCAACATCGGCCTCGGGTTCGCGATCCCCTCGGTGGAGGCGGAGCGCGTGGTGAACCGCCTCATGGAGGACGGCGAGACCGCGTACGCGGACATCGGCGCCGACATCGACGAGGACAGCCCCCTCGCGGGCGCGGTCATCGCCGAGGGGGCGGACGCGGTCGAGCCGGGCGGTCCGGCCGACGAGGCGGGGCTGGAGCCCGGTGACGTGATCGTCTCCCTCGACTCCCGTCAGGTCGGCTCGGGCGAGGACCTGCTCGCGATGCTGCGCAGCCGCGCCCCCGGCGACGAGGCCGCCGTCGACTACGAGCGCGACGGCGAGCGCGAGAGCACCACGATCGTCCTCGGCTCGACCGACGACTGAGGCCCCCGGGAGCGCCCCCGTCGCGCCCGCCCTCCCCGGACACGCGAAGGCCCCCGGTCGCCCGGGGGCCTTCGCCGTTCTCTCCTCCCGGGGCCGCGTGCGGCCCGGGAGAGGGGTGTCAGCGTCCGGCCGGGGAGATGCCCAGCTGCATCCCCGCCAGGCCGCGAGGCTTGCCGACCAGGGACTCGGCGATGCCGGAGATGACCTTGCTCGCGTCGGTGTCCGGGTCGCTCAGGACGAGGGGGGTGCCCTCGTCGCCGCCCTCGCGCAGACGGGTGTCCAGCGGGACCTGGCCCAGCAGCGGGATGGTGGTCCCCAGCGTCTTGGTCAGCGCGTCGGCGACCGTCTGGCCGCCGCCCTCGCCGAACAGGTGCAGGGGCTCCCCGCCGCCCGGCGGCACGAAGTACGACATGTTCTCGATGACGCCCGCGATGCGCTGGTGCGTCTGCGCGGTGATCGCGCCCGCGCGCTCCGCCACCTCGGCGGCGGCCATCTGCGGCGTGGTCACGATGAGCAGTTCGGCGCTCGGCAGCAGCTGCGCGGTCGAGATGGCGATGTCGCCCGTGCCCGGGGGCAGGTCCATCAGCAGGACGTCCAGGTCGCCCCAGAACACGTCCGCCAGGAACTGCTGGAGGGCGCGGTGCAGCATCGGGCCGCGCCACACCACGGGCTGGTTGCCCTGGGTGAACATGCCCACCGAGATGACCTTGATGCCGTGCGCGGTGGGCGGCAGGATCATGTCCTCGACCTTGGTCGGGAAGTCCGACGCGCCGAGCATGCGCGGCACCGAGTGGCCGTAGATGTCGGCGTCCACGACGCCGACCTTGTGGCCCTGGGCGGCGAGCGCCGCGGCGAGGTTGACGGTGACGGACGACTTGCCGACCCCGCCCTTGCCGGAGGCGACGGCGAAGACCTTGGTCAGGGAGTTGGGCTTGGCGAAGGGGATCTCCTTCTCCGCCTGGCCGCCGCGGAGCTTGGTCTGGAGTTCCTTGCGCTGCTCGTCGCTCATCACGTCGAGCTCGACGCGGACGGAGGTGACGCCGGCGACCTTCGTCACCGCCGCGGTCACGTCCTTCTCGATGCGGCCCTTCATGGGGCAGCCGGCCACCGTGAGGTAGATTCCGACGCTCACGGCACCGTCGTCGGCGATGTCGATGCTCTTGACCATGCCGAGGTCGGTGATGGGACGGTGGATCTCCGGGTCTTGCACCGTGGCGAGGGCTTTGTGCACCTGCTCGGTGGTTGCTGTGGAGGACATGTGCTCAATCGTAGGTCAGCGGGGCGGGATGGTTGGTCTGCGGTGTCACCCGCACGTACCACCGTTTCCAACGAGGAGGGGGCGTCCCCCATTCCTCGCGGCGGCGGCGTTCGCCATCCCCTGTTCATACTGTGACCAGGCGATAACGGCGTGGCCTTAACACTGGCAATACATGGCCGGATAGTAGTCTCGGCGCACGATGGGAAATGTGCCGCCACCGCCTGGTTCGTCCTGGCCCGCCGCGCCCGAAGGGCCGGAGGGGCGGGCTTCTGGGGCCTACGCGCAGGAGCAGACCTGGGCCGGACCCCCCGGCGGGGGGCGGCTGACACCGCCCGGCGGGCACCCGGCGGTCAACGCCGACCCGGGGGTGTGGGCCTGGCCGCCGCCCAGACCGGTGCGCACGAACGAGTTCGCCTGCGCGGAACTGCCCCCGGGTGAGTCCTATCACAGGCTGGGCCGGACCTCCCGCTTCCGCTGGTGGACGACGCCCCTGGCCCTGGCGGGGTTCGCCGTCCTGCTGTTCTTCCTGTGGATGGCCATCCTGCTCGCGGTCACGATCGTCGCGATCGTCGAGGGCAGCGGGCTCGCCCCCGATTCGGTGCGCATCAGCGAGATCGCCCAGCTGGCCTTCGGCCTGCTGTCGTCGGCGCTGCTGATCCCCATCGTCCTCTTCGTCGTGCGGGTGGTCCAGTGGCGCCGCGTCGGCTCCCTGATGTCGGTCGCGGGCCGCGTGCGCTGGGGCTGGCTGGCGGTCTGCACCGCCGCGGCGGTCCTGCCGGTGGCCCTGGGCGTGGCGGCCTTCCTGCCGCTGGCCCGCGTCGTCCAGCCCGGCCTGGTGCCCCACCAGGGCGCCGGGGGGACCGAGGTGTTCGCGGCGGCGATGGCCGTCGTCCTGGTCCTGGTCCCGTTCCAGTCCGCGGCCGAGGAGATCACCCTGCGCGGCCTGGTCATGCAGATGGTCGGCGCGCTCGGGGCGCGTCCCGGCGAGCGGGGCGGCGACTCCGCGGTGGCCCGGGTGCTGCGCTCCCCGGGGCCCTCGGTCCTGGCGGGCGGGACGCTGTTCGCCGCGCTCTACCTGGCCACGCACCCCGGTGACCTCTGGACCACGGCGGCCCTCGTCGTCATGGGCCTGGGAGCGGCCTGGCTGACCTGGCGGACCGGCGGCCTGGAGGCCGCGATCGCGCTGCACACGGTCAACAGCCTGGTGCAGTTCACGCTGTGCGTCTTCGAGGACCGCCTGTCGGAGATCGGCACGGGAGCCGTCGTCGGCGCGGGGCTCCCCCTGGGCGCCGGCTCGCCGCTCGTCCTGCTCCTCACGACGGCCCAGGTCGGCCTGTACACGCTGGGCGTGGTCTGGCTGGCCCGCCGCCGCGGGGTGCGCCGCACCAGCGCCGACACACCGCGCTGAGCCCGCCCGGCCCGCGGGTCAGGCGATCGGCTCCCGGGCGGCCCCCTCCGCGACCGCCTCCGGGCGCTCGGGGAACACCCACGTCCGGTACGCGAAGAACCGGAACAGCGTGCCGATCCCCACACCCACCACGTTGCCCGCGACGTTCTGCGCGAGCACCCCGTCCAGGCCGAGCACGTGGACGGAGAACCCCTGGCAGGCCAGCTGGATGGCCAGGCCGACCCCGTTCATCACCAGGAACAGCAGCGTCTCGCGCCCGTAGCCCGTGCGGGCCCGGTCGCCGAACGTCCAGAACCGGTTGCCGACGAACGCGACCGCGATCGAGCACAGCGTCCCGACCACCTGTCCGGACAGCGGGCCCATGCCCGCCCCCCACAGCAGGTTGGTGGCGCCCAGCTGGACCACGTAGGCGACCGCGCCGACGGAACCGAACCTGCCCACCTCCGCGGCGAGCTTCGCGAGCTTGGGATGGCGGGCGGAGAAGTCGCGCACGGCCGTCGCCTCCAGTCGTGTGGTCGGGGGTGCGCCTTCGGACGGGCCGCCGACCTGGGGGCGAGAGGGGCTTCCGGCCGCCGTGCGCGCACGCTCTAGACTCTAGCCCGGGGACTTGAGCAGGGCCCCGGCCGCGGGTTCCGAGCCGAACCGGCCAGGCATCCCCGCAGGGGAGCCGTCCCGTCACCGCGGTTGACGAGCATGTGAGTTGAGGAACTGTGAGCGAGCGTAACCGCACCGTCCCCCGCGTGGGAATGGTCGGAGGTGGCCAACTCTCCCGGATGACCCACCAGGCGGGCATCGGACTGGGCGTCCACTTCTCCGTCCTGGCCGCCGCACCCACCGACAGCGCAGCCCTGGTCTGCGGCGACGTCACGCTGGGGAACGACCGCGGCCTGGACGACGTCATGGCCTTCGCCAAGGCCAACGACGTGGTGACCTTCGACCACGAACACGTCCCCGAGCCCGTCCTGCGCGCCGTCGAGGAGGCGGGCGGACTGCTGCGCCCCGGCCGGGACGCCCTGCGCTTCGCCCAGGACAAGCTGCGCATGCGCACCCGCATGGCCGAGCTCGGCGCCCCGTCCCCGCGGTGGAGGGCCGTCACCGCGCTGGAGCACGTGACCGGGTTCGCCGACGGCGAGGCGGGCGCCGGCTGGCCGGTCGTCCTCAAGGCCGCGCGCGGCGGCTACGACGGCAAGGGCGTGTGGATCGCCGCCGACGCCGAGGAGGCCCGGGCGGTCGTGGACCGGGCCGCCGCCGAGGACGTCCCCCTCCTGGTGGAGGAGAAGGTCGCCTTCTCCCGCGAGCTCGCGGTGCAGGTGGCCCGCTCCCCGCACGGCCAGGTCGCGGTCTACCCGGTCGTGGAGACCGTGCAGCGCGGGGGCATCTGCCACGAGGTCGTCGCCCCCGCCCCCGGCCTCTCCGACGAGAAGGCCACGAGGGCCCAGGAACTCGCCATCGAGATCGCCCAGGCGCTCGACGTCACCGGCGTCCTGGCCGTGGAGCTGTTCGAGACCGCCGAGGGCGTCGTCGTGAACGAACTCGCCATGCGGCCCCACAACTCCGGCCACTGGAGCATCGAGGGCGCCCGCACGTCCCAGTTCGAGCAGCACCTGCGCGCGGTCCTCAACCTGCCCCTGGGGTCGCCGCGCACCAACGCCCCCTTCACCGTCATGGCCAACCTGCTGGGCGGCACGGACCCCGACGTCTACAGTCGCTACCTGCACGTGATGGCCAAGGACCCCGGCGTGAAGGTGCACTTCTACGGCAAGGACGTGCGTCCGGGCCGCAAGATCGGGCACGTCACAGTGATGGGCGACGACCACCAGGACCTCCTGGAGCGCGCCCGCGACGCTGCCGCCTACCTGCGAGGAGACGACCAGTGAGCAACCAGGCCCCCGTCGTGGGCATCGTGATGGGCTCGGACTCGGACTGGCCGGTGATGCGCGAGGCCGCCGAGGCGCTGCGCGAGTTCGACGTGCCGTTCGAGGCCGACGTGGTGTCCGCGCACCGCATGCCGCACGAGATGATCTCCTACGGGGAGGAGGCCGCCGGACGCGGCCTGAAGGCGGTCATCGCCGGGGCGGGCGGCGCCGCCCACCTGCCCGGCATGCTGGCCTCCGTGACCACCCTGCCCGTGATCGGCGTCCCGGTGCCGCTCAAGTACCTCGACGGCATGGACTCCCTGCTGTCCATCGTCCAGATGCCCGGGGGGGTCCCCGTGGCGACGGTGGCCGTGGGCGCGGCGCGCAACGCGGGCCTGCTGGCGGTGCGGATGCTCGCGGCGCACGACCCGGAGCTGTCCGGGCGGATGGAGAGGTTCCAGGAGGAGCTCAGGTCCCAGGCCCACGCCAAGGGCGAGCGCCTGCGGCGCGAGGTCGCCGAGGGCGGCAGGCCCACCGGCTTCGGCCTCTAGGCCGTCTTCCGCGCGGCCCCGGCGTCCCGAGCGGCGCCGGGGCCGCGCCGTGCCCGGGGGTGGGCGCGGTCGGGCGGGCGCGTGTCAGCCGGAGGCGGGCACGAGCGCGCGCAGACCGTCCATCGCCTGGTCGACGGTGGGCAGCGCCTCCGGGTCCACGACGAACTGGACGACGTAGCCGGCGATGAGGTTGTAGACCAGCGACCCCAGGCCCGCGACGGTGCCGGGGTCGACCTCGTCGGGCTCCACGCCCAGGATCATCGCGGCCAGCTCCCGGCGGCCCTCGGCGATGCCCCTGGCGAGGGCCTCGCGGACGCCCTCGTCGAACTCGGCCTGGGTGAAGGCCTGGATGCTGGCCACCAGCAGGTCGCGCTCCTCCGGCAGGGACGCGAAGACGGAGCCCAGCAGGGCGCGGATCCGCTGCTCGGGCTCCTGCGAGCGGGAGGCGTCGACGGCAGCCTGGAAGGAGTCGCCCCACTCGCTGGACGCCTCCAGCACCGCGGCGTTCATGAGGTTGTCCTTGGACCCGAAGTGGTAGCCGATGGACGCCAGGTGCGCCCCGGACGCGGCGGCGATGTCGCGGGCCGTGGTCTTGCCGTACCCCTTTTCGACCAGGCACTTCCTGGCGCCTGCCAGCAGGTCGTCTCGTTGGCTCATGCGGGGATCCTAGCATTTTTGTACGTACGTACATATTGACGGCTGATTTTGACGTACGTACGATCAAAACCATGCACACCCCACAGACCACGGCGAACCGCCGGGCCGCGCCCCGCACCTGGGCCGGTCTCGTCCTCCTCCTGATCCCGGCACTGCTGGTGTCCATGGACATCTCGGTCCTCTTCGTCGCCGCGCCCGCCATCGCCGAGGCGCTCGAACCGGGTGCCACCCAGTGGCTGTGGATGATGGACGTCTACGGCTTCGTCCTCGCCGGACTCCTCGTCACGATGGGCAGCCTCGGGGACCGCCTCGGCCGCCGCAGGCTGCTCCTCACCGGCGCCGTCCTCTTCGGCGCGGCCTCGGCGCTCCTGGCCTTCGCCCCCAGCGCCGAGCTCTTCATCGCGGGCCGGGCCCTCCTCGGCCTCGCCGGGGCGACCCTCGCCCCGTCCACGCTGTCCCTCATCCGCAGCATGTTCACCGACCCCCGGCAGCGCGGGGCGGCCGTCGGCGCCTGGACCATCGCCTTCACCGGCGGCGCCGTCGCCGGGCCGATCCTCGGCGGCCTGCTCCTGGAGTTCTTCTGGTGGGGCTCGGCCTTCCTGGTCAACCTGCCGTTCATGGTCCTGCTGGTCGCCCTCGCGCCGTTCCTCGTCCCGGAGTCGCGCGACCCGGGCGCGGCGGGCTTCGACCTCCCCGGCGCGGGCGCCTCGCTCGTCGCCGTCCTCGGACTGGTCTACGCGGCCAAGCGCTTCGCCGAGCACGGCATCGAGCTCCAGGGCGTCCTCGCCCTGTTCGTCGGCACGGCGTTCCTGGTGCTGTTCGCGGTCCGCCAGCGCCGCGCCGAGCACCCGCTCGTCGACGTGGCGCTCTTCACCCGCCCCGCCTTCACCGCCGCGGTCGGCAGCAACACCGCCGTCGCCTTCGCCGCCGCGGGGCTCGGACTCCTGGTCTTCACGTTCCTCCAGACCGTGCACGGCCTCAGCCCGCTCCGGTCCGCGCTGTGGTCCCTGCCCGTCTTCGTCGGCACCGTCCTCGGAGCCGTCCTGGCGGGCGCCGCGTCGCCGAGGGTCCGCCCCGGCCCCCTGATGGCCGCGGGCCTGCTGGCGGGCTCCGCCGGGTTCGCCGTGGTGGGGACCGTGGAGACGGACTCCCCGCTGGCCGTCCTCATCGTCGGGTACACGGTGACGACCTTCGGCGTCGGCATCGTCGGCACCCTCGCGAACGGCCTCGTGCTGGCCACGGCGCCGCCCGAGCGGGCCGGAGCCGCAGCCGGGGTCTCCGAGACCAGCACCGAGTTCGGCTCGGCCCTGGGCATCGCGGTCCTCGGCACCGCCGCCACGAGGATCTACAGCACGGCCATGGAGGAGGGCCCGTCCGGTGCGGAGGGGCCCGCCGGCGAGACCGTCGCCGGAGCCGTCGCCGCCGCGCCGCGGTCGGAGGACCCCGGGGCCCTGCTCGACGCGGCCTTCACCGCCTACACCGCCGGGGTCTCCACCGCCGCCCTCACCGGCGCGGCCGTGCTCGCGGTCGCGGCCCTCCTCGTCGCCGCGGCCCTGCGGGGACTGCCCCCGGGAGCCGGAGGGGAACCCGGCGGGGAGGGCGCCGCGGGCCCGGACGCCCCGGCCGTGGGCGCCCGGGCGGCAGCGGACCGGGATCAGGCCCCGAGGGCGTAGCGCCAGGGGGCCGCGCACTCCTCGGCGGGCCTCTGCTCCAGGTAGCCCCACTCCAGGAGGTCGCTCACCGGCACGTACCCGTCGCCCTGCGCCTCGGGGAGCTCCCCGGCCGGTGCGAGGACCTGCTCACCGCCGCCCGGCTGCTCGAAGTGCGGGGCGATCGGGCCCACCAGGGCGGTGAACCCCGTCGCCACCTCGTAGCAGTTGTAGTTGTGCTCGGGCCCGCCGGGCCAGGTGTTGAGGGAGTCCGGCGGCAGCGCCCGGCGCTCGTACGGCGCGCCCGCCGGGGCCAGGAAGGTGCCCCGCGGCGATCCGAACCGGTCCAGCATCCGCCCCTCGCGGAGGCGTCGGAGCCCGTTCACCGGCTCGCCGTCCACCACCACGAACCCCATGTGATCGGGGTAGTCCCAGCCCTGGGGGGTGGCCCACCTGTCCAGGAACTCCGCCGGGGTGAGGTCGCCGAACCTGTCGTAGGAGCGGACGAGCGACCCCACGGGGCCCTCCGAGGGGAGCTCGGCGGGCCCGAGGCGGCGGTCGCCGCACAGGTACGCCGCCAGGTCCTCCTCGGTGGGCGGGGGATCGAGCACCGGACAGTCGGCCTGCGGCGCGGACGGAGCCCCGGGAGGGGACAGCACGTCGGCGTGGGCGGGCGGTGCCACCAGGAGCAGGGCCAGTGCGGCGCCTGCCACCGCGGAGAGCTTCACGAATCGGACTCCGTTCGTTTCCTCGGGCGCCGACCCGGTGCCGGCCGCCCGCGTTCGACCACGGAGTGAAGTGAAGCACGGACGGACGGTCACCGCCCGGGGTTCGCCGGAACTGCCGACCGGAGGAGGGGAGGGATGCCCCGCCCCACGCGGCCGCCAGGGGGCGGCGCCCGCGCCGGGAACGCCGGCGGCCGGCCCCCTCGGGGACCGGCCGCCGGAACGGGTCGGGGCCTACTGGCGGCCGAGGGCCCGGTAGGTCCACCCCGAGGCGCGCCAGAACGTGGGGTCGAGGGCGTTGCGCCCGTCCACGATCCTCTTCCGGGCCACCACGGTGGCCAGCTCCTCCGGGTTGGCCTCGCGGAACTCGGTCCACTCGGTGAGCAGGAGCACCACGTCCGCCCCCCGCGCCGCCTCCAGCATGGAGTCGGCGTAGTTCAGCTGCGGGTGCTCCGCGCGGGCGCGCTCCAGCGCCACCGGGTCGTACACCGTCACCTGGGCGCCGAGCGACGCGATGGTCGAGGCGACGTCCAGCGCGGGCGAGTCGCGGATGTCGTCGGAGTTCGGCTTGAACGCCGCTCCCAGGACGGTGACCGTGCGCCCGGCGAAGCTGCCGCCGATCAGCTGGCGGGCGAGGTCGATGGTGCGGGCGCGGCGGCGCTGGTTGATCGCGTCCACCTCGCGCAGGAACGACAGGGCGGGCTCCACGCCCAGCTCGTCGGCGCGCGCCATGAACGCGCGGATGTCCTTGGGCAGGCAGCCGCCGCCGAAGCCCAGGCCGGGGCCCAGGAACTTGCCGCCGATCCGGTCGTCGTACGACAGGGCCTCGGCCAGCTGGATCACGTCGGCGCCCGCGACCTCGGACACCTCCGCCATCGCGTTGATGAAGGAGATCTTCGTGGCCAGGAACGCGTTGGCCGACACCTTGACCAGCTCGGCGGTCTGGAGGTCGGTCACCAGGAAGGGGACGCCCTCGTCGACCTGCCGCTGCCACAGGGCGCGCACGGCCTTCTCGACCCGGGGGGAGTCGGTGCCGATCACGATCCGGTTGGGGCGCAGGGTGTCCTCGACGCCGAAGCCCTCGCGCAGGAACTCGGGGCTCCACCCCAGTTCGGCCTCCCCGCCCACGGGGGCGAGCGCGGCCAGCCGCGCGGCCAGGGTCGCGGCGGTGCCCACCGGGACGGTGGAGCGGCCGACGACCACGGTGGGGCGGTGCAGGTGCGGGGCGAGCTGGTCGACCGCGGCGTTGACGTAGCGCAGGTCGGCCGCGCCGGACTCGTCGCGCTGCGGGGTGCCCACGCAGATCAGGTGCAGGTCCGCGAACTCGGCGACCTCGCTGAAGGAGGTGGTGAAGCCGAGGCGCCCGGACTCCAGGCTCTTGCCGAGCAGCTCGGCGAGGCCCGGCTCGAAGAAGGGCACCCTGCCGGAGCGGAGCATCTCGATCTTGGCCTCGTCGACGTCGAGCCCCAGTACCTCGAACCCCATCTCGGCCAGGCAGGCCGCGGTGGTGGCGCCCAGGTAACCGGTACCGATGACGGAGACGCGCATACGGTCCGCTTCGACCACTGGTTGAGTCCTTCCTCGCTTTCGTCCGTTGCCTGTGCCGGTGGTTGTTCCCGCAGAAGGCGGTCAACACCCCGGTTGAGGGCAGGAAACGGACATGGTTCGGCCGACGGGGGTGCCCCGGGGGCGCGATGCATCACCTTACGCGCCGAGGTGTGGCGCATGACCGAACACCGCGTGAACAGTCAGGCGCTCAGGTTACCGGTGGGTGCGGCCCCCCGGCCACGGGGGCGCGGCTCAGCGGGGACCGCCCCGGAGGGGGTCCGCCCCGCCGCTCTCGTCGTCCAGGGGCGTCCAGGTCGCGCCGGACCCGTTCCGCCGGAAGGGGGTCGTGGTCCGGTCCGGGTCACCGGCGAAGGGGTCGTCCGGGTCGAGGACGGGGGGCGGTGCGGGCACGGCGTCCGGAACGGTGTCGCCCACGGGACCGCGGTCGCCCCGGGGACCGCCGTCCGCCCCGCCGGGAACGGCGCCGCGGTACCGGACCCGGCCGGGTCCGCCCTCGATCAGAGGGGCGGGGAGCCCGGCGCCGGCGGCCGTCCGCCAGCGGACCGGCATGGCCGCCGAGACCAGCAGCAGCGTTCCGAGGGGCAGCCCCACCGCGAGGCCCGCGCCGGCCGGGTAGAGGAAGCTCTCGTCGTTCAGCCACGCCAGGGCGGGGCCCATCGACGCGGGATGCACGGCCGGCCACAGGCACAGTGCCGTGAGCAGGGCCCCCGACGCCCCTGCCGTCAGCGGGGACACCCGGGACGCGACCAGGTAGGCGCACACGCCCCCGGTGAGGCACGACACGACCGCCGACAGCACCGTCGCGACGCCCACGTCACCGGCGGCGAGCCGCGGGAGGGCCTCGGCCGACCAGGCGACGGCGACCCACAGCACGGGGGCGAGGGCGATACCGGCGAGCAGGCCGACCAGGTGTCGGAGCACAGGAGTCCTTCCTTCGCGGGGGTCACCCGCAGACGTTGTCCCGGGCGGTCGAGGTGGAGAGGCCCTCGGCGGCGGAGGGCTCCGCCTCCGGCCCGGGGGACTCCGCGCCGTCCGGGGCGTGGAACCCGGTGTAGTCGGATCCGATCACGATCTGGAGCTCGCCGTCCAGGGCGGTGTCCTCGACGGCCTCCGCGCCGGGGATCATCCCGGCCACGTAGGCGGCGTCGGCCCCGTCGCCCGGCCCGTGCCTCACCTCGGTCGTCGGCACGTCGCTGCTGCTCCAGTTCTCGGCGGGCGCGGACAGCGCGAAGCCGGCCCCGGTCAGGCCCTCGTCCACCTGCGCGCCGAGGCCGGGGGTCCCGATCCCGTTGAACACCCTCACCCGGATGTCACCGGGGTCCGGGTCGCCGCTCCCCCCGTCACGGGGCTCCTCCCCGGGTTCGGCGACCGGCCGGTCGGCGCGGACCGCGGCGAACAGCTCCCGGGAGGCCGGCTCGTCCCACAGCAGGGCGACGTCGCCGCGCGGCGTCCAGTGGTTCATGTCGGCGATGGGGACCTGGGTGAAGGTGACGGCCCCCATGTCCAGGTCGCGCATCTGGTAGGCGAGCTCGTTGATCGTGCTGGTGTCCAGGCCGGAGTCCACCGTCACCGAGGAGAGGGCGCTGTCCAGGAACGCGGTCAGCTTGGCGGGGTCGGACAGGGTCTCGCTGCTCAGCGCCCGGTCGAGCATCGCGGACAGCACCTGCTGCTGGCGGTCGATCCGGTCCAGGTCGCCGCGCGACGTGGCGCGGGTGCGGGCGAACGCCAGGGCCTCGGTCCCGTCCACCTCGTGCGTGCCCGCGGCCATGTCCAGCTGCGCCTTGGGGTCGTCGACTGGCTCGGGCAGGCACACCTGGATGCCGCCCAGGGCGTCGACCACGTCGACGAAGCCGTGGAAGTCCACCTCGACGTAGTGGTCGATCCGCACGTCGGTCACCGACTCGACGGTCCGTACGGCCAGCTGCGGCCCGCCGTAGGCGTAGGCGGCGTTGATCTTGTCCTCGCCCTCGCCGGGGATGTCCACCCACAGGTCGCGGGGGATGCCGACGACGGTCACGCGGTCGCGCTCGTGGTTGAGCCGCACCAGCATCATGCTGTCGGAGCGCTGCCCCGGGGTCGAGCCGACGCTCAGGTCGTTCCGGTCCTCCTGGTTGACCTCCTCGCGGCTGTCGGAGCCGATCACCAGGAAGGTCAGGCCGCCGGTCGCCTCCGGGCGGTCGCCGTCGGACAGGCCGGAGAACACGTCGAACCTGTTCAGGGAGCCGGACATCCATCCGGTGAAGGCCCACGAGGTGCCCGAGGCGAGCAGGACCAGGACGGAGAAGGCGCCCATCAGGAGCAGGCCCGTGCGGCGCCGCCGCGCGGCCCTGCTGGGAACGGTCACCCGGCCGGACCTGGGGGACCGGCGGTCCTCCGGCGGCAGCGGCTGGGAACGCTCTCGCCGGAAGCCGTCCCCCGGCCCCTGCGTTCCCGAGCTGTCGTCGCTCATCGGTGTCCCCGTCCCAACCGACCCACGGTGTCCTTATCCCTAGGTTGTCACCCGATCCGCCGAAGAGCGCGGGATGTCAACCCTCGGCGTGTTGTCCTCCGCTTTGGGTAGGACGCCGCCGGAGCCGCCGGGGTTCCGCTGCCACCGGGAGCTGTCCTGAGGCGTATCCGGTACCAGTGTGTGACCGAAATCCATGGCCATGGGCTGACTTACGCGCAAAAATGATCGCTTCCGGTACGCGCACGGCGGCCCCCCGTTCCGGGGAGCGCCGTACGGCCTGCCCGCCGCGGACCGGTCCACACCCCTTTCCCCGCCCCCTCCCGGAGTACAACCATGTACCAGCAGCCCCAGTACGAAGCCGTGTCCCCGAAGAACTGGCTCACCACGCTCCTGCTCAGCCTCTTCCTCGGCGGCCTCGGGGTCCACCGCTTCTACGTCGGCAAGACCGGCACCGGCGTCCTCATGCTGATCACCTGCGGAGGCGCCGGCGTCTGGGCCCTCATCGACCTGGTCATGGTCATCATGGGCAACTTCAAGGACGCCCAGGGCCTGCCCGTCAAGAACCAGGGCTGACCCGTCGGCGGCGCGGCCCGGCGGCGATCCCGCCGGGCGCTCCGGGCCGTACGGGTGCAGTACCGTTGACGCGCGCGAGGGAAGCCCCTCGCGAGTCCCCGACACGTCTTGACCTTGGGAAGTGCCCGTGTCCTGGCCGCCTGTCTCCGTCGTCATGCCCGTACTCAACGAAGAACGCCACCTCGCCTCGGCGGTGGAGCACGTCCTCGCCCAGGAGTACCCGGGCGAACTGGAGGTCGTGCTCGGGGTGGGCCCCTCCTCGGACCGCACCCGCGAGGTCGCCGACGGGCTCGCCGCCGCCGACCCCCGCGTCAAGGTGGTGGACAACCCCACCGGCAGGACCCCGGCCGGCCTCAACGCCGCCATCGGCGCCTCCTCGCACGACATCGTCGCCCGCATCGACGGGCACGCCATGATGCCCTCCGACTACCTCCGTGTGGCCGTGGAGACCCTGCGCGAGACCGGCGCCGACAACGTCGGCGGCATCATGGCCGCCGAGGGCACCACCCCGTGGGAGAAGGCCGTCGCCGCCGCCATGACCTCCAAGGTGGGCGTCGGCAACGCGCGCTTCCACACCGGGGGCGAGGGCGGCCCCGCCGACACCGTCTACCTGGGCGTCTTCCGGCGCTCGGCACTGGAGCGCGTCGGCGGCTACGACGAGGCCTTCCTCCGCGCCCAGGACTGGGAGATGAACCACCGCATCCGCACCACGGGCGGCACCGTGTGGTTCCAGCCGCGGATGACGGTCTCCTACCGGCCGCGCCGCAACGTGCGGCTGCTCGCCAAGCAGTACTTCCACTACGGCCGCTGGCGGAGGGTGGTCGCCCGCCAGCACAAGGGCACCATCAACCTGCGCTACCTGGCGCCCCCCGTCGCCCTGGCCGGGGTGGTCGCGGGCCTGGTCGGCGGGTTCGCGTTCTGGCCCCTGTTCCTGGTCCCCGCCGCCTACCTGGCGCTGGTCACCGCCGCGTCCGTGCCCCTCGGCCGGGGACTGCCGGCCTCCAGCCTGCCGCTGATCCCGCTGGCCCTGGCCACCATGCACATGTCGTGGGGCGCCGGCTTCATCACCAGCCCTCCCGGGCTCGGCTCGGACTCGCGCACCGCGCAGGGCGCCAGCGCCTGACGCGCCCGCCGCCGCGGGTCCCGGACGTGCGGCCGTATCCGGCCAGGGGCCGCCCTCGCACGGGGGCGGCCCCTCTGCTACCCAGGGAGCAGGACACGGAGAGGAACCCATGGACGAGTTGCGGGGCGACCAGGCCGCGTGGCGGTTCGACGGCGAGTCGATCGCGATCGCGTACGAGACGAAGGGCTGGTTCAAAAGCCCCCTCCTGAAACTCCTCGGCGGCCTGAGCGTGCCGCTCGCGGCGGTGGAGGAGGTGGACTTCCGGCCCGGGGCGGTGCGCAAGGGCGGCTGGGCCATGAACCTGCGGCTGCGGGAGCGGATGGACCCCTACGCCGCGGTCGGGGCGATGCTCGACGACCGGGCCCAGCCCTTCAGGCTGACGGGGCCCGCGTCGACGGAACTGGTCGCCGAGTACCTCGCGGACCAGGTGAGGTTCGCCGCCGGACAGGCCGGAGCGCCCGACGGCGCGACCCCGACGGCTCTCGTGCCGCCGCTGCCGCTGCACGTCAGAACCTCCGAGGGCACCGCCCACCTCGACCGCGGACGCCTGACCCTGGTGTGGGGCGGGGGCCACGCGAGCGGTTTCAAGAAGAAGCAGCAGCGCCGCGAGTTCGACCTGGCCGACATCGCCGCCGTCGAGTGGTCCCCCCTCGACGACTGGGGCTGGGGCTTCGTCCGGGTGATCACCGCCGGCGGGACGGAGCAGACCGCGGCCAAGCCCAGGAACGACCTCAACGTGCTGCGCGCGGGGGAGGAGGGCAACGAGATCCACCAGGTGTTCCTCCTCGCCGCCACCGTCACCGCGCACGTGTGGGCCCGGGACGCGCGGGCGCGGCTCGCGCCCGGCCCGGGCGGCGCACCGGGCGACGGCCGGACCGGACGGGACGACGACGCCTGGTGGAGGGACACCGCCAGGAGCGCGCTGGACGCCGTGCGCCGCTCCGCGCTCGCCCTGAACCGTCCCGGCGACGGGATCGCCCCCGCGGAGGGCGGCGGGGCGGGCGCCGCCGGAGGGGCCGCGGCGGGGGAGCGGCGGGCCTCCGGGGACGGTCGCGGAGGGGGCGCCGACACCGCATGGATCTTCGAGCAGATCGAACGCCTCGGGGAGCTGCACGCGAAGGGTCTGCTCACCGACGAGGAGTTCTCCGCGAAGAAGGCCGAGCTCCTCGGCCGGATCTGACCCTCCCGGACCCGGCACGCCGGGCCCGGGGCCTCAGCCCCCCGCGCGCTCCCCGCCCTCCCGGGCCTTGAGGGCGGAGACCGCCCCGGGCACGTCGTCCACCACGACCGCGTCCATGCCCGCCTCCGCGAAACGGGCCGCGTCGACCGGGTCCGGGCACCAGGAGACCACCTCCAGCCCCGCCCGGTGCGCCAGGTCCACGGTGTACGGCACCGAACGGCGGCCCGGACGGGGGGCGTCGCCGGTCAGCCCGAACGATCGCGCGTCCACCGCGACGATCGCGCACCCCAGGCCGGCGGCTCCCGCCACGGCCTGGTCCAGCGGGTTGCGCACGAACGGCATCCACGCCGTCGGCACCTCCGGGGCGCCCCCGCGGACGGCCACGAGGACGCCGGGGTCGAACGAGCAGACGAACACCCGGCGACGTCTGGCCTCACGGCGCAGGTACGGGAGGAGAAGGGAGGCCGTCCGCCGTGACGGAGCGTCGACCGCGTCCTCCATGACCGACTTGACGTCCACGTCCAGCCCGACCCCCATCGGGATCGCCGCGAGCCCCTCGTCCAGTCCGGTCAGCCCCGCCGCGGCGCACTCTTCCGCGGTCAGGTCCACGATCGCCCGGCCGTCGGCCAGGGCGGCGTCGTGGTGGAGCACCAGCGCGTCGTCGGCCGTGCGCCGCACGTCGACCTCCACCCAGTCCGCCCCGGCCGCGGCCGCCGCCGCGTACGACTCCGGCGAGTTCTCGCGGGCGCCGTCCACCACGCCGCGCCCCGCGCCGCGGTGCCCGATGACCTCGGTGGCCCCGAAGACCCGGCTCACGAGTCCGCCTCCGCCAGGACGGCGCGGGCGCGGGCCCGGCGCAGCAGGGTCTCGGCGACCTCCACGTCCCCCGGGTTCGTCACCTTGATGTTGTCCTCCTCACCCGGCACGATCCGCACCTCCTCCCCGGGCAGGTACCGCAGCACCACCCCGCAGTCGTCCGTGGCGACCAGCCCCGGGTCGGCCGTGGCCAGGGCGTAGGCGCGGCGCGCCACGCCCAGCCGGAACCCCTGCGGGGTCTGCATACGGCGCAGCTCCGAGCGCGGCGGCACCTGGGCGACGGCCTCGCCGCCGGTCCGGCCGGGGGCCACCCTGACGACCGTGTCGGCGCTGGGCACCGCCACCCCGACGGCGCCCGCCTCTCCCAGAGCCGCGACGCACGCGGAGATCGTGGCGGGGCGCACGAGCGGCCGGGCCGCGTCGTGCAGCAGGGCCAGGTCGGTGTCGGCCGCGCCCCCCATCGCGGAGAGGGCGGCGTACGAGGTGTCGGTGCGGGTCCCCCCGCCGGGGAGCACGGCGGTGACCTTGGCGAACCCCGCGGAGGCGACGATGTCCTCCACCCTCCCCACGTACTCCCGCACCATGAGGACCAGGATCTCGTCCACCTCCGGGCACGCCTCGAACGCGGCGACGGAGTGCTCGATGATGGGCCGCCCCTCCAGGGGCAGCAGCTGCTTGGGGGAGGGGGCGCCCATACGGGCGCCGACCCCTCCGGCCAGAACCGCCGCGATCACACGCGGGCGCATGGCCCCACCTCTTCCGTCCACGGCTGGTGTCGCCGTTCCCTTGGCCGCACTCGCCGCGGCGCTCGTCACAGGGCCTGCCCGGGGGCGCGTCCGGGGCCCGGCCGCCGCCGGCGGACCGCGCGGAAGGACGCGTCGGACCCCGCCGGCGTCCGCGTGCGCGGGGCCTTCGGCCTCCGCGGCCCCGGTCGGCCGGGGCGCGTGCCCGGTTGTTCCCCGTAAAGGACATGATCTCCGCCCTCGGGCCGAGGCTAGCGGACCGCCCCGGCGACACGGGGCGTGACCGCGCGCACAGCCCGGAGGGGGAGGGCTGGTTGGCGCGGCCCGTCGTCCGCAGCGGTAACCTATGGACGCCTGTATGGCGTGCCCGGTCCAGACCTCCTCCGATGCGGTGGGAACCGGGCGCGGTCCGTGACATCCCCCGGTCGCCCGGACACGCTCCCCCGTTTCCGGCACACCCGGCGCGGGGTGGACCGCGCGTGTCGACCGGTGCGCACAGGCGAGACACGAACACGCCTGTCCGGCCACCTCGCTGACCGGACGAGAAAACAACCCTTGGAGGTGGCGGTGGCGTCAAGGGCGCTGGCCGTCTGGGAGCACCGGAAGGTCGTCGGCCTCCTGGTCCGGCGCGACCTGAAGGTCAAGTACCAGCAGTCCGTACTGGGTTACGCGTGGACGATGTTGGAGCCCCTGGCTCTGACGATGGTCTACTACTTCGTCTTCGGGGTCATCCTCAGCGCTGATCGCGGCATGCCCCCGGAGGCTCAGGCCTACGGCGGCTTCGTGCTCTTCCTCGTGGCCGGGATCCTGCCGTGGACCACCTTCGGCGCGATCCTCAACGAGGCGCCGCGGGCGATGCTCACGCATTCCAAGCTGATCACCACGATGAAGGTGCCCCGGGAGATCTTCCCGATGGCCACGGTGGGCACGAAGTTCGTCGAGTACATCCTCACCTGGCCGGTGCTGCTGGTCTTCGTCTTCGCGCTGGGAGGCCACTTCACCCTCATGGGCCTGCTGGTCTGGCTGCCGCTCGCGGTGGTGCTGACGTTCGCGTTCGGGCTCGGCGTGACCCTGTTCCTGTCGGCGGTCAACGTGCTGCTGCGCGACGTGGAGCGCCTCGTGCGGATCCTCAGCCGCCTGCTGTTCTACGGATCGGCGATCCTGTTCCCGGCCTCCATGGTCCTCAGCTCCGGCATCCCCGAGTGGCTGAAGACCCTCTACCAGCTCAACCCGCTGATGGGCATCTTCCAGATGCACCGCGCGGTGTGGTTCCCTGAGTTCGCGGAACTAACCCCGAGCACCCTCGCGTTGACCTCTTCGGTGGTCGGTTCGATCCTGATGCTCATCATCGGATACTGGACGTTCCGCCGCCTGGAGATGTCCGTCCTGAAGGAGTTGTGATGGCGCAGACCGACTACGGCGCCGGGCTGACCAGTGGGCCGGTCATCGAGGCCAAGGGACTCGGCGTCAAGTTCGCCGTGAACCGCCGCCGCAAGCGCAGCCTGCGCGAGATGTTCATCCACGGCACCAAGCGCGACCCCAACGCCGAGGGCGACGAGTTCTGGCCGCTGCGGGACGTGGCGTTCGAGATCAACCGGGGCGAGTGCGTCGGCATCGTCGGCAAGAACGGCACGGGCAAGTCCACGCTGCTCAAGCTCATCGCCGGGGTCCTGATGCCCGACGAGGGCGAGGTGCACGTCCACGGCAAGGTCGCGCCGCTCCTGGAGCTGCGGGCCGGGTTCAACGACAACCTGACCGGCCGCGAGAACGTGTACCTGGTCGGGTCCCTGCACGGGATGACCGAGAAGCAGATCGACGAGCGCTTCGACGAGATCGTCGACTTCGCCGAGATCAAGTCGAAGTTCATCGACACCCCGGTGCGGCACTACTCCAGCGGCATGAAGGTGCGCCTCGGGTTCGCGCTGATCTCGCAGCTGGAGCACCCGATCATGCTGGTCGACGAGGTCCTCGCGGTCGGCGACAAGGCCTTCAAGCGCAAGTGCTACGAGGCCATCGACCGGATGCTGGCCAACCAGCGGACGATGGTGCTCGTCTCGCACAGCGAGAGGGACCTGCGCCGGTTCTGCAACCGCGGCCTGTACGTCAAGGGCGGCGGGCTCGCCCTGGACACCGACATCGACGCCGCCCTGGCCGCGTACGAGGAGGACACCAAGGCCGAGATCGCCGAGCGCAAGAAGCGCGACGCCGCGAAGAAGAAGCGCGCGGAGGAGGCCGAGAAGCAGATCGACGACCAGGAGTCCGGCGAGGACGGGGCAGACGGCGGCAGGACCGCCTGAGCGCGGGTCCGCCCCGCCGACAGGCCCGTCCCGGAAGGCCGTGGTGCGCATCGCCGGTGGTTCCGGCGGTGCGCACGTTCCTTTCCGGGGCCCGGCCTTTCCGGGGCCCGGCCGAAAGGCCCCTGCGGGGCCGGACCCCGGCTTAGCGGACACAAGGTGCGTGTCAGTGTTTGATTGACTACGCACCGTAGGCGACGGTGTCACTCACCAAGTGTGGGAGGGCACCCATGGTCTACGGCACGCTGGCGCGGTCGGCCGCGCGGATGTTGGAACGCAGACACGTCACCCGGGCCGGGGTGACCAGGATCGGCGTCGTCGGGGCGGTCGGCGCCGCGGTCTGGTTCTCCCGGGCCGACACGGTCGGCGGCCTGGCCGGGTCGGCCTTCCTGGCGGCGGTCCTGTTCTGCGACGCCGTCCGCGCGCGCATGCGGGCCGACCGCGGGGACGCCCTCACCCTGTGGCTGGCGGCGATGCTGTCGCAGCTGCGGGAGTGCGTGGTCTACCTGGGCCTGGCCGCCGGCGCCGTCCTGGCGGGCCTCGGGGGCGCGTGGGGCTGGGCGGCGGGCGCGCTCGTCGCACTGGCCCTGCGGGACTCGCTCCTGGCGGCCCACGAGGCCCCGGTCGCGGCCTCCCCGGGGCGGAACGTGAAACCCGCCCCGCTGTCCTCCCAGGGGCGCGCTGGCGGCCTCCTGGGTGGATTCGCGCCCTGCTGTCCCACCCGTCCCCCGCGCGACAGCGACCCCGGGCTGACGAGCCGGCTGCTCGGCGCCGCGGCCCCGGGGCCCCGTTCGCCCGGGGCCTGTTCGCCCGGACCCCGTTCGCCCGGGGCCCGCGGCCGGGTCCCGGGGGCGGGCCCCGACGGCGCGGCCGCCGCGGGGGTCCGGCTCGACGGGGTCCCGCCCCGGCCGCGTGAGGCCGAACCCGCCGGGTACCGCACGGCCGGGGCCGGCCCCCGCCGCACCCCCGGCGCGGGGGAGGGCGCGGGCCGCGGAGCGCCGGACGCCCGGACCGGGGCCCTCCGGCCGGACCCGGCGCCGACCGCCCCGGCCCGGCGGCTCACCGCCTTCTCCCAGCCGACGCGCTTCCTGGTGATCGCGGTGACCGCCACGGTCTGGGACGCGCGGGTCGCCTTCGTCACCCTCATCGTGGGCTGCGCGATCGCCGTCACCGGGGAACTCGTCGACCCCACCGCGCGCGGGGTGCGCCGGTGAGCCGGGTCGGGGCGGGCGCGACCGGGGCGCACACCGGGGGAGGGCGTGTCCCCACCGCTCCGGACCTGCGATTTCTCCGTGATGACGGTCACATGTCGTACCTGCTGGGCCGGATCGCGCCGGGCGCCGTACCTCCCCTGCTGCCCGCGCTCGCCGGGGCGCTGGTCGTCGGAACACTCCTCGTGGCAGACCGAGGACACTTGGCAGGCATTACCCTGTTCGCACCGGTCGCTGCCCTGCTACTGTCCGGACTGACCTCCGGCCACCCCCACGACGGACGGTCCGACTGGCTCGTACCACCCGTCCTCCGTGCCACCGAGTACACCTTTCTGGCGGTGCTGGGACTGGCGTCCGGCGTACCAGGTCCCCTGGTGTTCGTACTCTTGGTGGCAGTCGTCTGCCACCATCGCGACGACGTGGCACGCCCCATGGCCGGCACGGCCAGACCGGCGTGGGTGCGCGGCGCGGCACTCGGGTGGGACGGCCGCATGCTCGCCGTCGCCGCCGGGGGCGCGCTCCACGCGCTCACCCCCGCCTACGGCATACTCGCCGGATACCTGGCGGTGCTGCTCGTGCGGGAGTCCGTGCGCACCTGGAGTGCGGCACCGGTGACCGACGTGCTCACCAGGACCACCGCTCCCCCCGGCGGTGGCGACACGGGCCCTGGAGATCCCCGGATCTCCCGACCCGGCAGCGGAGACGGAGACGGGGGCCAACCGGCCGCCGGAACGAACGGGGAGGCGTGACAGCCTCCCCGACACAAGGAGGAACACGCCCTCATGCTCGGAATGGTTCTCGCCGCAGGCGCGGGGCGCCGGCTGCGTCCTTACACCGACACCCTGCCCAAGGCCCTGGTGCCAGTCGACGGCGAGACGACCATCATGGACATCTCGCTGCGCAACCTGGCGGCGGCCGGGCTCACCGACGTCGTCGTCGTGGTCGGCTACCGCGCGGAGGCCGTCGAGGCGCGCAAGGAGGCCCTGGAGGAGCGCCACGGCGTCAAGCTCACCCTCAGCTACAACGACAAGGCCGAGGAGTGGAACAACGCCTACTCCCTGTGGACCGCGCGCGAGTTCTTCTCCGAGGGCGTCCTCCTGGTCAACGGCGACACCGTCCACCCGGTGAGCGTCGAGGAAACGCTACTCGCCGCCCGGGGACCTGAGCTCCTCCTCGCGGTGGACAACGTGAAAAGCCTCGCCGACGAGGAGATGAAGGTGACCCTCGACGAGGGCGGCCACCTCAGGAACATCACCAAGCTCATGGACCCGGCCACCGCCGCCGGCGAGTACATCGGCGCCACCCTCATCGAGGGGTCCCTGGCCCCCCGTCTCGCCGACGCCCTCAAGGCCACCTGGGAGCGCGACCCGCAGCTCTACTACGAGGACGGCTACCAGGAGCTGGTCGACCGGGGCGAGAAGGTCGCCGTGGCGCCCATCGGCGAGGTGGACTGGGTCGAGGTCGACAACCACGACGACCTCGCCAAGGCCAGGGAGATCGCGTGCCGCTACTAGCCCGAATGCTCCCCTCCCCGCTGGCGATCGACGTGCGGCGGGGGGCGGTCTCCTCCCTCGGGACGCTGCTCGCCGACCGGCGGATCGCCACCGAGGGCCGCATCGCCGTGGCCGTCGGCCCGGGGCAGGGCGCGCAGATCGCCGCCGACCTGGACCTGCCCAACTGCGAGGTCTTCCACGTCGAGGAGGGCACCGTCGACGCCGCCAACGAGCTGGGCAAGAAGCTCCGCTCCGGCGCGTACGAGGCGGTCGCGGGCATCGGCGGCGGCAAGACCATCGACGTCACCAAGTTCGCCGCGACCATGGCGGGCATCCCCATGGTGGCCGTGGCCACCAACCTCGCCCACGACGGCATCGCCTCCCCCGTCAGCTCCCTGGAGCACGAGGGCGGCAAGCCGTCCATCGGCGTCACCATGCCCATCGCCGTCGTCATCGACGTCGACTACGTCCGCGCGGCCCCCCCGCACCTGGTGCGCTCGGGCATCGGCGACGTGGTCAGCAACATCTCGGCCATCGAGGACTGGGAGCTGGCCGGCCGCGTCAACGGCGAACCCGTGGACGGCATGGCCGTCACCTTCGCCCGGGTCGCGGCCGAGGCGGTCCTGCACCGCCCCGACTCGGTGGAGTCCGACGCGTTCCTCACCGTGCTCGCCGAGGGCCTCGTGCTCTCCGGGATGGCCATGTCGGTCGCCGGGTCCAGCAGGCCCGCCAGCGGCGCGTGCCACGAGATCCTGCACGCGGTCACCCAGCTCCACCCGGGTGTCAGCAACCACGGCGAGCTCGCCGGACTGGGCGCGCTCTACGCGTCCTTCCTGCGGGTGCGGCACCTGGGCTGGTCGGAGTCGCGGATGAACGAGATCCGCGACTGCCTGATCCGCCACGAACTGCCCGTCGTCCCCTCGGACGTCGGCCTCGACGAGGCGGCGTTCGCGCGGGCGGTGGCCCACGCGCCGGACACCCGGCCGGGCCGGTTCACCATCCTGGAACACCTGAACCTCTCCGAGGACGAGATCGGACGGAGCGTCAAGGACTATGTCGAAGCCGTCGGTCGCTGAGGTCCGAGCAGGGGGCCAGCCCGCCGGCATCAAGGAGCGGACCAACGAGGAGCACTGGGCCGGCCGCCTCTACATGCGGGACATCTCCCCGTACCTGACGACGTTCTTCGTCCGGCTGCGCGTCCCGCCCAACCCCATCACCTACCTGATGATGGCGTTCGGGGTCCTGTCCGGGGTGGTCGTCGCGTTCGGCGGACTGTGGTCGGCCGTCCTCGCGGCGGTGTTCATCCAGGTCTACCTCCTGCTGGACTGCTCCGACGGCGAGGTGGCCAGGTACACCGGGCGCACCAGCGTCGCGGGGATCTACCTGGACCGGATCGGGCACTACGTGTCCGAGATCGCGCTCCTCATCGGCCTGGGCATCCGCGCCCAGGGCGAGTGGGAGGCGGGCGGCTGGGTGATCCTGGGCATGGCCGCGGCGATCGGCGTCGCCCTGATCAAGGCCGAGACCGACAACGTCGTGGTGGCCCGCGCCAAGGCCGGGCTGCCCGAGAAGGTCTCGGACGAGGCGATGCGGCCGCGCTCCTCCGGGCTGGGCCTGGCGCGCCGCCTGGCCTCCGCCCTCAAGGTCCACCGGCTCATCCAGGCGGTGGAGCTGTCCCTGATCATCGTGGCGGCCGCCGTGGTGGACGCCTTCCTCGGCGACCTGGCCGCCACCCGCTTCCTGGTGGCGGCGTGCGCGTTCGTGGCCGTGGTGATGAGCTTCGCCCACTTCGTGAGCGTCCTCGCCTCCCGGCGCCTGGAGTGAACCGCCGGCCGCCGCGCCGGTGAGCCGCCCCTCCCACGGGGCCGCGGTCGGTTACCCCGTCCACGGCCCCGTACACCTCCCTTTTATTCTTTCGTTAGTCTGTTTCTGCGAATGTTGGCGGGTGTCAACCTGCCAGCAGCATGTCGTCCACTGAACGGTCGCAAACATGGCCACACCCGTGATCCCACCCGCGTCTGACACCGCGACGTCCGCGGCTGAGGTCTCCCGAGCGCCAAGAGCCGAACGGAGCCGCGCCCAGGTGTCCGGTAGCAGCAAGCCCACACTTTCCTGCGTCCTGCTGACGATGGGCACCCGCCCCGCCGAGCTGCGCCGCGCGATCACCAGCGTGTTCGAGCAGGAGGACGCGGACGTCGAGGTCGTGGTGGTCAGCAACGGGGCGCAGCTGCCGGAGATGCCCGAGGGTGTGACCACGGTGCTCCTCCCGGAGAACGTGGGCATCCCCGAGGGGCGCAACCACGGGGTCAAGGCCACCGACGGCGACATCATCCTCTTCCTGGACGACGACGGCTGGTACCGCTCGACCGACCTGGCCCGCCACGTGCGGGAGCGGTTCGCCGCCGACACGTCGCTGGGCGCGCTGTCCTTCCGGATCGCCGACCCCGACGGCGGCCCCGACCAGCGCCGCCACGTGCCGCGCCTGCGCGTGGGGGACTCCCGTGAGTCGAGCGTGGTCACCACGTTCCTCGGCGGGGCCTGCGCCATCCGCCGCACGGCCTTCGAGGCCGGCGGGGGGCTGCCCGGCGACTTCTTCTACGCCCACGAGGAGACCGACCTCGCCTGGCGCATCATGGACGCCGGTTACACGATCGAGTACGACGCCGACGCGGTCATGTACCACCCCGCGGTGGCGCCGACCCGGCACGAGAACTTCTACCGGCTCAACGCCCGCAACCGGGTGTGGCTGGCCCGCCGCAACCTCCCGTGGCCCCTCGCCTTCGCCTACCTCGGCACCTGGGTGGGGCTGACGGTGCTGCGCGAGCGCGACCGCGCCGCGCTGCGCTCGTGGTTCGCCGGGTTCCGCGAGGGCTGGCGCGAGGACGCCGGCCCGCGCACCCCGATCCGCTGGTCGACCGCGTGGCGGATGACCCGGGCCGGGCGCCCGCCGGTCATCTGACCCCGGACGGCGACCGACCGCCCCGCCGTGCGGAGGGCGGTCGCGACGGGCCGGACCGGACACGGCAGAGGGGCCGGACACCGTTCGCGAGTGTCCGGCCCCTCGGTCGTGGTGCGGGTCAGACCTCGGTGAAGGCCTCCTCGAAGTCCAGGCGGGGGAGGCGGTCGAACCAGGCGTCCGGGCCGGGGTTGCCGATGTTCATGACGACCAGCGGCCGGAGCGGGGAGTCCTCGCCGAAGAACTCCCGGCGCACCCCCTCGGCGTCGAAGCCGGTCATGGGGCCGGCGGCCAGGCCCGCGGCGCGGACCCCGACGATCAGGTACGCGATCTGGAGGAGGGTGTTCTGGGCGGCCATGGTCTCGCGGGCCTCGACGGGCATCCCGGCGAAGTTGTCGCGGGCGTCCGGGGCCACGGGGAACGTCTTCGGGAAGTGCTCGTGGAAGTCGCTGTCCGCGGACAGGATCAGCGTGAGCGGGGCCGTCGAGGTCTTCGGCGCGTTGTTGCCCGCCATGTGCGGGACGAGGCGCTCGCGGGCCTCCGGCGAGCGCACGACGGTGACCCGCAGCGGCTGGTTGTTCATGGCGGTCGGCC
This sequence comes from Nocardiopsis sp. NPDC006198, assembly GCF_040613895.1. Lineage (NCBI taxonomy): Bacteria > Bacillati > Actinomycetota > Actinomycetes > Streptosporangiales > Nocardiopsidaceae > Nocardiopsis > Nocardiopsis sp. NPDC006198. Next base: position 15,418 of record NZ_JBEXSY010000050.1, on the reverse strand, counting down.
CGTACTTGACGAGGTCGTGGATCGCGCGCACCTGCTCGTCGGTCACCGGCTCGTCGGTGAAGGAGTTGGCGGTGCGGGCGTCGCGGAACAGGAGGTCCTGCGCGGCCTTGTCGAGAACCAGCGTCTCACTCATGTGTCATACCTCGGTCGTGCTCGTGATCAGGGAGAATGCCGAAAAAGCGCTCCGGCACGAGCAACAACCTAGTTGACTAGGAAGATATTTCTCAGGGCTGGTAGGTGTGGCTTCCTTCACGGATCCCTGTGCCCTGCGCCCCCCTCGGGAGGGGGACGACGGGGACCGGGCCGGCCGCCTCGTCCACCCATGCCTCCAGGCGCTTCACGAACACCCTGGCCTGGACCGGCCAGTGGTAGGACGCCTGCGCGATCTCGTGCCCCGTCCGGGCCAGCCGCTCGCGCAGCTCCCCGTCGCGCTTCAGCCGCAGTACCGCCTCCGCGGCGGCCGGCACGTCCCCGAACGGGACGACCAGACCGGCGGGGCCCTCCGGGCGCCCCGTCACCAGGCCCTCCGCCATCGGGTTCGCCGTCGTCACGACGGGCAGGCCGTGCGCCATGTACTCCACGACCTTGGTCGGCATCGAGTGCCGGTAGTTCGGGGTGTCGTGCAGCAGGCTGACCCCGGCCAGGGCGCCCGCGCACATGCGCAGCGCCCGGTCGTTGGGCACGAACCCGTACCAGTCCAGGGCGTCCTCCTGCTGGGCCTCGCGGAGCATCGGCCGCACGCCGACGTCGGCCCCGCCGATGACCTCCAGCCGCACCCCGTGGGGGCGGAGCGTCCGGCCGAGCTCGACCAGCTCGCGTGCGCCCCGTGCCATCGAGACGTGCCCGAGGTAGACCACCCGGTCGTCCCCGGGGGCGCGGAGGGGGATCTCCGGCACCTCGGTGGTGTTGGGCACCACAGGGTGGTCGCACCGGAAGCGGGAGCGGTACCCCTCCTCCGCCAGCAGCAGCCGCATGCGGCGCTCCGCACGCCGCTCGAAGGCCCGGACCACGCCGCCCAGGGGCCGCCGCAGCGGCTTGGGCACCCACGGCTTCGTGAGCAGGGCGGCGGCCGTGTCCTCGTGCACGTCCCACACCGTCACCGGCCGCTTCGCCGGCAGGGCCAGCAGCAGCTCGGGGTCGTGGAAGAGGAGGAGGTCGGCGTGGGGCGCGTGCTCGGCGAGCACCGCGCGGGCGGCGCGCAGCGAGGTCAGCCGTTCGCGGCCCGAGGCGCGCGGCACGTCCACCGAGCGCACCTCGGCCCACGGGGTCACGCCGCACTCCCGGAACGGGGCCACATAGGTCACCGTGTGTCCCGCGTCCAACAGGGCGCGGATCTGCCTGTGCAGGATCCGAGCGTCCTCCGGGTGGTGCACAACCGTGGCCACAAGCGCGTGCATCGAGTTCACCTACCTGTGTCACCGAATGGGGCCATCTACGAAGATGATCCGCTTTGTGATGGCGATACGTGCTGTTCGACACGGTATTCACCAGCGGAAACGGGTCGAGGAAAGCGCGGTGGCCAGGCGGGGTGAATCGGGTGAACCTTCCAGGAGCGCCGGGTGAACACGACAAGGCACGCCGATGGACACCGTGGGTGTCCGCGTCGGCGTGCCGGTCAGGGGCCCGCACGGGCCGGGAGCGGTTCGGGGCGCCCCGGCCCGTGCCTCAGTTCACAGGACCTGGATCCCCTCGCGCCTCGGACGGCGTCGCGCCTGGGCGGGCACGGCCGCGGTCCCGGCCTCGGGGTCGGGACGGCGCAGGACGCCGCGGGTGTCCAGGAGCAGTCGCGCGTACTCCTCCAGCCGCTTGGGCCGGTACTCGGCGTGGTCGGTGAGCAGGATCGTCAGGTCGGCCTCGGCGATGGCCTGGTCCAGGTCGGTGGACCGGGGCACGTCCACCCCGTCCACCTGCCACGACTCGACGTGCGGGTCGTGGTAGGAGAGGGTTGCGCCCTTGGCGGCCAGCTTGCGCGCCACCGGCCGGGCCGGCGACTCGCGCTGGTCGGCGATGTCGGCCTTGTAGGTGACGCCGAGCAGCAGCACCTTGGACCGCGACAGCGCCATCCCCGACTCGTTGAGGAGCTCCTGGGCCCGCTGGATGACGTAGGACGGCATCCGGCTGTTGATCTCCTGGGCCAGCTCGACGAAGCGGAACGGGTAGCCGAGGGTCTTGACCTTGTACGACAGGTAGTTCGGGTCGATCGGGATGCAGTGCCCGCCGACGCCCGGACCCGGGTAGAAGGCCTGGAAGCCGAACGGCTTGGTGGCCGCCGCCGCGATGGAGTCCCACAGGTCGACGCCCAGCTCCTGGCAGAAGATGGCCATCTCGTTCACCAGGGCGATGTTGACGTGCCGGTAGGTGTTCTCCAGCAGCTTGGCCATCTCGGCCTCGCGGGTCCCGCGGGTGCGCACCACCGTGTCCACGAAGTTGCCGTAGAAGACGGCGGCGGCCTCGCCGCACTCCTCCGTGAGCCCGCCGACGACCTTGGGCGTGTTGGCCACACCGAAGGTCGCGTTGCCCGGGTCGATGCGCTCGGGCGAGAACGCCAGGTGGAAGTCGGCCCCGGCGACCAGCCCGGACTCCTCCAGCAGCGGCCGCACCACCTCGTCGGTGGTGCCCGGGTAGGTGGTGGACTCCAGGATGACCAGGGTCCCCGGCTGGAGGTGCGCCGCGATCGACCGGGCCGCGGAGGTGACCGCGCCCAGGTCGGGGCCGCCCTCGGGCGACAGGGGCGTGGGAACGCAGATGACGATGGTGCGCGCCGCCGCCAGGCAGGCCGGGTCCGTGGTCGCGGTGAACCCGCGCTCCAGCATGCGGTCGACGTCTTCCGATGAGAGGTCGTCGACGTGGGAGACCGCGCTGTTGAGGCCGTCGACGACTCGGTCGCTCACGTCGAGGCCGGTGACCTTCAGCCCCGCGGACACGGCCTCGGCCGCCAGGGGCAGGCCGACGTAACCGAGTCCGAGGACGACGAGGTCGTTGACCGCCGCGGCGGGCTGCTCGGGGACAAGGGCTGGGTTGGAGGCTGCGGCATCCACTTCGTGGTCACACTCGCATTCATTTCGTGAACGGGCGCAAGTTTCGAGGACCGCCATTACTCAGTGCCCGGGGCGTCCGAGTGTAGGTAGGTGTTGCCTCTGCTCACGGGTTCTGGCCTGGTTCGGACAGTTTCTGAATAAGAACCCGATACGCCTGGTTGTAGCGGTATGCGGCCTCGGCCCACGTGCGGTCGGCACCGACGAGGCTGCGACCTGCGAGGCCGTAGGCGGCTCGCTTTTCATGACTGTAGGCGAGATTTGTCAGGACATCAGCTAGACGTGCCGATTCGCCCGCGGGAATTAACTCTCCAGTCACTCCCGGTTCCACAATCTCTCGCAACGCCGGAAGATCGCTTGCCACAACGGGAAGCCCGCCCGCCATGGCCTCCACGGGTTTCAGGGGCGTCACCACACGGCACACCCGGTCGTCCCGGCGCGGCACGGCGAACACGTCCAGCGCGGCGTGGTGCGACCGCACCTCCGAGGCGGCCACCCGGCCGGGGAAGTGGGCGGCCCCCTCCAGTCCCAGCGACGCCGCACGGGCGCGCAGGGCGGGGAGCTCCGGCCCGTCCCCGACGATCAGCGCGTGGGCCGGCTCCCCGCGCTCGCGCATCAGCGCCACGGCGTCCAGCAGCACGTCCAGGCCCTCGTAGCCGAAGCAGCTCGTGGTGGTCCCCACCACGAAGTCCGCCCCGCCGATCCCCAGGCCGGCCCGCACTCCGTCGCCCGGGGGCAGGGGCTCCAGGAACGACGCGTCCACCGCGTTGGGCACCACCAGGAGGCGCTCCCGGGCCACCCCGCGCGCCTCGATGTCCGCCCGCATCGCCTCGCCCAGGGTCACCACCAGGTCGGCGGCCAGCATGCACTCCGTCTCGGCGGCGCGCTCGGCCCGGTAGAAGGCGTCGTCCACGCTCCTGGAGGGGTCGCGGGACAGCCACGACTCCTCCAGGAACCCCCGCACCTCGTACACCACCGGCAGGTCGAACCTGCGGCCCAGCTCCAGGGCCAGGCGGGCGTTGTGGTGGTTGCTCGCCGCGTGCAGCACGTCCGGGCGCACGGCCTCCACCAGCTCCGACGCCATCCGCACCCCCACCGCCAGCTCCCCGGCCGCGTCGGCGGGGGCCGTCCACGGGATCAGCCGGTGGTAGGTCACACCGTCCACCCGCACCAGCGTGCGCGGGTCCCGGACCCCCTTGGTGAGCGGGTACCCCGCCCGGGTGACCACGTGCACGTCCATCCCGGCCTCGCGCTGGGCCACCGCGATCCGGTGGGTGCGCTGGGTGTACCCGGCGTTGGTGTGCGGCAGGGCGTTCGTCACCAGGTGCAGCACCCGGAGCCCGTCGCCGGGGGCCGACGCGCCGTCCGCCGGACGCCGGCGTTCACCGGCCGGGACCCCCGGTTCACCTGTTCGCGCCTCCGGTCGCCGAGCGTTCACCGTGTCGTCGGGCCGCGTTCGGGCACCGCGGGTTAACGTGATTCCGTGATGGTCAGCCGACGGGGACGGAGACGCGGGAACAGCGCGTCCCGTCGCCAGCGCCGTCCGGTGCTCAGCGGCCTCGCGGGCCGCACCCCGGGGGAGGCGTTCGACCAGTTCACGGGCGGTATCGGCATCACCCGCAGCCAGGCAGGCCGCCACCAGGCGGCCCACCCGGCGGGGCGAGGCCCCGTCCGCGGCGTCGAGCACCGCCTCGCGGGCCTCCGCGCGCCGGCCCTGGTCCCACAGGGCGTAGGCGCGGGCCCGGCCGCCCAGGCGGGCGGCCAGGGAGCGTGCGGCCCGGCGCGGCGCACCGGGCGCCAGCCGCAGCGCGAGCAGCGGCAGGCGCGCCGGATCGGAGCGCAGGTGTCGCCAGGCCAACGACACGGTGAACGTCACCGCCCGCGGCCAGCGGGTGCGCGGACGGGGAACCTGGGTTTCGGGAGTCTGGGTGTCATGCACGGTCAGTCACACAACCATGCGGACGTGACCACGTGGTGACACCACGGCGACACGGACGGGACGGCTCGGGCAAGGAACACCGCCCGACCCGGCGCACCGCGCCCCTCGGCAACGGTAAGAACACCCCAACAGAAGGAAACGTGAGAGTCGTGGCAACGAGCGCCCCCCTTGGGAGCCAGGACACCGGGATCGTGCACGTCGTCGGCGCGCGCCCCAACTTCGTCAAGGCCGCGCCCGTCGTCTCCGCCCTTCGCGGGCGCGGAGCCCACCAGTCGGTCGTCCACACCGGACAGCACTACGACGACCGCATGTCGGCCGTGTTCTTCCGCGACCTCGGCCTGCCCACCCCCGACGTCGACCTGGGCGTCGGCTCCGGGTCGCACGCGGCGCAGACCGCCGCGCTCATGGTGGGCCTGGAGGAGGAGTTCAGCAGGCGCGAGCCCGGCATGGTGGTCGTGTACGGCGACGTCAACTCCACCGTGGCCGCCGCCCTGGTGGCCGCCAAGCTGCACATCCCGGTCGCGCACGTGGAGGCGGGCCTGCGCTCCTTCGACAACACGATGCCCGAGGAGATCAACCGCAGGGTCACCGACCAGCTCAGCGACCTGTGCTTCGCCACGAGCCCCGAGGCCATCGGGCACCTCGCCGCCGAGGGGATCTCGCCGGACCGGGTCCACCTGGTCGGCAACCCGATGATCGACACCCTCCTGGGCAACCTCGACCGCTTCGACGCCGACGCCCTGCGCGCCCGCCTCGGCCTGCCGGAGCGCTACGTCGCCGCGACCCTGCACCGGCCCGCGAACGTCGACGACCCCGACAACGTGGCCCGCCTCACCGCCCGCCTCCACGAGATCGCCGACCTCGCCGACGTGGTCATGCCCGTGCACCCGCGCGGCAAGGCCGCCTTCGACCGCGCCGGGCTCGGCGACCACCCGCGGGTGCGCCTCCTCGAACCCCTCGGCTACCTCGACTTCGTCGCCCTCACCCGCGGAGCCGCCGCAGTGGTCACCGACTCCGGCGGCGTGCAGGAGGAGACCACGATCCTCGGGGTCCCCTGCCTCACCCTGCGGCCCAACACCGAACGGCCGGTCACCATCACCCACGGCACCAACCAGCTCGTCACGGAGGCCGACCTCCTCCCCACCGTCACCAAGGTCCTGCACGGGCAGACCCCCGAGCGGATCGGCGACGACACCCCGCCCCTGTGGGACGGCCGGGCGGGGGAGCGCATCGCGTCCGTCCTCACCCAGTGGTCCAGGTGACGCCGATGCCGCACGCACGACGGCCCGGCCCGGTCCCCCCGCCGAGGGAGGGCCGGCAGCGCTCCGCCCCGATCCCGTCCCCGCGTCCCCGCCGCGACGGCCGCCGCGTCGTCCCGGTACCCGCGCAGCGGTCCCGGTGATCCCCCATGGCACACTCCCACCCGTCCTCCCCCGTCCCGTCCAGACGTCCCGCCCGGCCCTCGACGCGCCTCTCCATGGGCATCCGCACCCGGCCGGGGACACGCCGGGAGCAGCACCCGGCTCCGTCGGACACGACACACCCGACGGACGCGGTGGTTTCGCCGATCCGACCAGAACGCAAGGTGGCAGACCGTGAAACGGCGTGAACAGAGCCAGACCGAACAGCTCAAACAGGCCCTCGCCGAGCGCGACGCCCAGCTCCAGGAGGCGCGCACCCGGCTCGCCGCCGTGGAGGACTCCACCTCACTCCAGGTGGGGCGTGCGCTCACGGCCGCCGCCAAGCGGCCCGGCCGATCCCTCGTCAGACTTCCGCGAGACCTCTACCGGCTCTGGCGGCGCAGCGGCACCACCCAGCACGTCCAGCGCCGCCGCCCCGGCGCCGAGCCGGTCCGCTCCTTCGACGCCGACCGCCAGGAGGCCAGGCTCCTGAGCGGGATGGCCGGGAACAGCGAGGACCTGCTGGTCGTCGCCACCGTGGTCGGTTCCGCCATCCAGGACGCCGTGTCCCCCTACCTGCACTCCGTGCCGCTGCGCCCCCACGACGCCCAGATCGTCATGGACGGGGTGGACGTCGACCTGGTCCTGGTCTCGGCGTCGGCCGCGGCCGCCGGATCGCCGTGGGCGCACGTCGGGGACCCGGCGGCCGCCGACCGCACCCGCGCCCTGCACTGGGTCCTGGAGTCCGCCGCCGCGCGCGGCATCCCCACGGTGCTCCTCGAGGACGCCCCGGCCCCGCCCGCCCTGCGCGAACTCGGCTTCGACCGGGTCCACCGCGGGGACGCCGGGGTCCCGCTGCACCTGTTCAACCCGGTCGCCGCCGACCTGACCCCCGGCCCGAAGGCCGTGTTCGTCCGGGAGACGCCCGACGCCCCCGTCCCCGAGGTGCTCACCGAGCTCGAAGCCGGGGTCGTGGACGCCGACTCGCCCGGCCTCGCCGACGCCCTGCGCGCCGCCAACGTCGCCGTCGTCCCGGCCTTCCCGGCCGACGACACCCGGCTCCGCCGCCGCGCCTGGGCGTGCGGGGCCGGCGTCATCACCCACTCCCCGGTCCCGCACGCGGCCAACCCGCACGGGGAGGCCCTCGCGGTCTCCGTGCCGCGCATGCGCGCGGAGCGGGTCACCCCCTCCGCGATGCGCCTCCGGCTCCGCAAGGTCTTCCTCCAGGAGGCCACCCCGGTCCGCCTCGCCGAGATCCTGGGAGACCTGGACTTCCCGCCCGGCACGCCCGGCTCGGAGCTCCCGCTCCGGGGCCGCTCCGTCGCCGTCCTCGCCGACCCCGCGGGGGAGGCCGAGGCCGACCTGCTCGCCTCCGACCTGACGGGGGCCGTCCTGCGGCCCACCGAGGTCGTCGTGCCCCACTCGGCGTCGCGCCTCCCCGGCATCCAGCGCCTGCGGGCCGAGGGCATCACCGTGCGCACCGTCCGCTTCGGCGCCCCGGACACGCCCGAGGAGCTCACCCGGAACACGCCCGGCGCCCCCGTCCCGCGCGTCGGAGGGCTCGGCCCGGACCGCTGGGCGGCTCTCGCCGAACGCGCCACCGCCCCCTGGGCCCACCTGTGGAACGGACCTCTCAGCCCCACCCGGCTCGCCGACCTGGTGTGCGCCGTGGAGTGCTCCGACGCCGACGCCGTCGGCGCCAGCGCGGGGGACGGCCACGGGCCCGGGAGCCCGCTCGACGGGGCCGGGGACCTCGGCTTCTTCGACCGCCCGGACACGGGGGCGCCGCAGTACGTCTTCGTCAGCGAGGTCGTCCCGGAACTCGCCCGCACCCGCCTCCTGCGGCGCGGCTGGAACCCGGACGAGTGGAACCGGCGCGGCACGAGGCTCCTCGCCCTGGGCCCGGACAACGGCCCCGCCGGCCCCGACGCCGACGACGAGGACGCCGTGTACAACTCCACGGACGCCTCCACCGGTGCCGTCGGTTGAACCCCGACCCCACCGACAGCGCCGTCAGCCCCGCACGGGCCACCAGAAAGCATCCGAAGGGAAGAACGTGAGCACACCTCCTCCGCGCGCACTCTTGTACGGGGACGTGGACCTCAACATCATCGACGGCTCCGCTGTCTGGGCGCAGTCGATGGCGCAGGCCCTGGCCGCCGCCGGATGCGAGGTCACCCTGCTGCTGAAGGCACCCGTGCGCACCGACCGGCTGACCGAGCCCCTCACCAGGGTCCCCGGGGTCCGCCTGCTGCGTCCCTACGAGGACAAGCTGCTGCCGGACCTGGGCCCGCGCGGGCTCACACCGGAACAGGCCGTCACCCTGCTCACCCGGCAGCACGAGCGCAAGCCGTTCGACCTGGTGGTGGTGCGCGGCCGCCGCCTGGCCGGGCTTGCGGCGCAGGAGGAAGCGCTGGCGGGCAGGCTGTGGACCTACCTGACGGACTTCCCCCACAGCGTGGGCGAGCTGTCGGCGACCGCCACCGCCGAACTCACCCAGATCGCGGTGGCGTCCCGGTTCCTGCTCTGCCAGACGGAGGAGCTGCGGGCCTTCCTGGAGTCGTCGGTGTCGGCGGCCTGCGGCCGCTCGGTGCTGTTCCCGCCCGTGGTGGTGGTCCCCGAGGACGTGCGCGCCGACGGCGCCGTCCACGCCCGCGCACGCCTCGCCTACACCGGCAAGTTCGCGCCCGCGTGGAACACCCTGGAGATGACCGCGCTCCCCGCCGAACTGGCCGCGCGGGGCGTGGACGCCGAACTGGTGATGATCGGCGACAAGATCCACGCCGAGCCCGCGGACTGGGCCAAGCGCATGCGCAAGGCGCTGGAGGGCACCCCCGGGGTGGACTGGCGCGGCGGCATGCCGCGCGCGGAGGCGCTCCGCCAGGCCGCCGAGTGCGGGTTCGGGATCTCCTGGCGGGACCCCTCCATGGACGCCAGCCTGGAGCTGTCCACGAAGGTGCTGGAGCTGGGCGCGCTCGGCCTGCCGGTGGTGCTCAACCGCACCCCCATGCACGAGGCGATGCTCGGCGCCGACTACCCGCTGTTCGCGGGGGCCGGCGTCGAGTCCGTCGCCGAGGTGGTCGCCCGCGCCCACCACGACCGGGCCCTCTACGCCGACGCCGCCGCGCGCTGCCGCGCCGCCGCCGCCGACCACACGCTCGAACGGGCGGCCGAACGCCTGCGCGGCTACCTCACCGAGGCCCTGCCGCCGGCTCCGGCCGGGGTCGACACCGAACGGCCGCTCAAGGTGGTCGTCGCCGGCCACGACATGAAGTTCTTCACCCGTCTCGCCGAGTACCTGGACTCCCTGCCCGGGCTGGACGTGCGCATCGACGAGTGGGAGGGGCTGAACAGCCACGACCAGTACCGGTCCCGCGAGCTGGCGGCCTGGGCGGACGTGGTGATCTGCGAGTGGTGCGGGCCCAACGCCCTGTTCTACTCCAAGTGGAAGCGCCCCGACCAGCGACTGGTGGTGCGCCTGCACCGGTTCGAGCTGTACGCGGAGTGGCCGCGCAAGCTCGACATCGACAAGGTCGACGCCGTGGTGTGCGTGAGCCCCCACTACGCCGACCTCACCCGGGAGCTGACCGGCTGGCCCGCCGACAAGGTCGTCGTGGTGCCCAACTGGGTGGACGACGAGCAGCTGGACCGGCCCAAGCTCTCCGGCGCCGAGTACTCGCTGGGCATGGTCGGGATCGCGCCGTCGCGCAAGCGGCTGGACCGGGGCCTCGACGTGCTCGCGGAGCTGCGCCGCATGGACCCGCGGTACACGCTCTCGGTCAAGACCAAGCAGCCGTGGGACTACTGGTGGATCTGGAACCGGCCGGAGGAGCGCGCCTACTTCGAGCGGGTCTACCGGCGGATCCAGCGCGACGAGCGGCTCGCGGCCGGGGTGGTGTTCGACCCGTTCGGCCCGGACGTGGCGACCTGGCTGCGCCGGGTGGGGTTCATGCTCTCCACCAGCGACGACGAGTCGTTCCACCTGGCCCCCGCCGAGTGCGCCGCCTCGGGCGGCATCCCCGCGCTGCTGCCGTGGCCTGGCGCCGACACCATCTACGACCCGCACTGGATCCACGACGACGCCGTCGCCATGGCCGAGTCCATCCACGAGACGGTCAGCGGGGGCGGGTTCGCGGCCGAGGCCGAGCGGGCGCGCGCCGAGGTGACCGAGGCGTACGGGCTGGGCCGGGTGCGCTCGCTCTGGAGCGACCTGGTGGTGCGGGGCAAGGTGCCGGACACGGCGCAGGCGGCCGCGCCCGCGGACGCCTGAACCCGGGACGCGCACGGGGTCCGGTGCGCCCGGGACCGGTGGCGGCAGGCCGACCGGAACCGTGGCCGGTGGGACGTGGGGGACTCCGACCCCGATGGTCCTGTACTCGTGGACGGTTTCGGCTCCCGGAGCCGCCATGAGCACGGGACCACGGGGGAGGGGCGGGGCCCCGCGCCCCTGTCGGCCACCGCCCTAGACCGGGCCGGTCATCTTCGACAGCCCGCCCGCACCCGCGGGCAGGAACAGCGCGAAGGTGGTCGGCCTCGTCTGCACCAGCTCGATCCGGGCCCCCTCGGACTCGGCTATGTGGCGGGCCAGGGCCAGCCCCAGGCCGGTGCCGCCGTCTCCGCTGACCTCGCGCTCGAAGATCCGACCGGACAGGTGCTCGGGCACGCCCTCGCCCTCGTCGCTGACCTCGATGCGCACCGACTGCCCGGTGTCCAGGCGCCGGATGGTCACCGTCCCGGCGCCGTGCTTGTACGCGTTCTCCACCAGGGTGGCGATGATCTGCGTCAGGTCGGTGGGGACCGTCACCGCGGTCAGACCGGAGACTCCGGTGATGACCAGCTCGCGCCGCTCCTGCTGGAAGACCGGCTGCCACTCGGCCTGGAGGTGGTGGAGGACGGGGTCGAGCTCGACCGCCTCCACCTCGGGGTTCTGGCTCTTGCGCGCCCTGCCGAGGAGGCTCTCCACGGTCTCCACCAGGCGTTCGGTCTGGGCGAGGGCGGCCTCGCCCTCCTCGCGGACCACGTCCGGGTTGCCGGACTCCGCGATGATCTCCTCCAGCCGCATCGTCAGCGCCGTGAGCGGGGTGCGGAGCTGGTGCGAGGCGTCGGTGGCGAAGTGGCGCTCGGTGGCGATCAGCCCCGCGATGCGCTCGGCGCTGCGGTCCAGGACCTCCGCCACCCGGTCGGCCTCGGGGATGCCGTAGCGGTGCCCCCAGGGCGTGGTGACCCCCGAGCCGAGGCGTTCGGCGGTGGCGGCCAGGTCCGCCAGCGGCAGCGTGAGCCGCCGCGCCTGGAACATGGACAGCCCCACGGCGACGCCGATGGCCAGCAGTGACAGCGAGGCGATGCCCAGCCAGGCGCGCACGACGCTCTGCTGCACCGTCTCGGCGCTCGTCCACACCTCGACCAGCGTCCCCCTGCCGGTGGTCGCCGTGGCCTTCTGCAGACCGGGCGCGCCGGGGTTCTCCGGGTCGAGGGCGGGGTCCCCCGCCGTCGCCCCCGAGGGGGCGCCCGCCGGCGTGATCCGGATGAACCGGGCCGGGTGGTCGCGGTCGAACTCGTCGGGGTAGAGCTGCCCGTGGACCTCGAGCATGGTGTCGCTCTCGGCACCGATCAGCTCCGCCTCGCCCTGAAGCTGGCGGCTGCTCTCGTCGTGCACCAGTTTGTACGTGAGAGCCCCGAGGGGCAGCCCCAGCAGCATGACGGCGATGACGGTCACCACCAGGGTGGAGAAAACCATCCGCCTGCGCATGTCACCTCATGTCCGTCCGACCCCGACCGGGCCGACCGGCGCTGAGCGCGTCGGAAACCAAGGTCGTGTCAGTCCCGCTCGAACCGGAAGCCCACGCCCCGGACGGTGGTGATGTACGAGGGCTGGTTGGCGTCGTCGCCGAGTTTGCGGCGCAGCCAGGAGATGTGCATGTCGAGTGTCTTGGTGGAACCCCACCAGTTGGTGTCCCACACCTCGCGCATGATCTGCTCGCGGGTCACCACCTTGCCCGCGTCGCGCACGAGTACGCGCAGGAGGTCGAACTCCTTGGTGGTCAGCTGGAGTTCGCGTTCGCCCAGCCAGGCGCGGCGGGAGTCGTTGTCGATCCGCACGCCGTGCACGACGGGCACCTCCGCGCCGCCCCGGCGCAGCAGCGCGCGGACGCGGGCGAGGAGTTCGGCGAGCCGGAAGGGCTTGGTGACGTAGTCGTCGGCGCCCGCGTCGAGGCCGACGACGGTGTCCACCTCGTCGGCGCGGGCGGTCAGGATGAGGATCGGCGTTCCGTGGCCCTCGGCGCGGAGCCGACGTGCCACCTCTAGCCCGTCCATTTCGGGCAGCCCGAGATCCAGGACCATCAGGTCTATGTCTCCCGCACGGGCACGGTCGAGTGTCTCAATGCCGTTGACGGTCACGTCCACCGTGTAGCCCTCGCGACGGAGTGCGCGCGCGAGAGGCTCGGAGATCGAGACATCGTCTTCGGCCAGCAAAACGCAGGTCATGTTGTCGATCGTAGGTCCGGGGTCGCGCATTTCCCTATTATGCGCGCCGGATGTCCCAAGGTTGGCTGAAAATACTCTAATCCCATACCGGTCAAATGGTTCGATTTGCTCTCATGAGACTTTTCTTTGCACTTACTTGTTGAAAATGGGAGTCTTGGTCGTACATGCGCCCCGGGATCGGTCCTCGGGGCCGGGTGCACGCCCATGCCTCCCCCCTGAAGGTCACTCCGAATGGGAAAGTGGGAGGATTCATAACAAAAGGGGTAGTAAGGCGTCGTGAAGCGGGCGGGAAGCCCGCCGGCGCCCGCCCGCCCCGGCAGCCCCACCGACGAACCCGCCCGAGCCGGCGTCCCCCGACAGCGAGGAGTCTGTACGTGAACCCCCACAACGAACACGGGTCGGACGGCGGGCCCGGTACTCCGCCGCGCGGAACCGAGGGGCCGGAGGGTCCGCCGGGCGCACCGGGCGCACCGGGCCCGCAGGGTGCACCGGCCCCGCAGGGCGCACCGGGCGCACCGGGCGCGCCGGGCGCGCCGGACCCGCAGGGCCGCCAGGAAGCCCCGGGGGCGCACGGTCCCCCGGGGGACCAGGGCCCTCCGGAGGGTTCCGGGGTCCCCGGGGTCCCTGGGGCGGACCGCCGCGCCGCACCTCCCGGTGGGCCCGGCCCCGCCTGGGGCCCGCCCGACCCCGGCCCGGGGTCCGGCCGCCAGGAGCCGCGGTTCCAGCCGCTGCCGCCGACGCCGCCGCTCCAGGGGCAGCCGGCCGGCGGCCCGCCCCTCCCGGGGGCGGGGCAGGGGCTAGGGGAGCACCATGCGCCCCCGCACGGACAGGTTCCGCCGGGGGCCCGGGAGGTCCAGGGGCCTCAGGGGCCTCAAGGGGTGCATGGGGTCCAGGGGTCGCAGGGCTTCCAGGGGCCCCAGGGGACTGAAGGAGCCCATGGGCAACAGGGCTTCCAGGGTTTCGCGGGGGGCCGAGGGGCCCAGGGGTCTGCGAGCGGCCATGGCTTCCAGGGAGGCCAGGGAGCCCCGCAGCCCCCACCCCCCTTCCAAGGGCCGCAGGGGCCGCAGGGGCCGTTCGGTCCGCCTCCCGCCCAGCCGTCCCGGCCCGGTCGCTACGGCACCGGTCTCCTGGCCGTCCTCTCCGTCATCGCGGTCCTGGCAGGCGCGTCCTTCCTCGGCGGCGGCATGGCCCTCGGCTGGAGGGTGACCGGAGGCGCGGCAGGGGCCGCCGCGGCCGCGCCCTCCGAGGAGCCCGGCGGGGAGGCGTCGGAGGAGGGGTCGCCGACGCCCGGGCCCTCCCCCTCGGAGGAGCCCCCGCCCACCGGCCGGCCCCTCCCCACGGACGAGCCGTCCGTCGAGGCGGAGGAGCTCATCACCGCGGAGGACCTGGTCGACGAGTTGCGCCGCGACTTCCCCATCGACGCGCGGGTGGACGTCACCGACGACATCTGCACGGCGGAGAACGAGGAGGAGAACCTCTTCCAGTGCACCTCCGCCATGGACACCAACCTGATGCGGGCGATCGCCTTCGACGGCGCAGGGATCGCGCTGTTCGCCGCCATGGCCCTGGAGGAGAGCGAGGACAGCACCGCCGCCGACATCCAGGAGGCCTGCCACTTCGTGCTGATCTGGTTCGACGGCGACGCCATGGACCAGGGTGAGCGCGACGACATGGCCGAGGCGACCCGGGAGGCGGCGGGCTGCCCCTGACGGGAGCGCCGGGCCGTCCGACACCCTGCGGGCCGCCCGGAGGTGCCGGTCCGGGGCAGGGGCGAGGGGAGCCGGTCCGGGGCGCCGGGCGGGACGCGTGGGAGTGCGGTCGGCGTCGGAGCGGCCCGGCCGGGGGCGAGGGGAGTTCGTGTCGTTGAGCAACGATGTGAATACTCTGCGTGACAATGGTGGCGTTGGAGGGGGTTGGCCTGGATTCAGGTCCCCCCGCATCCATTCCACCAGGACCACCCGGCCCGGTGCCAGGTTCCACCGTCTCCTGTGGACGACGGTTCCGTGACGCCGCGGCGGTGCCGGTCCCGGAAGACGCGAGGAACGGCGATGGCACACAGAGGCATCCTGAGAACGGCGACGGCGGTACTGGCGCTCGCCCTCCCCACGGCACTGGCGGCGCCGGCCGCCGCCGCGTCGGCGGACCCGCCCCCGCAGGAGACCGCCGCCGCGCCCGCGGACCACACCGCGCCCGCGGACCACGGCGCGTCCGACGTCCACGTGGTCCCGGGCTCCTACTCGGTCCGCCACTACTACTCCACCTGGCGGGAGGCCCGCACCTACCGGCAGCGGGACACCGGGCACCCCACGGGGACCGTGCTGCCGGCCGGGCGCCACTACTTCTTCTGCCAGACCGAGGGGCAGCCCCACTCCGACGGGGACGGCCGCTACTCCACGTGGTGGGTGCTCACCGACGACAGCGCCAACCGGGACGTCTTCGTCAGCGCGACGGCCCTCCGGCTCGCCGAGCCCTGGAAGCCGGTCGCCGGCCTCCCCGGCTGCTGACGCCCTCCGCGCGGCAGGGGCCCGCCCGGGGAACGCCCCGGACGGGCCCCTGCC
>NZ_JBEXSY010000049.1:0-55241 GCF_040613895.1 Nocardiopsis sp. NPDC006198 | reverse complement strand
GGCCGAGCGGCGATGGTCGGCCCGGGTTCGGCCGTCCGGGCGCGGCCGGCGCGGTGGGAGGCGGCCCGACGGCCGCCTCCCCGGCCCGGGCCGGGGAGGCGGTGGCCGCCGCTCCGGCGGGCGTACGGGAGGGGTCCGCGACCGGGCGCCGCCGACGGGGCGGCGCCCGGTTCCGCTACAGGTCGATGCCGGTGAGCACCAGGACCCGCTCGTAGGTCAGGTCCGTCATGGCGGCGCGCACGCCCTCCTTGCCCACGCCCGACTGCTTGACGCCGCCGTAGGGCATCTGGTCGGCGCGGAAGGTGGGGACGTCGCCGATCACCACGCCGCCGACCTCCAGTTCCCGGTGCGCACGGAACGCGGTGGGCAGGTCGCGGGTGAACACCCCGGCCTGGAGGCCGAAGTCGCTCTCGTTGACCGCCGCGAACGCGGCGTCGGTGTCGGCCACCCGCTGGACGACCAGCACCGGTCCGAACACCTCCTGGCGCACGACCTTCGCGTCGGCGGGCGCGTTCGCGAGCACCGTCGGCGCGACCGTCACCCCGTCACGGGTGCCGCCGGTGAGCAGTTCGGCGCCGTCGGCGACGGCCTCGTCGATCCAGGCGGCCACGCGCTCGGCGGACGCCTCGTTCACGAGCGGTCCCACGTCGGTGGCGGGGTCGGAGGGGTCCCCGACGCCGAGGGCCTCCACGCGCTCCACCAGCCGCGCCACGAACTCGTCGTGGACGGAGTCCTCGACGATCACGCGCTGCACGCCGATGCACACCTGCCCGGCCTGGTTGTTGCCGAACAGCGCGACCCGCTGCGCCGCCCAGTCCAGGTCCGCGTCGGCGAGGACCACGGCGGCGGCGTTCCCGCCCAGCTCCAGGGTGACGTGCTTGCGCGGCGCGAGCCGGGGCAGCTCCCAGCCGAAGGCCCCGCCGGTGAAGGAGATGACGGGGAGGCGCTCGTCGGTGATCAGCGACGCCGCGCGGTCGTTGGGCATGGGGAGCACGGAGAGCATGCCGCCGGGCAGCTCGGTCTCCGCGACGATCTCGCCCAGGATCAGGGCCGTCATCGGGGTGGCCGGCGCGGGCTTGAGGACGACGGGCGCGCCGACGGCGAGGGCCGGGGCGACCTTGTGGGCGACCAGGTTGAGCGGGAAGTTGAACGGCGAGATGCCCAGGACCGGCCCCTTGGGGACGCGGCGGACCACGGCCATCCGGCCGACGCCGCCCGGGTCGGTGTCCAGCCGCTGGAGCTCGCCGCTGTCGCGCCGGGCCTCCTCCGCCGCCCAGCGGAACACGGAGACGGCGCGGCCCGCCTCGGCGCGGGACCACTTGAGGGGCTTGCCGCTCTCCGCGGTGATCGTCCGGGCGATCTCCTCGGACCGCTCGCCGATGCGCCGGGAGATGTGGACGAGGGCGTCGGCCCGTACGTGCGCGGGCAGGGCGGCGGCCTCGGCGGCGACGGCGTGGGCCGCGGAGACGGCCTGCTCGATCTGCTCGGCGGTCGGCACGGCGACCGCGCCGACGGACTCGCCGGTGTAGGGGTTGACGACAGGGATCTCGGTGTCGCCGGTCGCGGCGGTGCCGGCCAGCCAGAACGGGTGCGTGGACATGCCCGTGACGCTAGTGCCCGCGCCTCGCCGCCCGCTTTGTCCATTTTTTCTACTGGAGTGTCGTTCCTTGGCCACAGTGGCGCAACCGGCACGGAGCGCCCCGGTGGGGCGGCCTGAGACTCCTGGGATCCTTGGGATGTGGTCGAGGGATCTTTGGTCAACCGACTGGCGCCGGAGGTCTCCTTCGTCCAAAGTGGGGAGGAGGGCTCTGCCAGCGTGTTCGGGCGGACCCTCGGGTCCGCCGCCGCCGTCGGGAGCCCGGGAGTGCTCATTGCCACTTGTCTACCGCACGCTCGTCGCCGTCCCGGAGCACGACGGCGACCTCATCGACACCACCTCGACGGTGTTGTCCCGCTGGCTCAGCAAACGCGGCAACTCGGGCGCGCGGGTGGACTTCTCGGCCTCGGGGCGCCACGATCTGAGCAACCGCTCCCGGGCCCTGGTGGTCCGGCACGACAACGACGACGAGGGACTGCGCTTCCTCCGGCTCACCACGGAGTCCGACAAGCCCGACGGGGTGTGGCGGACCGTCGCCACAGCGGTCGTGGACCCCGAACTCGCACCGTGGCGGTACGTGTGGATCGACATGGCCGTCGACCCCGCCCCCGCCGAGCGCGCCGCGGCGGACCCTCCCCGCCTGGACATCATGCCCCCCGAGGCCGCCCGCATGCTCCTCGACTCCGTGGACGCCCACGACGGCGAGCACCCGATGCCCCCCGCCCCCCTGATCGTGCGCGGACGCGACGACGCCCTCATGGACACGCTCGTGTCGGCCATCCGCGACCCCGTCAGACGCATGGCGGTGGTGGCGACCGGGGCTCCCCGGGACGTCACCGTCGCCGACTGGCGCGACGCCATGGCGGGCGCCATGGCGCGCTGCACCGGGATGTGCGCCGCCTACGTGCTCGACGCCGCCGCCCTGGAGCGCGTCGGCTCCCTCCTCCCCCGGGGGCTGGACGTCCCCCCGGGCGGGGTGCGCACGTTCTTACCGGGCGTCGACCTGCTCGACGAGGACGACGCCCCCCGCCACCCCCGGATGAGCCCGGCCACGCTCGACACCGCCCGCGACGGCGAGCGCATCCGCAACTGGGTGGGCGCGGCGCTGTCGCGCCGGGTACGCGACAACGCCCTCGACGTGAGCCTCCCCGACCCCCTCCTCGCGGTCGACGCGCTCCTCTCCGAGGAGACCGACGACCTGCGCGCGGCCGTCCGGGCCCCCTCCCCCGGCCCCGTCCGCGCCGCCGCGCACCGGGCGGTCCCCGGCCCCGCCGCCCTGGCCTCCGAGCAGGAGCGCGAGGCCCAGGAGCAGCAGGTCCAGCGCCTGAGGGAGGAGGTCACGCGCCTCAGCACCCGGGTCGCCGAACTCTCGGAGGAGCGCCAGGGCCTCCTCGCCGAGACGGCCGACCTCGCCGAGGAGCTCGACAGCGCGCGGGACCACGCGCGCGCCGCCGCCTACGAGGTCCGGTGGCTGCGCGACCGGGCCCGCGAGGCCGGGCAGTTCCGGCTGGCGGCGGCCCCGGCGCCGCGCGACCCGCGGCGGCGTCCTCCCCGGAGCGTGCGCGAACTCCTGGAGCGCGTCACCGACGGGACCGCGCTGCCCCACCTGTTCTTCACCATCGAGGCGCAGACGGTGTACGAGCTGTCCGACAGCCGCAAGGAGGCCCTGTGGGTCACCCGCGCCTGGGAGGCCCTGCTGGCCCTGAACGACTACGCGCGCTACCAGTTCGACAACCCCGGCAGCGGGCTCGGGTTCCACTCGTACCTGAAGGAGACGCCCGACGGCTACGAGGTGATCCCGGTCAAGCGCCTGGCCTCGCAGGAGTCGGACCACGTGCGCAACCGGGGAAAGCTCAACGACAAGCGCCTCTTCCGGGTGCCGGAGGAGGTGGAGCCCGGCGGGCGCGTCCCGATGTACGCCCACATCAAGCTGGACATCGAGTACGGGATCTGCCCGCGGCTGTACTTCTACCCCCACCTGGGGCCGGGCACGACCAACCGCGTCTACATCGGCTACCTGGGCCGCCACCTGCCCGTCCAGCAGTCCAACTGAGCCCGTCCCCGCGCCGGCGCCGCGGGCGCGGAAGGGCGCTCCCCGCGCCCGCGTACCCTGGGGGCCGTGACGGGAACGAGTACCGGGGCGCCGACAGCCCTCGCCGAGACGGAGTGGCGCGGGCGCGCCGAGAGGCACGAGCGGCGCGTGGACGCGCTGGTCGCCGACCACCTGCGGCGGCGCCGCGAGGGCGTGCCCCACCCGGTGGAGGACTTCCTGTTCACCTACTACAACCTCAAGCCCTCGCAGCTGCGGCGCTGGCACCCGGGCGCCGGGACGGCGCTGCTGGGCGAAGGGGCCCGCGCCCGCCTGTCCGAGCGGTTCTACACGGAGCTGCCCGACGGGGCCGTCGCCGTGGACGCCGGGGAGTTCCTGGCGGCGCGGCCCGTGCTGGGCTTCGTGGAGAAGCTCCTGTCGTCGGTCGCCTCCCGCCCCGCCCACCTGGGCTGCTTCGGCCTGCACGAGTGGGCGATGGCGTACCGCACGGGACGGGTGCGCCACGGCCAGGTGCCGTTGCGGCTCGGCCACGAGGGCACCGACCGCGTCGTGGAGTCGCACCGGATCCAGTGCTCGCACTTCGACGCGTTCCGGTTCTTCACCGAGGCCGCGCGCCCCCTCAACGCGCTCCGGCCGACCCGCGAGCGGCAGTCGGAGCTGGACCAGCCGGGCTGTCTGCACGCCAACATGGACCTGTACAAGTGGGCGTACAAGCTCTCCCCCGCGGTGCCCTCCGAGCTCGTGGTGGACTGCTTCGAGCTCTCGCGGGAGATCCGGACCCTGGACATGCGCGCGTCCCCCTACGACCTGGCGGACTGGGGCTACGAACCGGTGCGCATCGAGACGGCCGGGGGCAAGGCCGCGTACATGGAGGCGCAGAGGGGCTTCGCCGAGCGCGGCGCCGTGCTGCGCGAGCGGCTGCTGGACGCCTGCCGGACCCTGCGGGCGGCCTGACCCCGGGCGGACCGGGGCCGGGGCGGGAGGCGCCGGCTCAGGACGCGCCGGGCCGGGGCGGCCCGGCGCGTCCCGGCTCCTCGGGCGGGACCGGCCGTGCTCAGCCCACGCCGTGCACGATGCGCTCGGCCAGCTTCTCGTCCGGCCGGATCTCCCCCGCCAGGATCTGCTCCGCGTAGTGGCAGGCCACACGGTGGGTGCTGCCCTCGGCGGCGCCCCGCACCGGGCGCAGCTCCGGGCGCTCGGTGTCGCACAGCTCCTCCTGCCGCCACGGGCAGCGGGTGTGGAAGCGGCAGCCCGACGGCGGGTTCGCCGGCGAGGGCAGGTCGCCGGAGAGCAGGATGCGCTCGCGGGCGTCCTCCACCTCCGGGTCCGGAACCGGCACCGCCGACATCAGGGACCGCGTGTACGGGTGCATCGGCGTCTCGTACAGCTCGTCGCTGGAGGCCTCCTCCACCAGCGCCCCCAGGTACATCACCCCCACCACGTCGCTGACGTGGCGGACCACCGCCAGGTCGTGGGCGATCACCAGGTAGGTGAGCCCGAGCTCCTGCTGGAGGCTCTCCAGCAGGTTCAGGACCTGTGCCTGGATCGACACGTCCAGGGCCGACACAGGCTCGTCGCAGATGATGAGGTCGGGTTCGAGCACCAGCGCCCGGGCGATCCCGATGCGCTGCCGCTGGCCCCCGGAGAACTCGTGCGGGTACCGGGTGAGCGCCTTCGAGGACAGCCCCACCCTCTCCAGGGCGTCCACGACCCTGCGGTGCTGGTCCTCCAGGACCAGCTTCCGCCGCTCGGACCTCCCGGCGGGTGCCCCGGGGCCGTCGCCGCCCCCGTCGGGGCCGCCGATCCCGTGGGTCTGCAGCCCCTCCAGGAGGATCGAGCCGATGTTCTGCCTGGGGTTGAGGCTGCCCAGGGGGTCCTGGAAGACCATCTGGAGGTTCCTGCGCTCCCGGCGCATCGACTCGGCGTCCAGGCCGGCCAGGTCGCGTCCGCCGAACAGCACCTCCCCCTCCGTGACGTCCACCAGCCGCAGCACGGCCCGGCCCAGGGTGGTCTTGCCGCAGCCGGACTCGCCCACCAGGCCGTAGGTCTGGCCCTCCTGGATCTCCAGGCTGACGCCGTCGACCGCGCGCACGTGGCCGATCGTGCGGTCGAACACCACCCCGCGCCTGATCGGGAAGTGCACCTTGAGGTCGTTGATCCGCAGCAGGCTCATCCCTGCGCCTCCTCGTCGTCGCCGACCACCGCCGGGCTCTCCAGTACCGTCCGGTCCACCACGTCCGCGTGCCGGACGGGGTTCACGCAGCGGTACGCGTGGCCGGCTCCGGCCGACCGGTCCGCCGCGCCGCCGTCCGCCGCCGCGGCCCCGCCCCCCGCTCCCGCGGTGACCAGCTGCGGCGGGCCCTGGAGGCACTCCATCGTGTAGTGGTCGCACCGGGGCGCGAACGCGCACCCGTCCGTCCAGGCGATGTTGTCGTTGACCGAGCCGCGGATGGGGGTGAGGGCCTCGCCCCGGGGGGCGTCCAGCCGGGGGATGGAGCCCAGCAGGCCGACGGTGTAGGGGTGCGTCGGGTCGGCGAACAGCGGCGCGCGCCGCGCCGTCTCCACCGCCCGGCCGGCGTACAGGACGTTGATGTCGTCGCACAGGCCGGCGACGACGCCCAGGTCGTGGGTGATCATGAGCAGGGAGGTGCCCTCCTCGGTGACCAGGTCCTTGAGCAGCTCCAGGATCTGCGCCTGGATGGTGACGTCCAGGGCCGTGGTCGGCTCGTCCGCGATCATCAGGCGGGGCCGGCAGGCCACCGCCATGGCGATCAGCGCCCGCTGGCGCATGCCCCCGGACAGCTGGTGCGGGTACTCGCGGAGCCTGCGCGTCGGGTCGGGGATGCCCACCCGGTAGAGCAGGTCGGCCGCCTCCTTCGAGGCCTTCGATCCCCGCAGGCCCCGGTGGCGCCGGAGGATCTCGGTGACCTGGCGGCCGATGGGCACCACGGGGTTGAGGGAGCTGAGGGGGTCCTGGAAGATCATCGCCAGCTGGGATCCGCGCAGGTCGCGCATCCGCCTCTGCGAGAGCTTCAGGAGGTCGGCCTCCCCGCCGGGCAGCCGCATCACCGCGCTGCCGCCGACGCTCACCCCCCTGTCGGGCAGCAGGCCCATGAGGGCGAGCGAGGTGACGCTCTTGCCGCAGCCGGACTCGCCGACCAGGCCGGTGACCCGGCCCTCCTCCAGGGTGAAGGACACCCCGTCCACGGCCCGGACCTCTTCCGGGTCGGAACCGCGCCCGCGGAACACCACGGACAGCTCGTCCACCGCCAACAGCGGCGTGCTGGAACTCATGGTCACTTCCTCAGCTTCGGGTCGAGCGCTTCCCGCATCGCCTCACCCAGGAGGGTGAAGCCCAGGGCGGTGACGATGATGGCCAGGGCCGGGTACACGGCCAGCTGCGGGGCGCTGGACAGGAAGCGCTGGGCGTCGGCGAGCATCGTCCCCCACTCGGGGAAGGCCGGGTCCGGGTTGCCCAGACCCAGGTAGGACAGGGCCGCCGCGTCGATGATGGCGGTGGCCAGGGTGAGGGTGGACTGCACGATCACCGGGCCCAGCGAGTTCGGCAGGATGTGCGTGAGCGCGATCCTGCGCTTGCGCACCCCCAGCGCGCGTGCGGCCAGGACGTAGTCGCGGTTGCCCTGGGAGATCATCGCGCCGCGCAGGAGGCGGGCGAAGACCGGGACCTGGGCGACGCCGACGGCGATCATGACCGTGGTGAGGCTCGGCCCGACGAGGGCGGCGACGGTGACCGCGAGGAGCAGCGTCGGCAGCGCGAGCATCATGTCGATGACGCGCATCACCACGTTGTCGAGCTGGCGGCCCCAGCGCCCGCCGAGGACCGACGCGGCCCCGGCGGCGCCGCCCAGGAGCGCGCCGGCGCCGAAGCCGACCAGGGTGGCGACCACGCCGACCATGAGGGTCTGGCGGGCGCCGACGACCATGCGGGAGAACTGGTCGCGGCCGAGGTTGTCCAGCCCCAGCCAGTTCTCGCCGCGCGGGCCGACGAAGATGTTCTGGTTCGGGAACACCTCGTCGCCCCAGGCCTGCGAGGTGGGCGAGTAGGGCGCGATGAGCGGTGAGAGCAGGGCCACGGCGACGAACACGACGACGATCACGGCGCCGGTGATCGCCATGGGGCTGCGGCGCATCCGCGCGAAGGCGGTGCGCCAGATCCCCGAGCCGTGGCCGCTCTCGTCGCGCTCGCCCATGAGCTCGGCGAGGCGGTCGACGCGGGCCGCCTTCCGTCCGAGGAGCGGGCCCCCGGCGTCCGACGCGTCCTCGGCCCGGGACGGGTTCTGGGAGCTCGGTGTCGTTGGCATCACTGGGCCCGCACTCTCGGGTCGAGGAGGCTGTAGGAGATGTCCACCAGGAGGTTGATGAACACGTACATGGTGGCGATGAGCAGGATGAACCCGGTGAGGACCGGGTAGTCGCGGGTCTGCGTGGCCGCGTACACGAACGAACCGATCCCGGGGAACGCGAACACGCTCTCGGTGAGGACCGCGCCGGCGAACAGGCTTCCGGTGAGCAGGCCGATGGACGTGACGACGGGGAGCATGGCGTTGCGCATCACGTGGCGGGTGCGCACGGTGTTGCGGTGCAGGCCCTTGGCGTTGGCGGTGCGGACGTAGTCCTCCTCCAGCACCTCCAGGACACTGGCGCGGGTCATGCGGACGATCACCGCGAGCGGGATCGAGGCGAGCGCGAGCCCGGGGAGCACCAGGTGCGCGAGGGCGTCGGCGACCACGTCGAACTCGCCGGTCCGCAGCCCGTCCAGGACGGCGAACCCGGAGAGGTCCGTGCGGCTGATGCCCGGGGAGAGCCGGAACGCGGACGGGAACCAGCCCAGCCGCTCGGCGAAGACCACCTTCAGGATGAAGGCGAGGAAGAAGACCGGGGTGCAGATCCCGAGGAGGGACCCGCCCACCGCGGCGAAGTCCAGTACGGACCCGCGCCTGCGCGCGGCCAGGTAGCCGAGCGGGATGCCCACCGCGGTCGCGATGAGCATCGCGGTGACGGCGAGCTCGAAGGTGGCCGGGAAGCGGGTGAAGAACTCTTCGAGGACCGGTCTGCCGGTCTGGAGGGAGGCGCCCAGGTCTCCCTGGAGGATGCGGCGCAGGAAGGCCAGGTACTGGACCGTGATCGGTTCGTCCAGGCCCAGGGAGCGCCGCAGCTGGGCTCGTTGCTCGGAGGTCGCGTCGTCGGGGAGGAGGGCGTACTCGGGTCCGCCCGGCAGCCGTTGCAGCCAGACGAACAGCAGGATCGACAGGCCGCCCAGTGTCGGGATCAGCTGAAGGAGACGCCTGACGATGAATCGCAGCACCTTCGCCGCCTTTCGCCAGTGTGGGAACGATGGACGCGAAGCGTCCCCGCCGGGGTGTGGCGGGGGTTCGGGTTGTACGGGTGTCCCGGTCGGCGCGGAGCCGCACGGTCGGTGCGGTCGGGGGGCGCGGCGGCCGTTGGGGGTCGTGCACGTGTGCGGGGATCCGGCCTCCGGAGGCGGAGGCGGCGGCCGGACGGCCCCACGGGCTCCCATGGGGCGTTCTCCCGGTGGCGGCCGGCCCGCGCGGTGCGGGCGGCGGCCCCGGACGGGCCGCGGGCCCGACCGGCCGGTGAGGGCCGGTCGGGCCCCGGTCCCCTCCCCCTGTCAGGGGGCGGGGCGGGCTACTGCCAGGAGGCCTCGAAGAACTTCTCCTGGGTCAGCGGGCTGACCTGGGGAGGGTTGACGTTCTCGGCGAAGGCGATGGACGGCGGGGAGCTGGAGAGGGGCAGACCGGGCAGGATCTCCATGATCTGCTCGTTCAGGTCCTGGTAGGCGGCGACGCGCTCCTCGTTGTCCGGGTTGCTGCTGGCCTCGGCCATGGCGTCGAACAGCTCGGGCTCGTCCATGCCCCAGGCGTCGTTCTGGGTCGAGAACCAGGTGCCGATGAAGTTGTAGGCGTCGTTGTAGTCGCCGGTCCAGCCGAGCAGGTACATCGAGCAGTTCCCGCTGTCGGTCTGCGGGACGTACTCGGTCCACTCGAAGGACTTGGCCTCGACCGTGACGCCGACCTCCTCCAGGTCCGAGACGATGACGTCGAAGATGTCGCGCGGCGCGGGCATGTAGGGGCGGGTGACCTCCGTGGGGTAGCAGAAGTCGACCTCCAGGTCCTCCTGTCCCGCGTCGGCGAGCATCTCCCTGGCCAGGTCCGGGTCGTAGTCGTAGGTCTGGACGTCGGGGGACCAGCCGTCGAGGGTGTCGGGGTGGAACTGGGTCGCCACCTCGCCGCCCTCGGGGAGGATGGTGTCGACGATGCGCTGGCGGTTGACCGCGTGCGAGAGCGCCTGCCGGACCTCCAGGTCGGCGAGGGCCTCGTTGGTCTCCTGCTGGTAGGCCAGGTAGAGGACGTTGAACACGTCCCGGGTGGGCACCTGGAATCCGGCCTCCTCCAGGGGCTCCACGTCGGCGGGGGCGACGAGGTCGTAGCCGTGGATGTCCCCGGCCTCCAGCGCTTGGCGGCGGGCGGTCTCGTCCGGGATGGCCCGCAGGATCATGGTCTCGAAGCCGGCCTCCGTGCCCCAGTAGTCGCCGAAGCGGGAGAGGGTGACCTCGGCCTGGTCGCGGTTCCACTCCTCCACGGTGAACGGGCCGGTGCCGGCGACGGTGCCCACGTTCTGGGTGTAGTCGGGCAGCGAGTAGTTGCCCTCCTCCCCGGTGATCTCCTCGTCGGCGATGGCCTCCAGCGTGGTGGGGCTCATGATGCCGAACGC
This sequence comes from Nocardiopsis sp. NPDC006198, assembly GCF_040613895.1. Lineage (NCBI taxonomy): Bacteria > Bacillati > Actinomycetota > Actinomycetes > Streptosporangiales > Nocardiopsidaceae > Nocardiopsis > Nocardiopsis sp. NPDC006198. The sequence continues at coordinate 44,841 of NZ_JBEXSY010000049.1, read as the reverse complement.
GGCGAGGCTGAACCCGCCGGGGAAGATCGAGGAGTACTCCGAGATCGTGATGACCGCGGTCAGGTCGTCCTCGGCCTCACAGGAGACGTAGCGGGACTCGGGGGTGTCCTCGCTCTCGTTCTCCGCGAAACCGCCGAAGACCGTCTGCCAGTAGTACGAGTTGTTGGAACTCTGCCAGGCGCCGGTCAGATTGTGCCACCGGTCGAAGTTGGCGCACACCGCCTCGGCGGTCAATTCGTCGCCGTCGTGGAACTGCACGTTGTCGCGGAGGTTGAAGGTCCAGACGGTTCCGTCTTCCGACTGTTCCCAGGTCTCGGCGAGTCCGCCGACGATCTCGCTCCCACCTGATTCGTGGTCGAGAAGGGTTTCGAAGACCTGGCGGCTGTAACGGAAGGTTTCCCCGTCACTGGTGAGGAAGGGGTCGAGGGTCCTGATGTCGCCTGCGGAGGCGAAGACGAACGGGGCGGATTCGTCTGTGCCGCCGCCCTCGCGCGTGCTCTCCGCGCACGCTGTCGCCACCAGCGTGAGCGCCGCCGCGGTGGCCACGAGGGCCAGCGGCTTTCGGGAAGACTTCGTGAACATGGTCCACCTCAATGTGGGGCGGGGGTATGAGGCCCGAGATCGATTGAGTGGACCCTAGACCGGGGGGAGACCGGCAGGGAAGGTAGACGGCTGGGTATTAATACAACCGTTTCAGATCTGTGCCGTGATCCATAGGCGCGTTTTGGCGTGCGCGCTGTCCAACGGACACCCATTACCACGGGAGGCCGCCGTGACGACACCCGTCCCGCTTTCCCCGGGACTCCCGTGGAATTGCGGAACGCATTAACCGATCATCGGATGAATTAACGTATGCGACACGAAGTCCGCCTCGGGACGTTGGTCCCCGATACTCGGACGCCCCCTCGGCAGCCCTATGATCTCCGGATGACCACACCCCTTGACGACGCGGCCCTGACCGCGTTCCTCGAAGGCCAGGAGACCGCCTGGCTCGCCGAGCAGCTCATGCTGATCGCCGACGAGGACCCCATCACCAGGATCCGGCTGACCGGGGCCGCCGGCTCCGAGAGCGCCGTGGACGACGCCCGCGCGGCCGTCCTCTCCGCGGTCGCCGACCACCGCCCGGATGAGGCCGCCGAGGACTCCGACGACGACGCCCTGCACCGGGTGCTCGACCTGCTCGACGACCTCGCCGACTACGGTTTCGAGGACGAGACCTCCGACATCGCCGACGAGGCGCGCGAGATCTACCTGACCCGCCACGGGGAGGACGACAGCGAGCACCTGGCGCGCCTGCACTCCCTCGCGGACGCCGAGGACGAGGAGTAGGAGGCCCCGGAGCGGGGCGGGGGCCCGTGCGCCCCGGCCCCGCTCCCCCTGCCCCGCGGGCGGGTCCTCCCGCCCGTCAGGCGTCCGCCGCCCGCATGCACTCGCCGACGTACTCCAGCGCCTGCTCCGTGAGGGTGTCGACGTCGCTCCGCACGTCGAACTCGCGGCCGGGCTCGTCCGGGCCCAGCCTCTCCAGGGTGGCCAGCTGCGACTCCAGCAGGGCGGGCGGCATGAAGTGGTCGGCCCTGGCCGCCATCCGCTCCAGGATCACCTCGGCGGGCCCCTGCATGTGCAGGAAGCACACCCCGGGCGCCCCTTCGCGCAGGACGTCGCGGTACTCGCACCTGAGCGCCGAACACGCCATCACCGTCGACTCCCCGAGGGCGTCGTGCGCCGAGATCCACGCCGCCAGGTCGCGCAGCCAGGGCCACCGGTCGTCGTCCGTCAGGGGGACGCCGGCCGCCATCTTCTCGATGTTGGCCCTGGGGTGGAAGGCGTCCGCCTCGGCGAACGGCAGACCGAGGCGCTTCGCCACGTACTCGGCGACGGTGGTCTTGCCGCTTCCGGCGACGCCCATGAAGACAAAGTGCATGGTCTCTCCGTGTCCTGGTGCTCCTGCGGGGACGCAAGCGCCACCACTAATAGTGATATCAATCAATCCGGCTAGGCTTCAGGCTGGAACCCGGCCGGTTGTGGCCGGACCGGACGAGCGCGGAGCACAGGGAGCACGATGGGCACCGACCACCGCACGCTGCACAACCGGGTGCTGGCGGTCCTCGGGCCCGCGATCGCCGCGGACGAGTACGCGACCGGCCACACGTTCACGCTCCAGGGGCTCGAGCAGGACTTCGGGGTCTCCCGGACCGTGGCGCGCGAGGCCGTACGCGTCCTGGAGTCGATGCGCCTCGTGGTCAGCCGCCCGCGCACCGGGATCCGGGTGCGGCCCCGGCGCGACTGGAGCGTCTTCGACCCCCAGCTGATCCGCTGGCGCCTGGCCGGTCCGGGCCGTATGGAGCAGCTGCGCTCGCTCAACGAGCTGCGCGCCGCCGTCGAGCCCGGGGCCGCCGCGCTCGCCGCCGCGCGGGGCGGCGAGGAGGAGCGGGCCCAGCTGGTGGTGGTGGCCGACCAGATGGTCCTCACCGGTCGGGCCGGGGACCTCGCGACCTTCCTCGAGCTCGACATCACCTTCCACCGCCGCATCCTGGAGCTCTCCGAGAACGAGATGCTCGTCGGGCTGGCGCAGGTGGTGGCCGAGGTCCTCGTCGGCCGGACCTCCTACGACCTGATGCCGCGCAACCCGCGCCCGGAGGCGCTGCGGCTGCACAAGACCGTCGCCCAGGCCATCCGGGACGGCCTCCCCGACGTGGCCGAGGCCGCGATGCGGTCCATCGTCACCGAGGTCTCGGACGCCCTGGAACACGACCCGAAGGCGTACCCGGCCCCCTGAGGGGCGGGCGGGCTGGAGCCCGCCCGCCCGCGCGTCACAGCACCAGGCTGAGCCCGAAGGCGAGACCGAACCCGATGAAGCCGATGAGGGTCTCCATGACGGTCCAGGTCTTGAGCGTGGTCTTGACGTCCATGCCGAGGAAGCGCCCGACCAGCCAGAAGCCGGAGTCGTTGACGTGCGACAGGGCCGTGGCGCCCGAGGCGATCGCGATGACGATCAGCGCCAGGTCGATGGAGGTCAGCCCCGGCGCCGCCTGCACGGCCGGGGCGATGAGCCCCGCGGCGGTGGTGATGGCGACGGTCGCCGACCCCTGCGCGACGCGGAGGGCGAGGGCGATGACGAAGGCGGCGACGATCACCGGCAGCCCCGTGGCCTCCAGCGAGCCGGCCAGCGCGTCGCCGATGCCGCTGGTGCGCAGCACCATGCCGAACATGCCGCCGGCGCCGGTGATGAGGATGATGGCGCAGACGGGGCCGAGCGCCCCTCCGACGATCTCCTCGACCCTCTGACGGGTGAAGCGGCCCCGGCGGAGCACCGTCATGGCGACGAGCACGGTGATGAGCAGGGCGATCGGGGTCTGGCCGATCAGCTGGAAGGCCTGCACCCACAGGGCGTCCGCGGCAACGGTACCGGTGGCGGCGAAGGCGGAGACGCCGGTGTTGGCGAAGATCAGCACCATCGGCAGCAGGAGGATGCCCAGGACAGTGGCCAGGTGCGGCGGGTCGTCGTGCTTGACGGTGCCGTCGGACATGACGTCGTCGGGGACCGGGATCTCGAAGCGCTTGCCCGCCCAGAGCCCGTACAGGTAGCTGGAGAGGTACCAGGTCGGGATCGCCAGGAGGAGGCCGACCAGCAGGGTCAGGCCCATGTCCGCGCCGACCTCCACGGCGGCGGTCACCGGGCCGGGGTGCGGGGGCACGAAGGCGTGCATGACCGCGAAGGCGCCCGCGGTGGGCAGGGTGTAGGTCAGGACCGACCCGCCGACGCGCCGGGCCACGCTGAAGACGATCGGCAGCATGACGATGAGGCCGACGTCGAAGAACAGCGGGAAGCCGAACAGCAGCGAGGACACACCGAGGGCGAGCGGGGCGCGCTTCTCCCCGAAGAGCCTGATGAGCGCCCCCGCCAGCACCGCGGCGCCGCCGGTGATCTCCAGCAGGCGCCCGATCATGACGCCGAGGCCGACCAGGAGGGCGACGTTGGCGAGCGTGCCGCCGAAGCCGTCCAGGAGGGTCGGCATGACCCCGGAGACCGGGATGCCGGCGGCGAGGGCGGTCAGGACGCTGACCAGGACGAGCGCGATGAACGCGTGCATCCTGAAGCGGATGATGAGGAACAGCAGGAGCGCGATGGCGCCCGCCGCGATCCCGAGGAGCGGACCCGTCCCGTAGACGGGCTCGAAGTTCTCCACGACGGAGCCTTCCAGTGGACTGATGGGGTGGCACACGACCGCAGCATGAAACGGCCTTGACCTGCGCTTGAAACAGGTCTCGGCAATGGTAATACCATTTGTGAGCTTCTGTGAACCACCCGTGCGGTTCTGTTACTCCCACGAGACACACGTCACCCCGCCCACGGTCCCTCCCCGCCCGCCCGGGTGGGAGCACACCCCCTCCCGGAAGCCCCGCCGCACGGCGAACCCTTGCCAAACTCCCCCCGCCCGGGTAGGAGTTCCTGGCCGGGACGCCCCCGATTCGCCCGGACAAACCGCCATCCCCCATCCCTACCGGGACGAACCTCCCCGAAGGTCCGGTGACATGCCCGCATTGCGGGCCGCCCGAAAACGGTGGCCGCACAGACGGGGACGGCGGCGCCCCACCCCGGGACCCCACCCCGGCCAGGCACCCGATTGCATTGACAGCATCCTGTCGAAATGACAGCATGTTGTCATGAGTGCAGAGAACAGGAAGACCGTTCACCTCGCCGTCTACGACGACCTCGCCGACTGGGAGATCGGCCACGCGGTGGCCACCATCCGCGGTGGCGAGTGGCAGCACGACCCGGGCCGCTACGACGTGGTCACCGTCGGCCTCAGCGGCGCGCCCGTCACGACCATGGGCGGGATCACGGTCCTCCCCGACCTCGCGCTGCCCCAGCTGGTGCCCTCCGCCAGCTCCATGCTGATCCTGCCCGGCGCCTCGGGCTGGGACGCCGACCCGGAGGCGCTCGCGCCCTTCGCGTCCGCCGCGGGGATCTTCCTCGACGCCGGGGTGCCGGTCGCCGCCATCTGCGGCGCCACCGCAGGGCTCGCCCGCGAGGGCCTGCTCGACTACCGCGACCACACCAGCGCCGCGCCCGAGTACCTTCTCGGCACCGGATACGCGGGCACCGGCCGCTACCGCTCCGAGCTCACCGTCTCCGACGGCGGCCTCATCACGGCCGGTCCCACCGCGCCCCTCGAGTTCGCCCGCGCGATCTTCGCCGCCCTCCACCTCTTCACGCCCCGCGTCCTCGACGCCTGGTACAGGCTGCACGCCCGGCACGACCCCGACGCCTACCACGTCCTGCTGGAGGGGTCCTGAGCATGGCGTCGACCGCCGACAGACACTCCGAGCTGTTCACCGGCACGGCGCTCACCGTCTTCCGCCTCAACGGGCAGCTCCTCTCGGTGGCGGAGGAACTGGCCCGCTCGGCCGGTCTGACCGCGGCCCGCTGGCAGGTGCTCGGCGCCGTGACCGACGAGCCCCTGCCGGTGTCGGCGGTGGCCCGCAGGTTCGGCACCACCCGGCAGAGCGTCCAGCGCATCGCCGACCTGCTGGTGGAGAGGAGGCTGGCCGAGTACCGCCCCAACCCGGCGCACAGCCGGGCCAAGCTGCTCGCGCCCACCGAGGAGGGCCTGGAGGCCCTGCGGCGGATCGACCCGGACCACGGCAGGGTCGCCGACGCCCTGGTCGCCGAACTGGGGGAGGACGGCGCCGAGCGCGCCCTGGAGTCCCTGCACCGGCTCTCCCGGGCCCTGGACCGGCTCGGGGAGGGGTGAGGGCGGGGCAGTATCGTCCCTTCCACGGCCCGTCCGGCGCGCTCCGCCGGGCCGACCCGCCGTCCGTGCCCCGGGTGCCGCGCGCCCGGGGCACGCCTCCGTCCCCGCGGACCGGGGGCGCCGCACCCAGCCGAAGGAAGCCGCCATGATCGACCTGCGCTCCGACACCCTCACCCGCCCCACCCCCGCCATGCGCCGGGCCATCGCCGAGGCGGAGGTCGGCGACGACGTGTGGGGGGAGGACCCGACCGTCCGAGCCCTGGAGGAGGAGACCGCGGACCTGCTCGGCAAGGAGGCCGCGCTGTACGTGCCCTCGGGGCACATGGCCAACCAGCTGGGCCTGTACGTGTCCACCCGCAGCGGCGACGAGGTCTGGGCGCACGAGCACCACCACCTCATCGGCGACGAGCAGGGCGCCACCGCGGTGCTGGCCCGCGCCCTCCCCCGGCTGTACTCCGACGGGATCTTCCCCACCGACGAACTGCTGGAGTCGTGGATCGCCGGCCGCGGCGACGTCCACCGGGCCGAGCCCGCCCTGGTGTGGCTGGAGAACACGTTCACCGGGCGGGTGGTCCCGCTCGCCGAGCAGGCGCGGGTGACGGGGTTCGCGCACCGGCACGGGCTGCGCGCCCACCTGGACGGCGCCCGGCTGTGGAACGCGGCCGCCTTCCTCGGCACGGCCCCCTCCTCGGTCGCCGACGGGTTCGACACCGTCTCCGTGTGCTTCTCCAAGGGGCTGGGCGCCCCGGTGGGATCGGCCCTGGCCGGCGACGCCGACACGGTGGCGCGCGCCCGGCGCGGGCGCAAGCTGCTCGGCGCGGGGATGCGCCAGGCGGGCGTCATCGCCGCCGGGGCGCTGTACGCGCTGCGCCACCACAGGGAGCGGATGGCCGAGGACCACGAGCGGGCCGCCGTCCTGGCCGCGCGGATCACCGAGCTGTCCGGGCTGCCCGCCCTGGCGCAGACCAACATGGTGCTGGTGCGGACCCCGGCCGGGGAGGCCCGCCGGTACGCCGAGGCCTTCTCGCGCCACGGTGTCACGGGGCTGGGCAACGGCGCGTCGATCCGCCTCGTGGTGCACCTGGAGATCACCGACCGCGACGTCGAGGACGCGGCCCGGAGGATCGCCGAGGCCGTCGAGGAGCTGTGACCTCACCCGCGGCCCAGGTCGGGGCGGGACGGGCGGCTACACTGGCCCGATCCCGCATGCCGCCGGACGACCGTTCCCCTGCCGGGCATCACATCGCGTAGTAGCATTTCGCGTATGACATTGTCGTACTAGAGAGTGGTAGCACCTCAATGCCGGGAAGAATCCAGTCGATCGAACGCGCGGCGGCCATCCTCCGGATCCTGGCCACCGGCGCCCGGGGGCTGAGCCTGGCGGAGATCTCCCGGTCACTGGAGCTGCCCAAGGGCACCGCCCTCGGGATCCTGCGCACCCTCCAGCACGTGGGGTTCGTCGAGCAGGACCCCGAGTCCGGCCGCTACCGCCTGGGCGGGGGCATGCTCAGCCTTGGCACCCGCTACCTGGACGGCAACGAGCTGCGCACCCGGGCCCTGAACTGGGCCGACAGCCTGGCCTCCCGCAGCGGTGAGAGCGTGCGCATCGGCACCCTGCACAAGCACCAGGTGCTGGTGGTGCACCACGTGTTCCGCCCGGACTCCTCGCGCCAGACGCTCGACGTGGGCACCCTGCTCCCCCTGCACGCCACCGCCATCGGCCGGGTGCTGATGGCCTTCGACCCCCTGGCCGTGCCCGAGGAGGACGCGGACGCCGTCGAGGCGGGCGGGGCGGTGACCCTGCCGTCGTTCACCCGGCACACCGTCACCTCCCCCGCCGTCCTGGAGCGGCGGCTGGACGAGGTCCGCGAGAACGGCTGGGCCTGGGAGGTCGAGGAACTCGTCGACGGAGAGGTGTCGATCGCCGCGCCCATCCGCGACCGGCGCGGCACCACGGTCGGCGCCATAGGCGTCCGCGGCGCCGTCGAGCGCCTGCGCGGCGAGGAGGGCCGGCCCGACATGGAGCAGGTCTCGTACGTGCGCGACGCCGCGAGGGCCATCTCGCGGGACCTGGGCGTCACCCCGTACTGAGCGCGTCCCGCCGCGCCCCGGCCCGGCCGCCCCGCGCCGGTTCCGCGCGGTGGCTTCCGTGAGCCGCCCCTTCCCTGGCACCGTTGCCCGGCAGGCTGCGTGACCCACGCGACACGATTGCGTCACACGGCCTTGACATGGGAAGGAAGAACGGATGAAACTAACGCCTACCCATGCGTCAATGTCGTACAACGTGCGGGGATAACCCGTGTGCGTGTGTGTCCGGCCCCCATCCCGAGCCCTCCACCTTGAAGGCGAGCAACCGATGAGTCAGCAGTACGTCGCCGCGATCGACCAGGGCACCACGTCGAGCCGCTGCATCCTCTTCGACCGGGACGGACGCATCGTCTCCGTCGACCAACGCGAGCACAGGCAGATCTTCCCCCAACCGGGGTGGGTCGAGCACGACGCCGAGGAGATCTGGACCAACGTCGAGGTGGTCGTCCAGGAGGCCCTGGAGAAGAGCGACATCACGCCCGACCAGGTCGCCGCCGTCGGCATCACCAACCAGCGCGAGACCACCGTGGTGTGGGACCGTGAGACCGGCAAGCCCGTCCACAACGCCATCGTCTGGCAGGACACCCGCACCGACGACCTGATCCGCGCACTGGCCGCGGACGGCGGCCAGGACCGGTTCCGCGAGCGGTCCGGCCTTCCGCTGGCCACCTACTTCTCCGGCCCCAAGCTGCGCTGGCTGCTCGACAACGTGGACGGGCTCCGCGAACGGGCCGAACGGGGCGAGGTCCTGTTCGGCACCATGGACACCTGGATCATCTGGAACCTGACCGGCCGCCACGTCACCGACGTGACCAACGCGAGCCGCACCATGCTCATGAACCTGGCCACCCTGGAGTGGGACCCCGAGATCCTCGACGCACTGGGCATCCCGGCGGCCGTGCTGCCGGAGATCCGCTCGTCCTCGGAGGTCTACGGCGAGGCCCGCGGCTACCTGGAGGGCACCCCCGTCGCGTCCGCTCTCGGCGACCAGCACGCCGCCCTGTTCGGCCAGACCTGCTTCGACCCGGGCGACGTGAAGGGCACCTACGGCACCGGCACGTTCCTGGTCATGAACACCGGCACCGAGCCGGTGACCTCACAGAACGGCCTGCTCACCACGCTCGGCTACAAGCTCGGCGACGAACCGGCCGTGTACGCCCTGGAGGGCTCGATCGCGGTCACGGGGTCGCTGGTGCAGTGGCTGCGCGACAACCTCGGCCTGATCTCGACCGCTCCGGAGATCGAGACGCTGGCCCGCACCGTGGACGACAACGGCGGCTGCTACATCGTGCCGGCGTTCTCCGGCCTGTTCGCCCCGCACTGGCGCAGCGACGCCCGGGGCGTGATGGCGGGCCTGACCGGGTACGTCACCAAGGGCCACATCGCGCGCGCCGTCCTGGAGGCCACCGCGTGGCAGACCCGCGAGGTCGTCGACGCGATGAACGCCGACTCGCGGATCGACCTGACGACGCTCAAGGTGGACGGCGGCATGACCGCCGACAACCTGCTCATGCAGATCCTGTCCGACGTCCTGGACGCCGAGGTCGTACGGCCGATGGTCGCCGAGACCACCTGTCTCGGCGCCGCCTACGCCGCGGGGCTGGCGGTGGGCTACTGGCCCGACGTGGAGACGCTGCGCGCCAACTGGCACAAGGCGGCCGAGTGGAACCCGGAGATGGAGCCCGCCGTCCGCGAGCGCGAGTACCACAACTGGAACAAGGCCGTGCGACGCACCCTGGACTGGGTCGAGCACGAGGAAGCGTAGGCCGGGGCAGGGCCCCGACCGAACGACCGCCGCCCAGGGGCGCCACGGCTGCCACCTGCTCCCCTGGGAGGCGGTACAGGGGGCGCGACCGCGCCCCCGTCCCATCTCCATCCTGTGACGGGTGTGTCTGATTATGCCCGCGTCCGGCGTGCGGTCGCGCCCCGCGAGCACACCTGACCTCCCGTGACCCGGCTGCCCCTCACCGGGGCGGAGGTCCTCCATGGTGTACCTGGCAGAGTTCGTCGGAACGGCGATCCTCATCCTGCTCGGCGGCGGTGTCGTCGCCGGAGTCTCCCTCGCCCGATCGAAGGCCCTCAACGGGGGCTGGATCGTGGTCACGTTCGGCTGGGGCATGGCGGTCGCGATGGCCGTCTACGTCGTCGGTTCCACGAGCGGCGCGCACATCAACCCCGCGGTGACCCTCGGCCTGGCCAGCATCGGCGAGTTCGCCTGGGCCCAGGTGCCCGGCTACATGCTGGCCCAGCTGGGCGGCGCGTTCACCGGCGCCGTCCTGGTCTACCTGGCCTACTTCGCGCACTGGAAGGTGACCGACGACCCGGAGGCCAAGCTGGGCGTGTTCAGCACCTCCCCCGGCGTGCGCAACCCGGTCGCCAACCTCGTCACCGAGATCATCGGCACCGCGATGCTGCTCCTGGGCGTGCTCGGGATCGGCGCGAACTCGGGCTTCGTCTCCGAGGGGGACGTGGACCTGGGCGGCCTGTTCACCAACGGCATCGCGCCGCTGATGATCGGCCTGCTCGTGCTCGCGATCGGCCTGTCCCTGGGCGGGCCGACGGGCTACGCCATCAACCCCGCCCGCGACCTGGGTCCGCGCCTGGCGCACGCGCTGCTGCCGATCCCGGGCAAGGGCGGATCGGACTGGGGCTACTCCTGGATCCCGGTCGTCGGCCCGCTCGTGGGCGGTGTGATCGGCGCGTGGATCTGGAAGCTGACCGGGTTCGGGGTCTGACCGCCCCGGCCCGCGGTGGAACGGGGGCGCCCGGCGTTCGCGCCGGGCGCCCCCGTCCGCGTCCACCCGGCCGCCCCACCGCCCCGGAGGACGGGAGCCGGTGCTCGGCACGCGGGCCCGACCGCCTAGGCCCCGAGGTGGACCTCACGGAGGTAGTCGAGGGTCTCCCCCGGGCGGAGGGCGACCAGTCGGAGGTGGTTGAGGATGTTCTGGTAGCGCACCACCTCGTCGGGCTCCTCCAGGTAGATGCCGTCGGTGTCGGTCTCCAGGTAGACGACCATCGGGTCGATGGGCTCGGGGAACTCCATGATCACGAAGGGGCCGCCGGCGCCGGGGTTGAGCTTGGCCGCCAGGGTCATCTGGACGGTGACGTGGGGGCGCTCCGCCATCTCCACGATGTGCGCCACCTGGGCCCGCTTGGCGTCGGGGAAGTCCCGGAGCCTCAGCAGCGCCCCCTCGTCGAAGACCGCGTACAGCTCCGGCGGGTCCTCGTCGTCCAGGATGCGCTGGCGGGTCATCTTGGCGTCCGTCACCCTGCGGATGTCCTGGGGGTTGGCCATCCCGGCCAGGGCCGTCACCCGCATGTACTCGGGCACCTGGAGAAGGCCCGGCACGACGATCGGCTGCCAGGTGGTGATGGAGCTCGCCTCGGTCTCGAAGCCGACGTAGCGCGCGGCGAGGACGTCCCGGTAGCGGCTCCACCAGCCCCGTTCGAGGGCCTGGCGGCACAGGTTGAGGATCTCGTCGTACTCCTGGCCGGGCCCGACCCCGAAGGCGTCCAGGACGGCTCGGACCTCGCTGAGTCTGGGGCGCTTCTTCACGCCGGACTCGATGTTGGAGTAGGTGGACTTGGACAGGCCCGAGGCGGCGGCGGCCTCTTCGCTGGTCTTCCTCGCGGCCAGCCGCAGCCGCCGGAGTTCGGCGGAGAGGCGGCGGCGCCGGATCGTGGGTGAGTACCTGGTCGCCATGATGCCCCAATCGTAGGACTCGGGATGTCCCTCCGGTGGGGCAATCCGGGGATCCCGGGGCCCGAAACCGCGCCCGGCCCCGGAATCCCGCACCGGGCCCCGCGGGCCCGGTCCCGGAGCCCCGCCCGCCGGCATCACACCCGTCCGGGCCAGGGCGCGACCGCGGTCCGGCGGGGCGCGCACGCGAACGGTCGCAAAGTATTCGACAATGCCGCACATCGATCACGAAGCGGGTTCACGCAGTCGTCTCTGGTCACACCGGCAGTACGACGCCCCCGTCAGGACCGGTGCGGGGCCGACGACACCCCGGACGGATGACCTCAGATCGTGCCGCCGTTCGGCATTGTCGTATTATGCAGGCGACACACGTCTGAAGGGTCTGAGCCCGTTCAGGCGCTTGCGGAGTCCCCGCCATCCCTCCGAACGGACGGAGCACCAGCCCATGACCACCAGCGCCCGCCAGAACGACACCTCCTCCGCCCGCTCCCGCACCCGGGACGAACTCTCCCGGGGAACCTTCGACCTCCTCGTCGTCGGCGGCGGCATCCTCGGCACGTCCGCCGCGTGGACCGCCACCCAGGCCGGGCTCCGGGTGGCCATGGTCGACTCCGGCGACTTCGCCGGGGCCACCTCCAGCGCCTCCTCCAAACTGGTGCACGGCGGACTGCGCTACCTCCAGACCGGCAACGTGCGCCTGGTCGCGGAGAACCACCGGGAGCGCCGCTCCCTCGCCTCCGACGTGGCCCCGCACCTGGTCAACCACATGCCGTTCCTGGTCCCCGTCTACTCGGGCGGGCCCCACGGCGCCGCGAAGATGGGCGCCGGGGTCTTCCTGTACTCGGCCCTGTCCGCGTTCGGCGACGGGATGGGCCGCCTGCTCTCCCCCGCCCAGGCCAAGCGCCTCGCGCCCGGACTGCGCACCGAGGGCCTGCGCTCGGTGGCCGCCTACAGCGACCACCAGATGAACGACAGCCGCATGGCCGTCATGACCGTGCGCGCCGCCGCCGACGCCGGCGCGGTGGTGCTCAACCACGCCGAGGTGGTGGGCCTGCGCACCACACGGGGCAGGGTCACCGGCGCCGACCTGCGCGACCGCGTCGGGGGCCACGAGTTCGGGATCGACGCCCGCCTGGTCCTCAACGCCACCGGGCCGTGGGTGGACGGCCTGCGGCGGATGGAGGACCCGGCGGCCGGGCCCAGCGTGCGCCTGTCCAAGGGCGCCCACCTGGTCCTGCGCACGCCCGAGCCGTGGCGCGCGGCGCTGACCATCCCCGTGGACCGGTACCGGGTCTCGTTCGCCATCCCGTGGGAGGGGAGGCTGCTGCTCGGCACCACCGACGAGGAGTACACCGGCGACCCGGCCGAGGTGGGGGTGGTCCCCTCCGACGTCGAGCAGATCCTGGGCGAGGCCGCGGTGGGCATCGACGCCCCCTACCTGGACGCCTCCCAGGTGACGTACTCCTTCGCCGGCCTGCGGGTGCTGCCGGGAGGCCCCGGCGGCACCAGTGCGGCCAAGAGGGAGACCGTGGTGAGCCAGGGGCGCGGCGGGATGCTGTCGGTGGCGGGCGGCAAGTGGACGACGTACCGGCACATCGGCCGCACCGTCCTGGAGGAGCTGCGCAAGGTCTCGGCGGTGCCCCTGGGCGAGGACATGGTCGACCCGCTGCGCACCGTGCCGCTCCCCGGGCTGGCCAGCCCGGACGCGGTGACCCAGCGGCTCATCATCGACCGCGAGCCGGGCGCCCGCCTCGACCCGCTGGTCGCACGCCACCTGGCGTCGCACTACGGAAGCCTGGCGATGGACATCGCGGTCCTGGTCCGGGACCTCCCGGAACTGGGCGAGCGCATCCACCCCGACGGGCCCGACATCTGGGCGCAGGTGGTCTTCGCGCGGGACCGCGAGTGGGCTGTGACCGTCGACGACGTGCTGCGCCGACGCACCACGGTGACCGTGCGCGGCCTGGACACCCCGGAGGTGCGCGAGCGCACGGAGGCGCTGCTCGCGGACTGACCCGCCTCGCGACGCCCCGTCGGCCGCCGTCCCCTCACGGGGGCGGCGGCCGGTCCCGTGAGGGGGCACGGGACGGCCGTCCCGACCGGGCCCCGGACACGCGAACGCCCCGGAAGGCGGTGCCTTCCGGGGCGTCCTACGACGTTCTACGTCTTAGAGCGCGACGACGTTCTCGGCCTGCGGGCCGCGGGTGCCGGCGACGATCTCGAACTCCACGCGCTGGTTCTCCTCCAGGTTGCGGAAGCCGCTACCCTGGATGGCGCTGTAGTGAACGAAGGCGTCGGGGCCACCGTCGTCGGGGGAGATGAAGCCGAAGCCCTTCTCGCCGTTGAACCACTTCACAGTTCCCTGAGCCATGTTCTCTCCTTCAGCTCGGTGTACACGAACGCATACTCACGTCCGAGAATTGCCGCGAGCCGACTCCAAGAGAAACCGCCCGCCGGTCACAAACTCCGCGGGCAAGACACCAACTGCGAAATTCAACGACTAACAATCTTCACCGAACTTACCACAGCCCGGCCGGCTCGCGAAGGTTTTCGGTGTGGCAACTCGCACGGCCCCATCAGGAATACCGGCGGGCGGGGAGGGAACCGCGCGCGGCGGACCCCGTGGTCACGGGCGCGTCACGGCCTGTTCGCGAACCCGTCACCGCGATGTCGTTCCCGCACTTCAGCGCGGAGGGGCTTCCGGGCGCTCCCCGCACCGGCCCGCCGCCGCCCCTCGGCGCGGAGCCCCTCCGTGCGGCCTTCCGGAAGGCACAGCACGCGCCCGGGGACCCCCGGAGAACGCCCCGGGGGGAGACGATGCGGGGGTCTGCGCGCGCCGACGACTTCGCGGTCGCGCACGTATGGGCGCGTATGTGCGCGTAGGAGAACGATCCCCACTGGTTTCGTAGGTGAATTCCGTTTTCGGCCGACGGAGTCGGCGACGGCGGCCGAAGAACCCCGCGGCTCCGGTGGGAGCGGCGCGCGTGCCCGACCGCCCCCACCACGTGCGCCGCCCCGGCCACGCACGGTCCGGGGCGGCGTGGCGGCGCGCACGGGCTACCCCTGGTCGATCCCGACGAAGTGCCCCTCCTCCACCTCGAGCAGCGGAGCGGACTCCTCGTCCGCCGCCACCGGGAGGACGACGTCCTCCGGCGGGTTCGCCGCCAGCTCCGCGTCGACCTCCGCCCAGGTGCGGTGCAGCTGCGGCACGCACGAGAGGAGGTGGCGGCTGTAGGGGTGGAGGGGGTTCTCGAACACCCTGAGCGTGGGACCCATCTCCGCGACGGCGCCCTTGCGCAGGATCACCGACTTGTCGCTGACGTAGTTGCCGAGCGACAGGTCGTGGGTCACGAACAGGATGCCGAGCCCGCGCTCCTTGAGGTCGCTGAGCAGGTTGAGCACGTCGATGCGCGTGGACGCGTCCAGCATGCTGATGATCTCGTCGGCCACCAGCAGCTTGATGTCCAGGAGCAGCGCCCGCGCGATCAGCACCCGCTGCAACTGGCCGCCGCTGAGCTGGTGGGGGTACTTGCCCAGGACGTTGCCCGGGTCCAGCCGGACCGTGGCCAGCGCGGCCAGGACCCGGTCCCGCCAGTCCGCGTCCGAGACCCCCGGGAAGTAGGAGGTCCGGATCATCTCGAAGACGCGGTCGGCCTTGAAGATCGGGTTGAAGCAGCTGAACGGGTCCTGGAAGACCCCCTGCACCCTGCGGTAGTACTCCTTGCGCGCGGCGTGGCCCCGGATGGTGGTGATGTCGGTGCCGTCGAACGTGATCGTGCCGCCGGTCGGCCTGCTCAGGCCGAGCACCATCTTGCCGAGGGTGCTCTTGCCGCTGCCGCTCTCACCGATGAGCGAGACGACCTCGCCGGGCTCCACCGTCAGGCTGACGTCGCGCACCGCGCGCAGGCGGCCGCCGCCGAACGCGCCGACCCGGTACACCTTGTGCACATGGCTGAGTTCCAGCACGGTCTACCTCACCCCGTCTTCCAGCAGGCGGCCCAGTGGCCGGGTTCGATCTCCAGCAGCGGCGGCTGTTCGGAGCACTTGGAGAAGGCCATCGGGCAGCGGTCCTTGAACCGGCAGCCGGTCGGCGGGTTCAGCAGGCCGGGCGGCGTCCCGGGGATGCCCTCCAGGCGCCCCTGCTCCATGGTCGAGCCGACCTCGGGGAGAGCCGAGATGAGCATCTGGGTGTAGGGGTGGCGCGGCGCGTTGATGATGGTCTTCGCGGGGGCCTTCTCCGCGATGCGGCCCGCGTACATCACCATGATCGTGTCGGCCATCTGGTACACGAGCGA
Organism: Nocardiopsis sp. NPDC006198; assembly: GCF_040613895.1. Lineage (NCBI taxonomy): Bacteria > Bacillati > Actinomycetota > Actinomycetes > Streptosporangiales > Nocardiopsidaceae > Nocardiopsis > Nocardiopsis sp. NPDC006198. The sequence continues at coordinate 29,002 of NZ_JBEXSY010000049.1, read as the reverse complement.
GATGTCGTGGGTCACGAACACCATGCTCTTGACGTACTCGCGGTCGCGGAACTCCACGAGCGACTCGGCGACCGACCGCTGCGTGGACACGTCCAGCGCGGAGGTGACCTCGTCGGCGATGAGCAGCGACGGGTTGAGCAGCGTGGCCATCACCATGACGACGCGCTGCTTCATGCCGCCCGACAGCTCGATCGGGAACCGGTTCAGCACGTCCGCGTCGAGTCCGACGAGCTCCAGGCGCCGGGTGAGCTCCTGGGAGATGTCGGCCGGACGGACGCCGCGCGAGCGCAGCAGCTCGTTGATCATCCGCCCGATCTTGCGGGTGGGGTTGAGCGCGCTCATCGCGTACTGCGGGATGAGCGAGATCTCGTGGTAGCGGAGGGGCACCATCGCGTCGTCGTCCGCGATCGGCACGTCCTTGCCGTCCAGGTCGATGGTGCCGCCGACGTGGCGCATCCGCGAGTCCAGCCGGATCAGGCTCTTGCCGAGGGTGGTCTTGCCGCAGCCGGACTCCCCCGCCAGGCCCATGATCTCGCCGTCGGCGAGGTCGAACGTGACTCCGTCGAGGGCGTGGACGTCCCCGCGCAGGGTCTGGTAGTAGACCTTCAGGTCGTTGACGCGCAGGGTCATTACAGCTCCCGCAGCTTGGGGTTGAAGACTTCGTCCAACCCGACGTTGAGGATGTACAGCGAGCTCACGATCACCGTGATGCCGAGGCCCGGCGGAACGAACCACCACCACATCCCGAACTGCAGGGCGCTCCACGCGACGGCGCTCTCCAGCATCAGGCCGAGGGACACCCCGTCCGAGGGGCCGAGCCCGATGAAGTCGAGGCCCGCGGCGATGAGGATGGCGCCGCCGAACAGCAGGATGAAGGACATCACCAGGTAGGAGCTCATGTTCGGGGCGATCTCGGTGGTGATGATCTTCCCCGTGCGCCGGCCGCTGAGGCGGGCCAGGTCCACGTAGTCGCGGGTGGCCAGCGAGAGCGCCTGCGAGCGGACCGCGCGCGCGGCCCACGGCCAGGAGGTGAGGCCGATGAAGAGGCCCTGCACGAACACGCCTCGCGCGTCCAGGTAGGCGATCGCGACGATCAGCACGACCATCGCGGGCAGGACCAGGACCACGTTCGTGAGCATGTTGAGGATCTCGTCGACGATCCCGCCCTTGTAGCCGGCGATGAAGCCGACCGCCGTGCCGATGACGAACGCGACGCCGCCGCCGAACACGCCGATGAGGAACGTGGTGCGGACCCCGAACACGAACTGCGCCCAGATGTCCTGGCCGAAGGAGGTGGTGCCCAGCCAGAACTCGCCGCTGGGGGGCTGGCTCTGGGGGCCGACGTACTCGTTGGGCCCGTGGTCGACGAAGAGGGGGCCGATGAGGCCGAGCAGGAGGAACGCGAGGACGATGCCCAGGCCGATGAGCAGCTTGGGGTTGCGGCGGGCGTAGTGCAGTGTCTCGGAGCCCTTGCGCGGAGCCGCGGGTTCGGCTGCGGACTGGGCTCCGGGCGCCCCGGCGACGTTGGTCATGACGAGCCTCCCGTCATCTGGACCCGGGTGCGCGGGTCAACCAGGACGTACACGATGTCGATGATGAAGTTGGCGATCAGCACCCCGACGACCACGAACAGGAAGATCCCCTGGAGCAGGAAGAAGTCCCGGCTGTTCAGCGACTGGATGATGAGGGTGCCGAGGCCGGGGTAGTTGAACACGATCTCGGTGAGCAGCGATCCGGCGATGATCGTGCCCAGCTGCACCGCGAGCCCGGTGATCTGGGGCAGCATCGCGTTGCGGAAGGCGTACTTGCGGACCAGCCTGCGCGGCGCGCCGAGGGCCTGGAGGTAGTTCGAGTAGTCCGCCTCCAGCTCGTAGATGATCATGTTCCGCATGCCGATCGCCCAGCCGCCCAGCGCCACGACGAACATGGACAGGAACGGCAGGAACCAGTGGCTGATCAGGTCGGAGATGAACAGCCAGGTGAACTCGGGCCGGAGGGAGAAGCTGTACCCGCCCGAGACGGGGAAGACCCCGGCGACGACGCCCAGGCTCCAGGCGAGCAGCAGGGCCAGCCACATGTAGGGCGTGGCGGTCAGGACGTACCCGAGCGGCAGGATGGTGTTGTCGAGGATCTTGCTCCGGGCGGCGAAGGCCCCGAAGCGGTTGCCGACGATCCAGCTGAGCAGGATCGCGGGGAGCAGCACGGCCAGGGTGTAGGGCACCGAGCGCATGATGACGTCGGTGACGGGTTCGGGGTAGAGCATCACGCTGACGCCCAGGTCGCCCCGGAACAGCCCGCCCCAGAAGCTGAAGTACTGCTGGTACAGCGGCGTGTCGAGGCCGAAGACCTCGTTGTAGTAGGTGGTCATGCGCTCGAGCGCCTCGGGGTTGCCGACCGAGGCTCGCGCGAGCATGCTGCGGACGGGGTCGCCCGGCATGAAGCGCGGGATCATCCAGTTGATGGTGACCGCGATGACGAACGTAAGCAGGTAGACGAAGAGCTTACGGCCGATGTAGCGCCACACACGTTCCTCCAGGTGATGGCGGCGGACAGGCGAGGGTCCCCGGAGGGGCACGGCGGCGGACCCGGGAAGGGGGAGGGGTCCGCCCCGTGCCCCTCGGGGGCTCCCCGGCCGGGCGCGTACGCCGTGCTCCGGCCGGGGTGGGAGGGGTCGACGGGTACGCGGAGGAGAGTGTCCGCGTGACCCCTAGCCGACCGGTTCGATCTCCGCGAGGGTGTAGATGGCGCCCATCTCGAGCCAGCCGTTCCAGAGCGTCGCGGCGCTCTGCGGAGCGCCCTCCTGCTCGCTGGGCCAGTTGGTCCAGGTCTCGTTCGTGGCCTGCGACCAGAGGCCGTTGTACCAGAGCGGGATGGCCGGGAGCTCGGCCAGCTGGATCTCCTGGATCTGCGAGGTGATCGCGGCCGCGCCCTCCACGTCGTCGGCGGGGACGGCGGCCAGCTGCTCGACGAGCTGCCACACCTCCTCGTTCTCGTAACGGCCGAAGTTGACGGTGGTCTGCTGCTCGTTGACGGGCAGCTGGAAGAGGTAGTCGTAGTAGGTCCACGGCGTGTTGCTCATCTGGCGCTCGTTGTTGATCACCAGATCGAAGTTGCCGGAGTTCCGGTTCTCGACCAGCAGGTCCTCTTCGGGGAACTGGGCCTCGATGTTGATGCCGACCGCCTGGGCCTGCTGGGCGATCAGGCGGGCCGCCTCCATCCAGTCGGTCCAGCCGGAGGGGACCTCCAGGGTGAGGGCGATGGGCTCGCCGTCGGGCGTCTCGACGTAGCCGTCGCCGTCCTCGTCCATGTAGCCGGCGTCCTCGAGGATCGCGACGGCCTCATCGGCGTCGAAGCTGAAGCCCTCCTGCTCGACCAGCTCCTGGTCGATGTACTCGTCCCACTCGGGCAGCAGGCCCGTCGGGCTGGCCGCCTGGACCAGGTCCGTGTAGGGGCCGGAGATGATCTGCTCCATGTCGATGGAGTGGGCCAGCGCCTGGCGGAAGGCCGTGTCGTCGAGCGGCGCGCGCGTGACGTTGGGGACCAGCCACGCGGTGTTCGCGCTCTTCATGTACGGCGGACCGTCGTAGAAGCTGGTGACGTTGGGGTTGCTGTTGAGGACCTGGTCGATCCCCGGGAGGAAGTTGTTCGAGAGGTCGATGTCCCCCTGGTTGATCATGTTCATCGTCACCTCGTTGGAGGCGTTGACGATGTCCACGATGTAGCGGGGCTGCATCTCCAGGTCGAGCGCCTCGGTGCCCCACCACTCGTCGTTGCGCTCCCAGACCATCCGGTCGTCGGTGTGCGACTCGTAGACGTAGGGGCCTGTGGCGACGATGTCCTCGTTGGCGCTGTCCGTGAGCGCCGTCTCCTCCATGTCGCCCCAGATGTGGGCGGGGAGGACGGGGTTGAGGTAGACCCAGTTCATCCACTCCTGGGGGCGGTTCTCCGAGAAGGTGACGGTCACCGTGCGCTCGTCGGTGGCCTCGGCGCTCTCGATGAAGTTCCAGATGTTGCTGTAGGAGACGGAGCCGAACTGGCCCAGCTCCAGGGTCGCGACGACGTCCTCGGCGACCAGGGGCTCGCCGTCCGACCAGGTGATCCCCTCGCGGAGGGTGATCTCGTGGACGTTCTCCGCGGTCCACTCGTCGCTCTCCGCGAGCCAGGGGACGTACTCGCCCTCGTTGGGGTCGTACAGGAAGAGCGTCTCGTAGGCCAGGCCGATCGTGCCGGGCGCGTACTGGCCCTTCATGAGCGGGTTCCAGCTGACCGGCGGACCCCATGCCGTACCCGTGGTGTACAGCGTCTCGCTCCGGGGGTACTCCCCGGAACCCTCCTCGTTCCCGCCGCCACCCGAGCACGCAGTGGCCGTGATGGCCAGTGCCGCGAGTGCCGCCGGAATCCGCAGACTTCTCATCCGGACTCCTCCTTGTCACCCGGTCGGCCTGTGGGGGGGCGCCCCTCCGGGAACCGGAGGGTTGGGAGCGCTCCCAGCAGAGGGAGCACAGGACCGTTGCTGAACCGGGTAAGTGAGGTTAACAACAACACGCCCACGGGAAGGCCGTCAATCCCCGACACTTCGCTGTTATTCGCTTGTAACAGCGAAGATGCGGGTACGTCAGTAAATTCACCCCTACTGAACCGGTTCCGCACAGGCGTTCACCGGCTCTCGGGCGACGGTCGGCCGCGTCGCACCGTCACGCCCCCATGGGGCCCGTGCTCGCCCGCGGGTACAGCTCGCCCCGCGAGGTCTCCTGGTTGCGCACCGGCCTGCCCTCGATCGCGTCGCCGAGCATGGCCGCCGCGAGGCGGCCGTAGGAGACGATGTCGCGGGCGATCGCGGTCAGCGAGGGCCGCACCAGGCGGCACAGGACGGAGTCGTCCCACGCCACGATCGACAGCTGGGAGGGCACGCCGACCCCCATCTCCCGCGCCACGCCGAGGCCGGCCACGGCCATGAGGTCGTTGTCGTAGACCAGGGCGGTCGGGCGGTCCGTCCGTGCCAGCAGCCTGCGCGTGGTCCGCGTGCCGGCCTCGCCGGTGTAGTCGGCGTGCACCGAGTACGCCTCCGCCAGGCCCGCCTGCTCCGCCGCGTCCAGGAACGCCGCGGTCCTCGCCCTGGTGTGCACGAACTCCTCCGGGCCCGCCACCCGCACGATGCGCCGGTGCCCCAGCGCCGCCAGGTAGTGGACGACCTCGCGCATGGCCACGGAGTCGTCGGTGTAGAGGCACGGGAGCGAGCCCGCCCCCTCGGGGCCGCCCAGGACGACCGCGGGCAGCGGCAGGCCCTCCACGAGGCCGATCCGGGGGTCGTCCACCCGCAGGTCGACCATGATCACGCCGTCGACCCGGCGCTCCGCCGACCAGCGCCGGTAGGCCGCGGTCTCGGCGCCCATGTCCTCGGTGACCTGGAGGAGCAGGTCGTTGTTGGAGGAGGCCAGTTCCGTCTCGATGCCGGAGACCAGCTGCATGAAGAAGGGTTCGAGCCCCAGCGAGTGCGCCGGGCGGTCGACCACCAGGCCGATCGCCCCTATCCGGCCGCCCGGCGAGAGCGCCCGCGCGGGGCTGCTCGGGGCCCAGCCCATGTCGCTGGCGATCGCCAGGATACGCCGACGGGTCTCCTCGGAGACCCCGGGCCGCCCGTTGAGCGCGTACGAGACCGCCCCCTTGGACACCCCGGCGGCCTTGGCGATGTCCACGATCGTCGGACGCCGCATCAACCCCCCCATTCGCCCCCCTGATCACAGAAACTGAACCGGTTAAGCAGACGGCTAGGGAGTGTACTGCATGGCCTGTCGGCGTCCAGATCCCCTCGGCGGCCGGGGCCGGGAGCGGGTCAGCCCCGCTGACACCCCGGGCACCAGTAGAGGGTGCGTCCGGCCAGCTCGGACGCGGCGACGGGCGAGGAGCACACGCGGCACGGCTCGCCGGTCCGGTAGCAGACGTACAGCGTGTCCGGCCTGGGCACGGGACGCGCGTCGGGATCGGGCCGGTCCTCGGGGCGGGTGGTGATGATGTAGCCGTCGCGCACCCCGTCGCGGAGCAGGCCGGCGAGGTCCTCCCACAGCGCCGCCCACTGCCCGGCGGTCAGTTCGCGGCCCGGCGTCGCCGGGTCGATCCCCGCCCTGAAGAGCGACTCGGCCCGGTAGATGTTGCCGATCCCCGCGATGACGTCCTGGCGCATGAGCAGCGCCGCGATGCTGGTCCTGGAACGGCTGACCGTCCGCCAGGCCCGTTCGGGGTCGGCGTCGTCGCGCAGGGGGTCGGGGCCGAGCCGGTCCTGGACGGCCTGCTTCTCGTCCTCCGTGACGACCTCGCAGGCGGAGGGTCCGCGCAGGTCGGCCCACCCGGAGGCGTTGACGAGCCGGGCGCGCACCGCGCCGACGGGTGCCGGCGGCACGACCAGCCCGTCCCCGTCCCGGACGAGGGGGGCGAGGCCGGCGCCCCGCGCGCGGGGCGCGCCGAGGTGGCGTTCGCCGTCCGCGTCGCCGAAGGTCCACGCCCCGTACAGGCCCAGGTGCACCCGCAGCCACTCACCCGAGTCGAACCCGAGGAAGAGGTGCTTGCCGTGGGCCTCGCTCTCCGTGAGGACGCGGCCGTCCACCCGCGCGGCGCCCTCCGCGAAGCGGCCCTGGGGGCTGGTGGCGCGTACCGTCCCGCCGCCGAAGGCCTTCTCGAAGTGCGCCGCCAGTCGGTGCAGCGTGTGACCCTCGGGCACCGGTGTTCCCCTCTCCCCTCCGCCCGGCGGGCACGCGGATCCTCCGCGTTCCGGGCGTTCCGTCCCAGGGTAGTGCGGCGCGCAGGCCGCCCGGGGCCGGTCAGCAGGCGGCGAGGATCTCCCCGACGAGGGCGCCGGGGTCGGCCAGGCAGCGCCAGGCCGGAACCACCACCACGGGGTCCCCGGTCGCCCGGTTGAGCGCCTCTCCCCTGGCCAGCAGGTGGCGCAGGGCCCTGCCGTCGGGCTCGCGGTCGAGCAGGAGCAGCAGGCGGCGCGAGCCGAACCGGACCACCATGTCGGCCGTCCACCCCTCGACGGTCTGCTGGAGCACGACCCCCGTGCCGACGGCCCGCAGCTCCTCCACCAGCACGGTGGCGGCCGGGTCCGCGCCGACCACGCAGGTGCCCGTGACCATGGCGTCCAGGTCGCCCAGCGGGCCGTCGTCCCCCGACCAGTACCCCCGGTCGCCCACCACGAGGAGCCGCTGCCGGGTCCGGGTGAGCACCGAGGACCACAGGTGGCCCATACCGCGGACCCGGCGCTCGGCGGCCGCGGGCGCGCCGGCGGCGAGCACCGGCGAGAGCACGGTGACGTCCGCGGCGGCACGGTCGCTGTCCAGGAGTTCCGGCCCTCCGACCCTCACCTCGTGCAGCAGGGCGCGCCGGCTCAGCAGCCGGCGGATCAGGGCGACCTGGGGCTGGGTCGGCGCGACCACCGCGACCACCCGCCCCGGGGGCAGGCGGTCGTCGACCTCCCCCACCACCACCGCCACGCGGTACGCCTCGTCGCGGTTGACGAAGGACGCGCCCGGCACCGCCTCGCAGGATCCGGCGACGTCGCGCCACTCGAACGGCGGACCGCAGCGCGGGTCGGGGTCGGTGCGCACCACGATCCTTCCGCCGTAGCAGTGCCGGGACGCGGCCCCGGCGAGCAGGGGCGGGGCGCCGTCGTGCTCGTCCAGCCACAGCATGGCCGGTGCGGCCCGGTGGAGGGCGCGCATCGCGGAACCCGAACCGTGGCGCAGCCCGCGGGCGTCCAGCTGGTCGGGCGCCAGGCCCGCGGCGGCCAGGGCCCGGCGCTCCTCGTCGGGCTCCAGGACCGTGGTCGGCCCGGGGTGCGCCGGGTCCCCGAACACCACGGCCCGGCCGGCCCTGTAGAGCGCCGGCAGCAGCTCGGCGACCCGGGTGCGCTCCGCGCCGAGGACGACGACCAGGTCGAACAGGCCCGCCTGCGGCGGCAGGGCCCTGACCTGGTCGGTGCGGCAGGTCCACGCGGGCAGGGCGTCCAACAGGCTGGCGACCCCGGGCCACCCGTTGCCGTGGTGCCAGTCGAGGGTCTCCAGCCGGTTCTCGACGGCCGCCCGGCCGCGCCGCAGGCGGGGTCCGGAGACGGACCGCAGGCAGGCGGCGCTGGACCTGCGGTGCCGGGCGAGGGCGTCGGCCAGCTCGGAGGTGAGCTCTCCCAGGGGCGCGCACCGGGTGCGCCGGTCGACGGCGGAGCGCCACTCGCTCTCCATCCGGGCGACCGCTCCCAGGCGGTCGAGGTTGTCGGGGTCGGTGCTGACGCCCAGCTCGCGGCGGATGGCGCCGCGGTGCTGGAAGCCGACGAAACCACCCGCACGGGCGCGCTCGGTCCGGTGCAGCCAGTACTCGGGGCCCCCGCGCTCGGGGGTGAAGAGGGCGTCGGGGTCCCAGCCCCGGGCGATGCCGCGTCCGCGCTCCTCCGCGAGCTGGGCGAGGGCGTGCCCGCCGGAGGCCATGGTGTCCATGTCCCTCCAGGCCCCGCGGACCCGGGCCCAGTCCTCGGCGAGGGCGGCCCAGTGGGCGGCGGGGTCCTCCCCGGCGGAGCCGGGGCCGGAGGCGGGCAGGCCGCCGGCCTGCTCGGCGAGGAGCCTGGTGAGCATGCGGGCCTCTTCGGCGCGGTGCCCGCGTCCGCCGACGCGCACCACGGGGTGCGCGGGAGAGGTGTCGGCCCTGGCCGCGGTCTCGTCGATGTCGGTCTCCGTCCTCCCGCAGACCAGGACGCGCTGGCCGTTGCTGACGGCGGTGCGGACGATGGCGTCCACCAGGTCGTGGGCGCCGCTCCCGGGCGGGGCGGCGGCCACGGTGATCTGCTCGCTCATGGCGGCGCGCAGGATCGCGTACTGGGCCTGGTCGAGCGGGGTGGCGGAGACCGGGACGGTGGCGTCGTCCGCGCCGTCCGCCTCCGCGGTGTCGCGGGCGGCGCGGCGGGCGGCGGCCCGCCCTCCCCTGAAGAGCCGCCCCGGGGCGTCGGCGGGGTCGGGCCCGGCCCCGCGCCCGGCGGACGGCTGCCCGAGCAGGGGCTCCAGCGCGGTCCCGGTGACGGCGTCGGGGTCGAGGCCGGCGCGGTCGGAGGGATCGAGGTCGGCGAGGACGCCCTCGACCGTCCCGGGTTCGGCTCCCTCGGCCTCGGCCTGCCCGCTGGGCCCGGCCAGGAAGACCACGGCGACGTTGTGCGCCCCTCCCTCGACGGTGCGCGGGGCGCCCCGGGTGGCGAGGGGGTCGATGTCGTCGACCCGTTCGATCTCCAGGCGGGTGAGGAGGCCCCGGACCTTGGCGGCGAGGTCGGCGACCGCGGCGGGGCGGCGCGCGGGGTCGGGGGCGCCGGACCTCAGCCGCGCGCGGAGCTCGAACAGGTCCTCGGGGTCGGTGATGCCCAGGCGTGTCAGGAGGCCGGTGTTGACGTCGGGCGGCCCCACGGCCCTGACCAGGGGGACGTCCGGTTCGCGGCGGCTCTCGTCGATGTCGTCCACGACCCGCACGTCGACGGTCAGCAGGGGCAGCGCGACCCGGTTCCCGCCCTCGCGGAGGACGACGAGCGGGTACCCGTAGCGCAGCGCCTGCCCCCGGCGCCGGCCCAGGCGCAGGACCCTGGCGGCCTCCGGGTGGGGCGGGAGGGTCTCCCCCGCCCCGCTGAACAGGATCTCGGGTCCCTCCGGGAGGCAGGCGCAGGTGTCGGAGTCGAGGCTGTCGGCTCTGACGGCGTGGGTGTGCACGGCCTCGCGGCGCACGCAGGCGCGCAGATAGGCGAGGAGGGAGCGCACCTCGGAGCGGTCGATGGGCGGCTTCCAGCGGAGCGAGGCGGCGCCGACCCCCGTCCGGCCGGCCGGTCCTTGGACGGGGGCGGCGCCGGGGATCCCCGTCACCCTTCCCGGACCGATCCCCTCGTCGATCTCCTGCGCGTCGTCCCGTAGTGACCTCACGTCGCCCCCCGCACCCCGCCCGTGTGACCAAGCGGTTACACGCTGCTATCGGGGTCCATTGTGGAGGATGGAGCAACCCCGGATCCCGGGAACGCGGGAACCCGCCCGATTTTCACCGTGCGCGGCGCCGGTCGGGCCGGGCCTACCGGCCGGGAACGCCGCGGAGGCGGAGGGCGATCCAGAGCTCGGCGCGGTGGTCGGGGTCGTCCAGGTCGCCGGGGAGCAGCTCGCGGATGCGGTTCATCCGGTAGCGGAGCGTGTGGCGGTGGACGCCGAGGGCCTCCGCGGCCGCGTCCCAGCGGCCCGACGCGGCGAGGTAGGCGCGCAGCGAGGCGAGGAGCTCGGCGGCGGCCCGCTCCCGGAGGAGCGGCGCGAGCAGGTCGCCGGCCATGCGCGCCCCGGCGGGGCTGTCCGCCAGGCCGAGCAGCCCGCCGGGCAGGTCGCCGGCACGGACGATCCGCTCCCCGGGGCCCCGCGCGGCGGCGGCCTCCAGCGCGCGCTCCGCCTGGGAGAGCGCCGGGGCGAGGTCGCCGTAGGCCGCCGGCTCGCTCACCCCCACCGGCCCCTCCAGGACCTCCCGGAGCACGTCCTCGCCGATCTCCGAGCCCGCCAGCAGGAGCGCGTTCCCGCCGATCTCGGTGACCAGGACCCCCTCCGGGGGGTGCGCCGGACCTGCCCCTCCGGCGGCGGCCACCACGACCGGAGGGGCCGGAAGCGTCTCCCGCAGCCGCTCCGCCCCCGGGTGGAGCGGGTCCAGCGCGCCGGTGAGCAGGGCGGCGAGCACCCCCTCGTGGACCCGCGCGGTACGGCTGTGCGCGGTGCGCTCCAGTTCCAGGGAGAGCAGCGACACCGCGGCGTTGACCAGGGTGCGCTCGTCGGGGCCCAGCACGCCGCCGGTGCCCACGACCAGGAAGCCGCGGACCTGGCGGCCCGTCGCCAGGGGTTGGGCGGACACCTGCTCCCCGACGGAGGTCAGGGACACGCTCGCGCGCATGCCCGCGTCCCGCAGCCGGTCGAGCTCGGGCCCCAGGCCCGCCGCGCGTCCGGCCGCCGACGCGGGCGCGGCGTGGCGGACCGAGCCGTCCGCGGACAGCAGCAGCACCCAGGCCCCGAGGTCGCGGGCCAGGAGGTCCACGATCGCCGGAGCCCCCGTGAGGGCGGCGCGGGTGAGCCCCCGCTGTGCGGCGAAGGCCCGGCTGAGGCCTTCGTACTCCTCCTTGGCCAGGAGGCGGGAGACCTCCTTGCCGACCGCGATGAAGGGGGTCTCCCTGCCGACCTCGACCAGGGCGAGCCCGTACTCGTCCGCGGCCCCGCGGAGCTGTTCGGGGGTCTCCTCCAGGACCACGCCGACGGCGAAGCCCAGCGCGGTGATCCCGCGCTCGGCCAGGCGCCGCGTGTAGTCGCGCAGGTCGGGGACCCCGCCCGCCCAGCGCACACCGGTGGTGAGGAGGAGCTCGCCGCCCTCCAGGTAGGGGGTGGGGTCCTCCAGCTCGCTGACGGCGACCCACTCCACGCGCCGGTCCCGGTTCTCCTGTCCCGCGAGCAGGCTCAGCCGCAGGTGCGGCGTCCGCAGCAGGGCTCCCAGAGTCGGGGGCATCCCTGTCTCCCTCCAGACGTGTCCGTCGTCCGAACCCCGCCGCAGTGGCGCAAGGCCCTCCACCGATTATCCACTGTGTCCATGCACGCTCCGCCCCGGTCGTCCTAGTGTCAGGCGAGTCGGGGAGCCCACCCCCGGCCGGCCCACATACGTTCCGCCCCGTGCCCACCGCAGAAGGAGGCAGCCGCATGGCAGCGACCCAGGTCGTCCAGTCCCGCCGGATCGTCACCGAGATCCCCGGCCCCAAGTCCCGCGCCATCCAGGAGCGCCGCAGCTCGGCCGTCGCCCAGGGCGTCGGCAGCGTCCTGCCCGTCTACGTCGAGCGCGCGGGCGGCGGCATCGTCGAGGACGTCGACGGCAACGCCCTCATCGACTTCGGGTCCGGCATCGCCGTGACCAACGTCGGCAACGCCGACCCCCGGGTGGTGGAGCGCGCCGCCGAGCAGCTCGCCCGGTTCACCCACACCTGTTTCATGGTGAACCCGTACGAGGCGTACGTGGACGTGTGCGAGGCCCTCAACCGGATCACCCCGGGGGACCACGAGAAGCGGTCCGTCCTCCTCAACTCCGGGGCCGAGGCCGTCGAGAACGCGGTGAAGATCGCCCGCAGCGCGACCGGCCGCCAGGCCGTCGTGGTGTTCGACCACGCCTACCACGGCCGCACCAACCTCACCATGGGGCTGACCGCGAAGAACATGCCCTACAAGCAGGGCTTCGGGCCGTTCGCGGGCGAGATCCACCGCATGCCCATGGCCTACCCGTACCGCTGGCCGACCGGTCCGGAGAACTGCGGCCCCGAGGCCGCCGCCATGGTCGTCGACCAGATCACCAAGCAGATCGGCGCCCGCAACGTCGCGGCCGTGGTGATCGAGCCGATCCAGGGCGAGGGCGGTTTCATCGAGCCGGCGCCGGGCTTCCTGCCCGCGGTGGCCGAGTTCTGCCGCGCCAACGGGATCGTGTTCGTCGCGGACGAGGTGCAGACCGGCTTCGCGCGCACCGGCGACATGTTCGCCTGCGACCACGAGGGCGTCGTCCCGGACCTGATCACGACGGCCAAGGGCATCGCGGGCGGCCTCCCGCTGGCCGCGGTGACCGGCCGCGCCGAGCTCATGGACGCCGTGCACAGCGGGGGCCTCGGCGGCACCTACGGCGGCAACCCCGCCGCGTGCGCGGCGGCCCTGGCTGCACTCGACGCGATCGGGTCCGACGACCTGGTCGGGCGCGCCCGGGAGATCGGCGAGCTGATGCTGGGGCGCCTGCGCGAGCTGGCCTCCCGGCACGACGTGATCGGCGACGTGCGCGGCCGCGGCGCGATGATCGCGATCGAGCTGGTCGCGGGCGAGGACAGGGCCCCCGCCCCCGAGGCGCTCGCCAAGGTCCTGGCGCACTGCCACTCCCAGGGACTGATCCTGCTGAGCGCGGGCACCTACGGCAACGTGATCCGCATGCTGCCGCCGCTGGTCATCGGCGACGACCTCCTGCACGAGGGTCTGGACATCCTGGCCGAGGCGTTCGACCGCCTCTGACCGGTCCCCGGCGGTGCCGGGCCCCGCGGGGCCCGGCGCCGCCGCGTTCCCGGGGCCTCAGCGCTCGTCGCGCACCGAGTCCAGCGACAGGAGCGCCACGTGCAGGGACACGCAGGTCTCCGCCGAGTCCAGGTCCGCTTCGAGGACGTGGGAGATGCGCCGCAGCCGGTCGTAGAACGCGGGGCGGGACAGGTGGGCGCGGTTCGCCGCCAGCGCCTTGTTGCGGCCGGCGCCGAGGTAGTGCCGGAGCATGTCGGTGAGGTCGCTCCCGTGCCGGGCGTCGTGGTCCAGGAGGGGGCCCAGCTCGCGCTCGACGTAGGTCTGCAGCCGCTCGTCGTCCCGGAACAGGTGGAGCAGGCCGCGCAGGTGGAGGTCGGGCAGCCGGTAGAAGGGCCGGTCGTCGCTCTGGCGGACGGCCACGTCCCCGACCTGGCGCGCCTCCAGGAAGGAGCGCCGCACCTCCCGGATGCCGTCGACGGAGGAGCCGACGGCCAGCACGGCCGCGTCCCCGATCGCGCCCCGCACCCGTTCGGAGAGCATGTACAGGGTCGGGTCGAGCCGCTGCCTGCCGGGCAGCGCGAGCAGGATCCCCACGCGCAGGTCGTCCAGCGAGCCGACCAGGGCGGGCAGGCGCAGTTCGCGGCACGCGCGCGCGGCCCCCTCCGCCGTGTCGGACAGCCGGGCCTGGGCGGCGAGGCCGGTCCCGCTCTCGCGCAGGCGCAGCACCACCCCCACGAGCTCGCGTCCGTTGAGCGGGACGCCCACGGCCCGGGCCCGGACCAGCGCCTCCTCCGGGTCGGAGTAGGCGCGGTCGATGATGCCGGCGATGATCGTCCGGTGCGTCTGCCGCTCCAGGCTCTCCTCGTGGCGTTCGAGCAGCCGGCCCAGGGCCAGGGTGGTGGCGGCGCGTTCGATGAGCATGCTCTGGCGCGGGGTGGGGCCGGCCCCGGCGACGAGGATCAGCCTCCCCCAGTCCTGCCCGCGCGCCCCGACCGTGGTGACCAGCCACCCGGTGGCGGGCACGTGGACGGTGCGCGAACCCGAGCGGACGGCGCGCGAGCGGCTCTCCCAGGAGGTGAGCAGGGTGCCGGGGTCCTCGCCGTTGAGGTCGCAGGCCAGCACCTGGTGGGTGAGGTTCTCCAGGACCACGGGGCAGCCGGACAGCTGGGCCACCTCGTGCAGGATGCGGCCGGCGTCGGCGCCCTCCACCGACAGCTGGGTGAACACCGAGTGCAGCTTCTCGGACTCGCGCAGCTCCTCCAGCTGCTCGTTCACGACGCGGATGTGCACGGCCTCGGTGATCTCGACGAACCTGGCCTCGCGGTCCAGCAGGACGACCGGCACCCCGGCGTCGCGGGCGGCGTCGAGGAAGGCGGGGGGCAGCTCGGCGTGGTACTTGCGCCCGAGCTCGACCGCGATGCCGCTGACGCCCACGGCGGCGAGGTCGTCGATGTAGCGGCGGAGGGCCTCGGGGTCGTCGGGCAGGGCGATGCCGGTGCTGAGCACCAGCTCTCCGCCCCGGAGCAGGTGGGCGAGGTCGGTGACCTCGGCGATGTGGACCCAGCGCACGGCCACGTCGTCGAGCAGTTCGGCCCCGACCACGACCCGGGGGCGGGCGCGTCGCAGCGCGGGGAGCCGGAGGACCTCGGCGAGGGTGGGGAGCACCGGCCCATTCTAGGAGACCGCCTCGGACGCGGTGTCGGTGTGGGGCCGCCCGTCCTTACACGGTGTCCGCGCCGCGGGCCCGCGTCCCCGGGTCGGAGCGCCGCCGACCGTCCTTGACAGAGCGTAAACCCGGCCACCATGTTGTCAACACGGTGATCCTGGCCATCCGGGTGGGAGCGGGCGAGACTGGAGCCATGTCGGAACTTCTCTCGCGCCACCGCGCGGTCATGCCCTCCTGGCTGCCCCTCTACTACGACTCCCCGCTGGAGATCACCAGCGGCAAGGGCGCCCGTGTCACGGACGCCGACGGCAACACGTACCTGGACTTCTTCACCGGCATCGTGACCAACATGCTCGGCTACGACGTGGCCGAGGTCCGGGAGGCCGTCGAGCGCCAGCTCGCCAAGGGGGTCGTGCACACCTCCACGCTGTACCTGATCCGCAACCAGGTCGAGCTGGCGGAGAGGATCGCCGGCCTGTCGGGCATCCCGGACGCGAAGGTCTTCTTCACCAACTCGGGCACCGAGGCCAACGAGACCGCCCTGCTGCTGGCCACGTTCGCGCGGGGGAGCGACGAGGTGCTGGCGATGCGCGGCAGCTACCACGGGCGCTCCTTCGGCACCGTGGCGGTGACCGGCAACCGTGCGTGGAAGAACTCCTCCCTGTCACCGCTGAACGTGCACTACCTGCACGGCACCGACCACGCCGCTCCCGCCTTCCGGGGGATGTCGGACCGCGAGTACGTCGAGGCGTGCGTCGCCGACCTGCGCGACGTCCTGGACACGGCCGCGCCCGGCGTGGCGTGCCTGATCGCCGAGCCGATCCAGGGCGTGGGCGGGTTCGCGATGCCGCCGGACGGCCTGTACGCCGCGTACAAGGAGGTGCTGGACGAGCACGGCATCCTGTTCGTGTCCGACGAGGTGCAGACGGGGTGGGGCCGGACGGGGACGAGCTTCTTCGGCATCGGCAACCACGGGGTGACCCCGGACGCCATGACCTTCGCCAAGGGGCTGGGCAACGGCTTCGCGGTGGGCGGTGTCGTGGCCCGCGGCGACCTGATGGACCGGCTGGGCGCGCTGGGAGTGGCCACGTTCGGCGGCAACCCGGTGGCGATGGCGGCCGCGGGGGCGACCCTGGACTACGTGCTGGAGCACGACCTCCAGGGGAACGCGCGGCGGCAGGGCTCCCTGATCATGGAGGGGCTGAAGGCGCTGACCGCCCTGCCGAGCGTGAAGGACGTGCGCGGCAAGGGGCTGATGTTCGCCGTGGAGATGTCCGACCCCGCCACGGGCGCCCCGGCGCCGGCGCTGGCCGGACGGGTCCAGGAGGAGACCCGGGAGCGGGGACTGCTGGTGGGCAAGGGGGGCGTGCACGGCAACGTGCTGCGGATGGCCCCGCCCCTGACGCTGTCGCAGGAGGAGGCCGTGGAGGGCCGCGACGTGCTGCTGGACGCGGTGCACGCCGTGAACGACGGGGCCTGAGGCCCCCGCGGGGCCCGGTGTGCCGGAGGGGCCGGTGTGACTGCGGGTCCCCCATTCAGGGGATTCCCCGGCCCCCTCCGCGCACGCCCGCGCCCCCGCACCTGTGGACAACGCCTGTGGACGAGGAGAGGGATCACATGAGCAAGCACGTCACCCACTGGATCGGCGGGCGCGCCCACGAGGGGGCCGCCGGGCGACGGGGCGACATCCACGACCCGGCGTCCGGCCGGGTCTCGGGCACGGTCGACATGGCCGGGGCCGGGGAGGTCGACGCGGCGGTCGCCGCCGCGCGGGAGGCCTTCCCGGGATGGCGGGACACCCCGCTCTCCCGGCGCGTGCAGATCCTGTTCCGCTTCCGCGAACTCCTCGCCCGCGACCAGGACCGCCTCGCGGAGCTGATCAGCGCCGAGCACGGCAAGGTGTTCTCCGACGCCCGGGGCGAGGTGGCCCGCGGCCTGGAGGTCGTGGACTTCGCCTGCGGCATCCCGCACCTGCTCAAGGGCGGCTACTCCGAGAACGTGTCCACCGGCGTGGACTCCTACTCGATCCTCCAGCCGCTCGGCGTGGTCGCCGGGATCACCCCGTTCAACTTCCCCGCCATGGTGCCGATGTGGATGTTCCCGATCGCCATCGCCTGCGGCAACACGTTCGTGCTCAAGCCCAGCGAGAAGGACCCGTCGGCGGCCGTGCTGCTGGCCGGGCTGTGGGCCGAGGCGGGGCTGCCCGCCGGGGTGTTCAACGTGGTGCACGGCGACAAGGAGGCGGTGGACGCCGTCCTGGAGCACCCCGGCGTGGCCGCGGTCAGCTTCGTGGGCTCCACCCCGATCGCCCGGTACGTCTACCGGACCGCCGCCGGGCACGGCAAGCGCGTGCAGGCGCTGGGCGGGGCCAAAAACCACATGGTGGTGCTGCCCGACGCCGACCTGGACCTGGCGGCGGACTCAGCGGTGTCGGCCGGTTTCGGCTCGGCGGGCGAGCGCTGCATGGCCATCTCGGCGGTGGCCGTGGTCGACTCCGTGGCGGACGGGCTGGTCGAGAGGATCCGCGACCGGGTGTCCCGGCTGAGGGTCGGTCCCGGCGACGACGACCGCAGCGACATGGGCCCGCTGGTCACGCGGGAGCACCGCGACAAGGTCGCCTCGTACCTGGAGTCGGGGGTCCGCGAGGGCGCGACCCTGGCGATCGACGGCCGGGTGCACCCGGTCCCGGACGGGGATCCCGGCGGCTTCTGGCTGGGTCCCTCGCTGCTCGACCGCGTCGGCCCGGAGATGGCCTGCTACCGGGACGAGATCTTCGGCCCGGTGCTGAGCGTGCTGCGCGTGCGCGACTACGACGAGGCGGTGGAGCTGGTCAACGCCAACCCGTACGGCAACGGGACCGCGATCTTCACCAACGACGGCGGCGCCGCGCGCCGGTTCCAGAACGAGGTCCAGGTCGGCATGGTCGGGATCAACGTCCCGATCCCCGTGCCGGTGGCCTACTACTCGTTCGGCGGCTGGAAGCAGTCGCTCTTCGGCGACTCCCACGCGCACGGCACGGAGGGTGTCCACTTCTACACCCGCACGAAGGCGGTCACGGCGCGCTGGACCGACCCGGGGCGGCGGCCCTCCGGCGGCGTCGACCTGGGGTTCCCCACCAACGGCTAGTCCGAGTTCGGGGAAATACCGGACGGATGTCTCTCACTGACGGTCGGCGGGGGACGACACGGAGTATCGTTGTCCCCGGAAGCCCCTCACGGGGCGTGTTCGGCGGCGTCGGCCGTCACAGGAGACCATCCGGGATAGACGCGCTCATTTCCCCTCCTCCCCGATGGAAGCGGGCGCGTCAGCGGAAGCGCTCCGGGTCCGTCTCTCCCCCTGGACCCGGAGCGCGACCGTCCTGCCGCTCCTACCGCACCGCGAACAGCCGTTCACCGGCGGGTATCCCCGGATCGACGCCGATGATCCCCGCACACTCCTCACAACCGAAGACGCGGCTTCCGTCGGGAAGCTCTCCGAGGACCTTTCGGGGCCGCGGCCACTTGGCGTGGCAGACGACGCAGGCATCCCCCATGCACTGCGCCCCGCTCAGCGATCCCGGGTCGTAGACGTAGGTGTCGTGTGAGTCGTCAGGCAGCGTGTCTGGATCGCACATCGTGCTCGTTCCGCGCAATGTCCTTGCTCCCCCCGTGGTTTAGGACAGTCTGGCGGGCCGATAGTTACCGGCTCTTTATTGAATCAGAAGCGCTGGGCGCCTGGAAGGGTCCGGACCGAACTAAATCACTCCGTGCAGGGAGATCATAACCCTAAGTGATCAAGTCTGGGAAGACCCCTGTCGCCAACTGCATGTTCATACCCTTTGTCTGATATCTACAACGGGCTCGCAGCGCGCCCTTCAGCCCGAAGGACGCTCACAGACCGAGAAACGGCGCAGTGACAGCGCGGGATTGATCCCCCGTACTTCCTCGACCCTGTCGGCCGAAACCTGGGCCGTGGCGATCGCGAAGGACTGCTCCCCCAGGGCCGCGACGGGGGTCCCCATCGGGTCGACCACCATGCTGTTGCCCGAGCCCGTCGGGGCCGCCTGTCCGGACGCCGCGACGTACACGGTGTTCTCGATGGCACGGGCGCGGGCCAGCGTCCGCCAGTGCTCCTCCTTCAGCGGGCCGGGAACCCACTGCGCCGCCAGCAGCACCACGTGCGCCCCCGCGTCGACGATCCGCCGCGTCACCTCGGGGAAGCGCAGGTCGTAGCAGGTCTGGAGTCCGAACACCACGCCGTCCACGGCGAAGGTCTCCGGCTCCTCGACGGGCCCGGGCCTCAGCACGTCCGACTCCCTCACGCCGAACGCGTCGTACAGGTGGATCTTGCGGTAGCGCGCCACCCGGTCCCCGTCCGGGGAGAGGGCCACCAGGGTGTTCGTGAAGCGCTCCGGGTCCTCCCCCGCCTCGTTGACGCCCAGGACGACGTGCACGCCCTCCCGGCGGGCGGTGTCCGCGACCGACGAGACGAAGGGGCCGTCCAGGGGCTCGGCCGCCTCGACGTAGCGGTGGTCCATGCGCGACGCCGTGAACATCGCGTACTCGGGGAAGAGGACCACGCGCGCGCCCTCCGCGGCGGCGCGCGCGGTCAGCCGCGCCACCGAGCGCCGGTTCTCCGCCTTGTCCCGCCCGGGGGCGAACTGGGCGACCGCGACCTGCACCATGGACCTCTCCTCGTGGTTGTGGGGGCGCCCGGGGGCGCCGTGACCCGAGTGTACGACCGCTTCCCCGCCCGGCCCGGCGGCGGACGCGGGTGCGCCACGCCCTTGCCGAGCGACCGAACACGCGTTCAGCGTGACGGGCATGTGTCCGGCCACCGCGCCCCGGAGGGGTCGGCCGGGGTGCGCAACCCGGCGGTCGACGGCGCCCCGGCCCTTCCCCGCCGAGGCGTGGACGGCCTCCCGGGCTCTCAGGCTCCGGGGTCCGTCCACGCCTCGGCCGCCTCGTGCAGGCGCAGCAGCCGGTCCCAGTGGGCGGAGACGGTGGCCCGCCCGCCGGGGGTGAGCCGGACGGTGGTGCGGGGGCGGCCGCCGGTGCTCTTCTCGATCCCCACCACGCCCCCGGCGGAGAGTTTGGACAGGTGGCTGGACAGGTTGCCCTTGGAGAGTCCGGTGATCCTCTGCAGGAACAGGAAGTCGGCGCTCTCGCAGGACAGCAGCGCGCTGGTGATCGCCAGCCGCGCGGGTTCGTGGACCAGGCGGTCGATGTCCGCCATGTCCTCGAAGGGCGTACCCATCGTCGTTCAGTCCGTTTCGTTCGTTCGGGGCGCGGGCGCAAGGGTCCGCACGAGCGTGCGGTGGTCGAGCAGTCCGCAGACGCACAGCACGGTACCCAGGGCCAGCGGGAGCGGCATGGGGGGCGAGTCGACCAGGAACGGGTGCGTCCCCGAGGGGGTGAGCACGCCGAGCGGCAGGAGGCTCGCCAGTGCCATGGCCGCGGCGGCGAGGGGGTAGTGGGCGCGCATCCGCCACCGGGGGCCGGTGGCCAGGGCGAGGAGGAGGGCGCTCAGGAACCCCGCGACGGAGATGGGCCCGTCGGTCAGCCCGAACACGTTGGAGAGGGTGATGAGGACCAGGGCCAGGGGGAGGAACAGGAGCGGGAGGAGGACCCGGCGGACGGCGCGGCCCGCGGTGTTCAGGGGGCGGACGTCGCCGAAGCGCTCACGGTAGTACCGGCCGACCACCAGGAGCAGGCCGGCGGCGAGGAACACCCCGGGGGCGATGAGCTCCCCGCTCCCTGCGGCGGCGAACGCGAGGAACACCAGGAACAGGCCCAGGACGAGGAGGTGGAGCCCCTTGTAGTCGCCGAGGTCGGTGGTGACCGCTCGGACGCGGTGCAGACGGTCGATGTCGTGCGGGCTGGTCATCCAGGCCTCCCTCACTTTTGGTCTGCGGCGCAAACCTTTCCTCCACGGTACGGCGCGGACCTCTGGTTTGCAATACAGACCGAAGGGGTCGGCAGAAAACGCCGGAGGGCCTCGCGAACCCCGGAGGGGCGCGGACGGTCCGTGCGGGCGCGGCGGCCCGTCCCGGTGGGCGGAGACGGTGGCCCGCCCGCCGGGGGTGAGCCGGACGGTGGTGCGGGGGCGGCCCGCGGCGCGACCGGAGGGCCGTGGGCGGCGGGCCCCGACCCGGATCAGGGCAGGAAGGACATCGCCCAGGCGGGGGCGAACACCACGACGAGGAACCGCGCGGTGCGGGTGGCGAAGGTGACCGCGCAGAACAGCACGACGTTCATGCGCACCACCCCGGCCAGCACCGACACCACCACGAACGGCGGGACGCTGGCGAAGGAGCTCAGGGCCACCAGCCCCGCGCCCCAGGCGGGGCGCGCCTCCGCCTTGCGCCGCCATCCCTCGGCGCGCTCCGCCCACTTGCCCGGGGTCTGCGCCTTGCGGCGCATCCACGGCACGGCGATAGTGCCCCGACCCACGTAGAAGTAGGGCAGTTTGCCGAGGGTCTGCCCCAGCCCCGCGGCGACGGCCATCGCGACGAGGGCGCCGTCGTCCATTGCGACGACGGCGCCCACCAGGTAGATCTCGATGTTGATCACCGGGACGGCCCCGGAGACGAGGGCGACCGCGAAGGCCAGCGCTGTCTCGATCACCTGCCGCCCCCGGGCCCGGCCCCGGTCAGTTCTCGGCCGCCGCGAGCTGCCCGCAGGCCCCGTCGATCTCCTGTCCGCGCGTGTCGCGGACCGTGACCGACACCCCGTGCGCCTGGAGCCGCCGGACGAACTCGCGCTCGTCCTCCGGCCGCGAGGCCGTCCACTTGGAACCGGGGGTGGGGTTGAGCGGGATGAGGTTGACGTGCACCAGGTGGCCCTTGAGGAGCTTGCCGAGCAGGTCGGCCCGCCACGCCTGGTCGTTGATGTCCTTGATGAGCGCGTACTCGATGGAGACCCGGCGGCCGGTCGTACCGGCGTAGCGCCAGGCGGCGTCCAGGACCTCCCCGACCTTCCAGCGGGTGTTGATCGGCACCAGCTCGTCCCGCAGCTCGTCGTCGGGGGCGTGCAGGGAGATCGCGAGGCGGACCTGCATCCTCTCGTCGATGAGCTTGTTGATCGCGGGCACCAGGCCGACGGTCGACACGGTCACGCCGCGCTGGGAGATGCCCATGCCGTTGGGCACGGGGTCGGTGATGCGGCGCACCGTCTGGAGGACGCGCTTGTAGTTGGCCATGGGCTCCCCCATGCCCATGAACACGATGTTGCTGATCCGGCCCGGACCCCCGGCGACCTCGCCGCGCGCCAGGTCGCGGGCGCTGGCGACGACCTGCTCCACGATCTCGCCCGTGGACAGGTTGCGGGTCAGGCCCGCCTGGCCGGTGGCGCAGAACGGGCAGTTCATGCCGCAGCCGGCCTGTGAGGAGATGCACAGGGTCACGCGGTCCGGGTAGCGCATGAGCACGGACTCGAACAGGACCCCGTCGAACGCCTTCCACAGGGTCTTGCGCGTCATCCCCTTGTCGGCGGTGACGTGCCTGACGGGCGTCAGGAGGGTGGGCAGCAGGGCTTCGCCGAGGCGTGCCCGGGACTCCGCCGGCAGGTCGGTCATCGCTTCGGTGTCCGACTCCAGCCCGCCGAAGTAGTGCTTGGCGAGCTGCTTGGCACGGAAGGGCTTCTCCCCCAGTTCGGTGACGACCTCGGCCCGCTCCTCGGGGCTGAGGTCGGCCAGGTGCCGGGGAGGCTTGGCACGGCGCGGGGCGACAAAGGTGAGCTCGGCGGGCATAGAGAGTCCGTAAGGGGTGGAGTCGATGGTCTCGGCCCGGCGCGGGTGGCAGCGGCTCGGGTCGTTATACGACCTATACGCGGCTGCGGTGCAGCTCCGCCTGTCAGGGCACTACCGTCGATTCTACGCACTGTGTGGACGGCCCGGACGAGTTCGTCCACCAGCCACGACAATCAGGGGATCGGCGCGTTGGAGGGCCGGTGACAGGGATCGACGTCCTGCTCGACGAGATCAGCCCGTACCAGAGCCGCCGTGTCGTGGTGGAGTGCGACTCCCACACCACGGCCGCCTACCTGCTGGACGCCCGGGGCCGCATCCGGGTGCCCGTGTGGCTGGCCAACCACGAGATGGCCCCCCGCACGAGCGAGTCGGGCGGGCTGTACGAGGGCCAGGCGCCCCTCATGCCGGAGGCGTACACCAAGCACCCGCAGGGCCGCCCACGCTTCGACCCCTCGTGCCTGCGCGCGGTGTGGTTCGAGGAGGGCGACGGCGTGGCCCTGGTCGACGAGGAGGGCCTGCTCGCGGTCATCCCCGGCTGGGCCGAGGCGGACAGCGGGCTCCCCGGCTACGCGCGGGAGGCCATCGGCCGCAGCGCCTACGCCTGGGAGCTGGACTCGGTGCGCGGCCAGCTGTGGCCGCGCGTCGTGCACGCCGAGGCCTACTGGGACTGGCGCCGCGCCTCGGGGGCGTGGCGGAGCGTGCAGCGCACCGTCCTGAGCCACCTCAACCGCCGCGTCGGCGAGCCCGGCCACTACTGGGACGTGTCCGACGGGCACCCGCCCCTGCTCCGCGTGTCCGAGCGCCCGCCCACGGCGGAGCGCCCGTTCACGGTCCTGTCCACCGTCGGGATGTGCGGCCAGCGCATGCCCACCCTGGACCGCTACATGGCCAACACCTCCCAGCACGCGCGCGTCGAACTGGCCCTGGCCACGACCATGCCCGCCCACCGGGCCGCCAGGATCTTCCGGTGGATCGGCGCGTTCCCCTGGCGGGCGGTCACGTGGTTCGGCACCGGCCACACGGTCAAGTGGCTGGACAACCCCGAGGACCGCGCGATGCGCGGCGGCGCGGGCGCGGTCCTGCTGATGGAGGACCCGGCCCCCCTGGTCGCGCACCCCGACCACCGGCCGCTGGACACCTCCGGGCTCTCCTTCCAGGGGGATCCGGTGCGCTGGCTGTGGATCGTGCCGATCACCCGGCCCGAGCACCTGTTCGCCAAGGAGCACGACAGCGCCACCCTCGTCGAGAAGCTGGCGGCCGAGGGGCGCAGCTGGGTCCTGGAGTAGCGCTCGGGCCGGGGACGCGGCGCCGCCTCCCCGGCCCGCCCGGAACGGCCGTGCCCGGCCCGGCCGACGCCGAACGGGGTCAGCTGGCGATGCCGCGGCGGCCCCTCACCTGGCTGAGCATCTGGTGGAAGCGCACCATGTCCTCGTCGCTGAAGCGCTCCACGAAGCTGAGCAGCGTGGCGCGCGGGTCGGGGCCCGTGTTGAGGACCTCGTCCATCACCCGCGCGGTGTACTCGGCGTGCGTCTCCCGGGGCCAGTACACCCAGGCGCGCCCGCACTTCTCCCGGTCCAGCAGAGCCTTGTGGAAGAGGATGTTCGCGACCGTCATGACGGTCGTGTAGGCGATGTCGCGGTCGTAGACCATGTTCTCGCGAACCTGGCGCACCGAGAGCGGTGCGTCCGACCGCCACAGCGCGTCCATGATGGCCGCCTCCAGTTCCCCCAGCCCCCTCATGGGCCTCCCCTACCCCGCGACATCGGTGTGCTCGTCACCGAGATCGTAGACAGCGCGGGGCCTGTTCCGTGGGAGAACTCCGGAGAGCGCGCAGATCCGCGCATCCTCGGCGTCCCGGACCGGCGTTTCACCCGTCGGCGGCCCGTGGGGACCAGGGAAAGAGGCGGGACGCCGACCACCGGGCCACCCGGGCACGGGGAGGGGGGTCCGCGGCCGGGCCCGGGTCCCCCCGCCTCCGCTGGGAAACGCCGGCGGCGGGGACCCGGCCGTCCTGCCCGGCCGCTCACACCCACTCCGACGCGGTCCGGCCGCCGCCGGTTCCCGCCCTCCCGGGACCCCCGAGTGGCACGCGCCACACCCCGGTTGGCCGAACGAGGACAGTGTCTTCACATCTCAAAATCCCCTGAAAGCCACACAAAACAGACGGCATAACAACGCTGCGCTTAGTTACCCGTGCGTAGGGAGAGCGGCGATGTGAAACATTGTTACCTATCTCCTAGTTTCAACAACGCCCGGGTTCCCCGCGAGGAGGCCGGTACAAGTAGCCTGGTATCCGACGAGTGCTGGCCAGGTCAGATGCTTCCCGCATGCGCGGGGATGCTCCCACGTTCCTTCGAGCCCGCCTTGCCAGCAGCCACCCGTCTTCATACACATTCACAAGCGAGCTGCGGAAGTGGGCGATCTCCGCCGTGTCGTCTGAGGCGTCTCAACCCCTGACAGACTTCGGTCCCAACGAGTGGTTGGTCGAGGAGCTTTATCAGAAGTACTTGAACGACCCGAACTCCGTCGACAAGGCCTGGTGGAACTTCTTCGCGGACTACAAGTCCGCGGAGACTGCCGGCGCGAAGGGCGGGGGTGCTGCCAAGGCGCAGGACCAGAAGACTCCCGCAGCCCCGGCGCCGAAGAAGTCCGCTGCCCCCCCTGCGCCCGCGCAGGGGAGCAAGGACGAGGCACTCCAGGTCAAGCAGGAGCGTCTGCGCGGTGCACCCGCGCGGACCGCTACCAACATGGAGTCGAGTCTGACCATGCCCACCGCGACGAGTGTGCGCGCGGTGCCGGTCAAGCTCCTGTTCGACAACCGCATCGTCATCAACAACCACCTCCGGCGCGGACGCGGTGGGAAGGTCTCCTTCACCCACCTCATCGGCTACGCGATGGTCAAGGCCGCCAAGGCCATGCCGGAGATGAACTACTCCTACGTCGAGGTCGACGGAAAGCCGGGCGTGGCCAAGCCCGAGCACGTGAACTTCGGTCTCGCGATCGACCTCCAGAAGGCCGACGGCTCCCGTCAGCTCGTGGTGCCCAGCATCAAGGGCTCCGAGGAGATGGACTTCAACGAGTTCTGGAGCGGCTACGAGGACATCGTCCGCAAGGCCCGCGCCAACAAGCTGGGCGTGACCGACTTCCAGGGCACCACGATCAGCCTGACCAACCCGGGCGGCATCGGCACCGTGCACTCGGTGCCGCGCCTCATGCCCGGCCAGGGCACCATCCTCGCCGTCGGCGCGATGGAGTACCCGGCGGAGTTCCAGGGGGCGTCCCAGGACACCCTGAGCGAGCTCGGCATCAGCAAGGTCATGACGATCACGTCGACCTACGACCACCGGATCATCCAGGGCGCGCAGTCCGGCGAGTTCCTCCGCCGGATCCACCAGCTCCTCCTGGGCGAGGACGGCTTCTACGACGAGATCTTCAACTCGCTGCGGATCCCGTACGAGCCGGTGCGCTGGGTGCAGGACATCCACGTCAACAAGGCGACGCAGCTCGACAAGACCACCCGGGTCCAGGAGCTCATCCACGCGTACCGCGTGCGCGGCCACCTCATGGCCGACACCAACCCGCTGGACCACGAGCAGCGCAAGCACCCCGACCTGGACGTGCTCGAGCACGGCCTCACCCTGTGGGACCTGGACCGCGAGTTCCCCACCGGGGGCTTCGGCGGCAAGCAGGTCATGAAGCTCCGCGACGTGCTGGGCGTGCTGCGCGACACCTACTGCCGCACGGTGGGTATCGAGTACATGCACATCCAGAGCCCGGAGGAGCGGGAGTGGATCCAGTCGCACGTCGAGCGCGAGCACGAGAAGCTCGACCGCGACGAGCAGCTGCACATCCTGCACAGGCTCAACAGCGCCGAGGCGTTCGAGACCTTCCTCCAGACCAAGTACGTGGGCCAGAAGCGCTTCTCGCTCGAGGGCGGGGAGTCGCTGATCCCGCTGCTGGACGGCGTGATCTCGCGGGCGGCCAAGGCCGAGCTGGACGAGGCCGTCATCGGCATGGCCCACCGCGGCCGGCTGAACGTGCTCGCCAACATCTGCGGCAAGTCGTACGGGCAGATCTTCGGCGAGTTCGAGGGCAACCTCGACCCGCGCAGCGCGCACGGCTCGGGTGACGTCAAGTACCACCTGGGCACCGAGGGGGTCTTCGAGACCCGCGAGGGCGACAGGATCCAGATCTCGCTGGCCGCCAACCCGTCCCACCTGGAGACGGTCGACCCGGTCGCCGAGGGCATCGTCCGCGCCAAGCAGGACGTCCTCAACAAGGGCCCGCACGGCTTCACGGTGCTGCCGATCCTGATCCACGGCGACGCCGCGTTCGCCGGCCAGGGCGTGGTGGCCGAGACGCTCAACCTGTCGCAGCTGCGCGGCTACCGGACCGGCGGCACGGTGCACGTCATCGTGAACAACCAGGTGGGCTTCACCACCTCCCCGGCCGACAGCCGCTCCAGCGTGTACGCCACGGACGTGGCGCGCATGGTGCAGGCGCCGATCTTCCACGTCAACGGGGACGACCCCGAGGCCGTGGTCCGGGTCGCGCACCTGGCCTTCGCGTACCGCCAGGCGTTCAACAAGGACGTCGTGATCGACCTGGTCTGCTACCGGCGCCGCGGTCACAACGAGGGCGACAACCCCGCGTTCACCCAGCCGCTGATGTACGACGTCATCGACGCCAAGCGCTCCACCCGGAAGCTGTTCACCGAGGCCCTCATCGGCCGCGGGGACATCACCGTGGAGGAGGCCGAGTCGGCCCTGCGCGACTACCAGACCGAGCTCGAACGGGCCTTCACCGAGACCCGCGAGGTCGAGAAGAAGCCGATCGAGCCGGGCGCCGTGGTCAAGCCCGAGGTATTCACCGAGGGCCGCCTGGACCACTCCGCGGTGGAGACGGCGATCAGCTCCGAGACGGTCAAGCGGATCATCGACACCCAGGTGTCGCTGCCCGAGGGCTTCACGCCGCACCCGCGGCTGGCGCCCCAGCTGACCCGCCGCGCGACGATGGTCGAGACCGACTCCATCGACTGGGCGACCGGTGAGCTGCTGGCCTTCGGCGGGGTGCTGATCGACGGCCACCCGATCCGCCTGATCGGCCAGGACAGCCGCCGCGGCACCTTCGGGCAGCGCCACGCCGCCCTCATGGACCGCGACACCGGCGAGACCTACACGCCGCTCAAGCAGTTCGACGAGGGGACCACCCGGTTCCACGCGCACGACTCGCTCCTGAGCGAGTACGCGGCGCTGGGCTTCGAGTACGGCTACTCGCTGACCCGTCCGGACGCGCTGGTCATGTGGGAGGCGCAGTTCGGCGACTTCGTCAACGGCGCCCAGACCGTCATCGACGAGTACATCACCGCGGGCGAGCAGAAGTGGGGCCAGCGCTCCAGCGTGACCCTGCTGCTGCCGCACGGCTACGAGGGCCAGGGGCCGGACCACTCGTCCGCCCGCATCGAGCGGTTCCTCCAGCAGTGCGCGCAGGAGAACATGACCGTCGCGATGCCGTCGACCCCGGCGAGCTACTTCCACCTGCTGCGCTGGCAGGCCAAGTCGCCGTTCCAGCGCCCGCTGGTGGTGTTCACGCCCAAGTCGCTGCTGCGCCTGAAGGCCGCCACCTCGGCCACCGCGGACTTCACGTCCGGGCACTTCCAGCCGCTGATCACGGACGACTCGATCGCGCCCGACAAGGTGCGCCGCGTGGTGCTGTGCTCCGGGAAGATCTACTACGACCTGGACGCCGCGCGCCGCAAGAGCGGTGACAAGCACACGGCGATCATCCGGGCGGAGCGGCTCTACCCGCTGCCGATCGAGGAGATCCGCGAGCAGCTCAAGGCCTTCCCGAACGCGGGCGAGGTCCTGTGGGTGCAGGAGGAGCCGGCGAACATGGGCCCGTGGCCCTTCGTCGCGCTGGTCTTCTCCGAGCAGCTCGACCGTCCGTTCACCCGGATCTCGCGTCCGGCCTCCTCCGCGCCGGCGGCCGGTTCGGCCAAGCGCCACGAGGCCGAGCAGCGTGCCCTGGTGGACACGGTGTTCCCGCCCGCCGACTGAGGACGGGGCAGAGCGTGTACTACACCGATCGCGGGATCGAGGAGTTGGAGGGCCGCCGCGGCGAGGAGGAGGTCAGCTTCGCCTGGCTCGCCGAGCAGCTGCGGGTGTTCACCGACGTCCACCCCGAGTTCGAGACGCCGGTCGACCGGCTGGCCACCTGGCTGGCCCGGTTGGACGACGAGGACGACGAGGAGTAGTCACCGCCCCTCCGCGTGAGCGGCGGGGTGTGAGGGGCCCGGGTCATGGCGACCCGGGCCCCTTTCCCGTGTCCGGGGCCGGACGCCCGGCCGCCTCGGGGCGCACCCGGCCGGCGCCGGCGGGGGGCCGTACGCGCGGCCCGCGCCGCCGGGCGCCCCGCCGGAGCGCTCGTCCCCGAGGCCCGGGGGGGGGGGCCGGGCCCGGCCCCGCCCGCCGGGGGGGGTATGTGAGCCCGCCGCGGCGGGGGTCCCCCGGGGGCCCGGCGGCCGCGGGGGGGGGCCGCTGGGCCCCCC
>NZ_JBEXSY010000048.1:0-55944 GCF_040613895.1 Nocardiopsis sp. NPDC006198 | reverse complement strand
GGGCCGGGCGCCGGCCCCCCTCCCCGGCGCGCGCCGGCGGTGGGCGTGGGTGCCGGCCCCCCCGGGCCGGGCGCGGGGGGGGGGGGGGGGGGGGGGGGGGGGGGGGGCGGGGGGGGGGGGGGGCCCCCCCCCCCCCCCACGCCCCGGAGCGCGGGGCGTCAGTCCGAGCCGAGGGCCCGGCCGAAGGCCTGGCCGTCCTCGGGCAGCACCTGGCCCCCGTCCACCACGAGGGACTGGCCGGTGATGAAGGAGGCCCCGGCGCTCGCCAGGAACACGCAGGCCGCGGCGATGTCCTCGACCTCGCCGACGCGTCCGACCGGGATGGCCGCGCGCATGCGTTCGAGGTAGTCCGGGCCCATGTCGTCCAGGCCCTCGGTGCGCACGTTGCCGGGGAGCACGGCGTTGACGGTGATGCCGCGGGGCGCGAGCTCCAGGGCGGCGCTGCGCATGAACCCCAGCTGGGCGGCCTTGGTGGCCCCGTAGTGGGACCAGCCCGCGTACCCGGTCAGCGGCCCCGTGATGGAGGACGTGATCACCACCCGCCCCCGGCCCGAAGCCGTCAGGGCCTCCACCGCGGCCTGCACCATCAGCACGGTGCCCTTGACGTTGGTGTCGAGGACCCGGGCGAGCTCGTCCTCGCCCATCGACACCAGCGGCGAGGAGGGGAAGATCCCGGCGTTGGCGCAGAGCACGTCCAGCCCGCCGCTGCCCTCCACGACCTCCTCCACCACGCGGGCGCAGTCGGCGGCCCTGGCCACGTCCCCGACCACCCACCGCGCCCCCGGGACGCCCTCGGCGGCCTCACGGGTCCTGGCCTCGTCGCGGCCCATGATCACCACCCGGTCCCCGGCCTCCGCGAACCCCTTGGCGATGCCGAGCCCGATGCCCTTGGTACCGCCGGTCACCAGAACTGTTCTGCTCACAGCCGTCTCCCGCCATCCCGTTGGTCACTACCCTCCCGGTGCTCTCGGACAGTGCCGTCCCGCCCGCTCCGCTCTTCCGGCCCTTCCGGGCCTTTCCTCGCGTGCCACCGGGCCCGTCCACCATCCCCCCTCCGGTCGGCGCGGTGGCGGTCGGCCCCCGGGTTCCGTGCCCACAGGATCCGGTTTCCGCAACCGGGTGGGGAAGGAGCGGGCGCGGGGCCGTGTCCGGAGCAAGGGGACGCCCCCGTGCCCGGCGGCACGGGGGCGTCCCGGTCCCGGCCCACCGCGCCGCCGCGACCCGGCCCCGCGCCCCACACGCGGAACGGGCCCCGGCGACGGCCGGTGGGCCGGGCGTCGGAAGGGCTCGCCCCCGGGCCGGGCACGGGGCCGCCGCGGGCGGCTTCCCGGATCCGATCCCGGCCCGGGAGCCGCCCGCGTGCGCGGGCGGTGCGAGCCGCGGCGTCAGAACGCCGTGAGGGTGATCTCGAACGCGGAGGGCCCGTGGTCCTGGATGTAGGACGCGAAGTCCTCCACGTCGTCGAAGGCGAACCCGTAGGCCTTGCCGTCCACGGTGTTCGCGTGGAAGACGGCGGCGTAGTGGTTGGCGATCTCCGACTGGTAGAAGCCGGCCGGGTCGTCGGTCGGCTGCTGCGCGGCGGTCAGCAGGGTCGCCCTGTTGAACGCCGCGCCCAGGATGGCGGCGACGGGCCCGGTGATCCCGTCGTTGGGGGCGGCCAGGTTGCCGTCGCAGAAGAGGACGTCCCTGGTCGAGGGCCGGGAGATCGGCGCGACGCCCCCGTCGAAGACCAGCTGCTCGCCCTGCACGCGGCCGGTGAAGGTCCCGGCGTTCGTGGTGACCGTCAGGTCGGTGGACGCGTAGTGCGACCAGACCTGGTCGATGTAGGGGTCGAAGTAGTCCGAGGGGAACAGCCCCTGGTCGAGGGCGTGCCCGGGGGCGATCACCCGCAGGTCGTCGTACACCAGCGACGAGAAGACCGGGTCCGCCGAGAGCGTCTCGAACACGGCGGCCCGCCCGCCCGGCTTGAACGTGCCGGTGGTCTGGTCGGCGTCGCCGGTCAGCCGGATGCCGATGGGCACGCTGAACTGGTCGACCATGCTGGTGTTGCAGAACATCCCGGCGTCGTTGTGGGTGAACTCGACCGAGTCGTGCAGCACGTCGAAGCCGTGGTCGCTCTCCACCCAGCCGGCGGGGAGTTGGAGCGCGGGCGTTCCGTCTCCCCCGATGACGATGCGGATGCCGAGCTTGCCGCCGAGGGCGAGGTAGATGCGCCCCGACATGTAGGGGAGCGTCATGCCGGCGAGGGCGTCGAGCGGGATCGAGTAGTCGGTGTACCCGTTGTCGGTGTTGTCGCCCTCGCTGACGGGGTGGGGCGTCCCGGAGGCGTCGACCCAGACGTGCTGGTTCGTGGTCAGGTCGGTGCCCACGACGTAGACGAGCACCTCTCCGTCGGCGAACCGGCCGGTGTTGTTGACGATGCTGACTGGGAGCGCTCCCGGGTTGGCCAGGGCGGAGGAGTCCGACCTGAGCGACGCCTGGGTCGGGGCCGGGGCGCAGCCGCCGAGGAGGGGGACCCCCACGGCCAGGGTCGCGCCCCCGAGGAAAAGCCTGCGGTCGATCATGAGGTCTCCTTGGTAGCGGGTCAGAGACTGGAAACTAAGTGATCATTTAGTCACGCTTGAGTCAACAGGGGTAACGGTGCGTGCTTCTGGTGCGGGGGAGTTTTCCGAGGCCGGAGGCTGTGCGTGTGATGCAGCTCACATCTCATGGGGGGTGGAGTGCTCGGAATCCCCTGTGGC
Organism: Nocardiopsis sp. NPDC006198; assembly: GCF_040613895.1. Lineage (NCBI taxonomy): Bacteria > Bacillati > Actinomycetota > Actinomycetes > Streptosporangiales > Nocardiopsidaceae > Nocardiopsis > Nocardiopsis sp. NPDC006198. The sequence continues at coordinate 53,203 of NZ_JBEXSY010000048.1, read as the reverse complement.
GGCGCTTGGCGGGCGCGGCCGACCGCCTCCGGGAGGGGCCGTACCCTCGGGGGAACCATCGGTCGCGCCGGGGAGTCGTATCACCGGCAACGCCCGCGGATCGTCCGTGATCCCGACGACAAGGAACCTCCCCGTGTATCCCCCTGCTCCCAGACCTCCCATGCCGACCGCCCTCAAGGCGGTCAGGGTCATCCTGATCATCCGGGCGGTCATCGCCGTCCTCCTCTACGGGGCGGCCTTCCTCGGCCTCCTCGTCCTCATGACGCTGCCCGCCGCCGAGGTCGAGGCCGAGGCGGGCATGCCCATGGCGGCCCTCGTGGCGGTCCTGGTCATCGGCCTCCTCATCACCGCCTTCGAGGTCTACGTCATCGTGGAGATGGGCAAGGGCGGCCCCCGGGCCCGCAACCTCCTGCGCGTGGTGATCGGCCTCGCGCTGGCCAACGCGGTCCTCAGCATCATGACCGGCTCCAACCCCGCACTCGGGCTGGGTCTGGCGATCTCCGTGCTGTGCCTGATCGAGGGCCCGTCCTCGAAGGAGTGGTTCCGGGCCACCGACCCGAACGCCCCCGTCGGCCACCTGCCGGTCCAGGGCGGCTACCCGCAGCCGGGCCATCCCGGCCAGGGCGGATACCCCGGTCACCCCGGGCAGATCGGCCAGGGCTACCCGCAGCCCGGCCACCCCGGCCAGGGCGGATACCCCGGCCACCCCGGGCAGCCCGGATATCCGGGGCAGCCGAACCAGCCCGGCCCGGGCGGCCACTAGCCGTTCCGGCGTCCCGGGGAGCCCGCCGTCCGCGCGACGGACTCCCCGGGCGGGACCGCCCGGCAGGTCCCCGCCGATCGCCGTGCCGACCACCGTCCCACCGCGACCGTTCAGACCGTGAAGTCGAAGACGCCGCCGTCGAAGGCGTTGTAGGCGGGGTAGTCGAGCAGTTCGTAGAGGCGCTTGCGGGTCTGCATCCGGTCGACCAGGCCCGCCTGGGTGCCCTCGTCGCGCAGGGTCCGCAGCCCCTCCTCGACCGCGCCCATGGCCAGGCGGAGCGTGGTGACCGGGTAGATCACCATGTTCATCCCGAGGGACTCCAGCTGTTCGGCGGTCAGCAGCTCGCTCTTGCCGAACTCGGTCATGTTGGCGAGCAGCGGCACGTCCACCGCCGCGCGGAACGCCTCGAAGTCGGCGGGGCCGCGCATCGCCTCCGGGAAGACCATGTCGGCGCCTGCGTCCACGTAGGCCCGCGCGCGCTCGATCGCGGCGTCTAGGCCCTCGACCGCGGCGGCGTCGGTGCGCGCGCAGATCACGAACCCGTCGTCGCGCCGGGCGCCGACCGCCGCCCGGATCCGGCGGACCATCTCGTCGGCGCCGACGACCGCCTTGCCGTCCAGGTGGCCACAGCGCTTGGGGTTCACCTGGTCCTCCAGGTGGCATCCGGCGAGCCCCGCGTCCTCCAGGGCCTGGACGGTGCGGGCCGCGTTCATGGGCTCCCCGAAGCCCGTGTCCGCGTCGATGAGCGTGGGCAGGTCGGTCACGCGGGCGATCTGGCCGCCCCGCGTCGCGACCTCGGACAGCGTGGTCAGGCCGATGTCGGGCAGGGCCAGGTCGGCGGCCACGACCGCACCCGACACGTACGCGCCGTCGAAGCCGAGCTCCTGGACGAGCACCGCGGTGAGCGGGTTGACCGCGCCGGGGACGCGCATCAGGCGTCCCGAGGACAGGGCCTCGCGCAGGGCGCGGCGCTTCTCGTGCGGGGCTGTACGGGCGTGCAGCATCAGAGGATTCCTTCCGATCCGTGGAGGGCGCCGGGCACGGTCGCCCGGTCCTCCCCGAAGGACAGCAGACGGCCCTTCTCGGCGGTGGGCCCGGGGTGGCGCCTCGGGGGGCGGCCACGGCGGACGGCTCCGTTCCCCGGTTGCCGCCTCTCCGTGAGACGGCCACGCCAGCCTGGGGAGAGTTCGGCCTCCGGCGCACGGGGACGGGCCGCGCAGGTGTGTGCGAGCCCCCGTGGGGCGACTTGCCGTGAACCGGCGGCGGACCGCTGCCCCGGGGCCCTGCTCGCGTCCGGGATCGGGGAATGGGATGGGTTCGGAGACCGCTCGTGGAACTGTCGGCCACGACCAACCGCTGTTCCCGACGCCTCCCCTGACGGAAAAGGCGCTCAGGGACGCGCTTTCCGGGATCGACCCGGCGGAGTCCGTCCGCTTCGACGCCGAGTTCCACCGGGCGTCGCACGAAGCGCTGCGGACCGGCAGCGCCGTTCCCTTGCACACCTGTCTTTTCCGATGGGCGGTGTTCGTCGAACTCCGGAGCTGTCGTCGGCGTGCCGACCGCCTCCGCGAGCTGGAGGGGATCGTGGGCGGGGCCTCCGATGCCGACGCGGCCCGGGACGCGGCGAAGGAAGCCGCGCAGATGATCGGCGAGGCCGCCCAGCGGGTCGGCCGGTGACGGGCCGGGGCCGGGCGCGCCTTCCCGACGCCGGACACCTTGTGGCGGGCACGGATCCGGACGACCGGATCCTTCGCCACGACCCGCGGGCCGGAGGGTACGTGGCGCACGCGGTGGGCGTCGGGGCGGCCTCGCAGGGCGAGACCGGGGAGGAGGCGCTGGCCGCTCTCGCCGAGGCGTTGGAGCTCTACTTCGAGGACGCCGGGCCAACCGGGTGACCGCTGAGGAGCTGCGCGCCCTTCCCGTCGGCGAGGACACCGGTGCCGTCACGCCCTACCCGGTGGCGGTCTCCCCGTCGCACGAGGCAAGGTCGGAGGACAGGGTCCGCTCGGACGCGTCGTAGCAGAGCCCGGTCGGCGGGACCCCGGACACGTTCGGGACGTAGCCCGGGCTCGCGAGGACGAGCAGGCCCTCGTCGGGCGCCCCGTCGAAGGTGACCGCGAACGCGCTGCCCGCCCCGACCTCCCCGTCGGCCTCCACCCCGGACGGCGCCAGGGGCTCCTCCCCGTCGGTGACGGCGAGCATCGACGGGACGTCGTCGCCGAGCTCGACCTCCATGAGGTCGACGGTGAACGCGAACCGGACGCCGCCGGGGGTGGCGTCGACCGAGTCCACGGACATGCTGAACGCGCTCTCGAACGAGTCGGACGAGGCCGCGAAGGACGGCCGGTCGCCGGGTGCGGCCTCGGCGGGGCTCACCACCGTGTCCGCGCCGGTCTGGGCCCCGGTCCACCACTCGACGTTGTGCCCGTCCGTCCGGACGTCCGACCGCGTCCAGCCGGCGTGCGCCTCCGCTCCGCTCCCGGCCGTGTCCTGCGCGGGTCCGTCCGCGGCCCCGGCCGCGCCGTCGCCCGGCCCGGCTCCGGGAGCGAGGACGCGGGCCGCCACCGCACCCGCCGCCACGGCCAGTACGAGGAGCAGGGCGGCGCCCGCGGCGAGGAGCGCGCGGGGGCGCCGGGGCCGGGGCGCGGCGGGGAGGACCGCCCGGATCTCGTGCCAGGAGCGGTCCAGGGCCCTGTCGACGCACGCCGCCACCTCGTCCGAGGGCAGGTCGGCGGGGGTCCCCGTCAGGGACGACACCAGCCGGGCCGCGGTGGGCCTGCGCCCCGGCTCCTTGTCCAGGGCGGCTGCCACGAGCGGGAGCAGCCGGGCCGGGACCGCGGACAGGTCGGGCTCCTCCCTGAGCACCCGGTACACGAGCGCGTCCGCCGGCCCCGTCCCGAACGGCGGACGCCCGGACGCGGCGTGGGCGACCAGCGCGCCCCACGCGAACACGTCGGCGGCGGGGGAGGGCGGCGCTCCGCGCAGCAGCTCGGGCGCGATCCACCCGGGCGTGCCGAAGAGCCCCCCGGTCCTGGTCAGCACGGTCTCGTCCAGGGCACGCGAGATGCCGAAGTCCAGCACCTTCGGCCCCTCGGGGGAGAGCATGACGTTGCCGGGCTTGAGGTCGCGGTGGACGATCCCGGCGGCGTGGACGGCGCGCAGCGCCTCGGCGGTCCCGACCGCCAACCCGTCGAGCGGGGGGCCGGTGAGCGGCCCGTGGCTCCGCACGTGGTCGGACAGGGTCCGGCCGGGCACGAACTCCGTGGCCAGCCACGGGTTCCCGCCGTCGACGCCGGCCGCGACGAAGGCGGGCACGGCGCGGCTGCGCACGCGTCGGAGCAGGCGAACCTCGCGCGTGAAGCGGTCCCTCAGGGCGGGGTCCTCCGCCAGGTCGGCCCGGATGACCTTGACGGCGGCGTAACCGCCCCGCCCGGCCGTGCCCGCGTAGACGGTGCCCATGCCCCCGCTGCCGATCCGGCCCACGACACGGAAGGCGCCCACGGCGGCCGGGTCGCCGGGGCGGACGGGTGCGAAGCTCACAGGCCCTCCTCCCCCGCCACCGAGTCGAAGGTGGGGCAGGGGTCGCCGTCGAACGACCCGTCCATGGTGCTCGTCGAGATCTGGGTCCAGGCGGTCCCGCACATGTAGGCGCCCTGGCTCCGCACCGCCGCGTACTCCCCGCTCGGGGCCTCCCCGGGGTCGGGGAGGTAGGCGACCAGGACGGAGCTGGGCGCGTCGGGCACGTCGAACGAGAACTCGGCGGTGGGGTCGGACGGCGTCAGCTCCGCGAGCGTCCGGCCCTCCACGCGGTAGCCCTCCCTGCCGTCGTCGGGGTCCTCGGGCACGGATTCCAGGCCGGGGCCGACCTCGTAGAGGGTGATGTCGTCGGAGCGGAGCGTGTAGCCGCCGCTATCGGGCAGGTAGGTGATGTCCCCGCTGACGGTGAGGCCGTCCGACTCCTCCATGGCGGCGGTGTCGAGGTAGGTGACGTAGATGTTCATGGTCGCGATGGCGTGGTCCTCGCGGGCGAACCCCTCGGGTGGCTCGTACGTCCACCCGGCGAACCCGTCGGCGGCCCCCATGCCCCCGGAGGGGTCCGCGAGGACCATCATCACGTTGTCGCCGGGGACGGCCACCGCCAGCTCCCCGGAGGGGGAGGCCGGGGCGCCGTCGCCCCCGTCGTCGCCCTCCGCGGCCTGGCCCGCCCGGCCGAAGCGGTCCCCCGCGTACCAGGAGCCCCCGACGACCAGCACGAGCGCGGCGAGCGCGGCGCCGACCGCCGTCCACGGGCGGCCCCCGCGACCGGGACGTCCGGGCGGACGGCCCGCTCTCCGGGCGGGGGGCGCGGAGGGGCGGGTCGGGGGAGGGGCCGGCACGGCCGGGGCCGGCGGCGCCTCCCATCCGTCCGCGATCACCACGGTGACCAGGGCGGTCGTCTCCTCGTGGCCGGCGCCGGCGTCGAGGCGCGGCCCGAGGAGGCCCGCCAGGAGCGCGGGGACGGTGAGGCGCCGGCCGGGGTCGCGGGTGAGCGCGCCCCGCACCAGGCCGAGCAGGTTCTCCGGCACGCCGTCGAGGTCGGGTTCGCCCTCCAGGACGCGCAGGGCGGCGGACTCGGCGGAGCCCGCCCCGAACGGGGCCCGGCCGGTGGCGGCGAAGGCCACCAGGCCGCCCCACGCGAACACGTCGGCGGCCGGGCCGGGCGGCGCTCCGCGCAGCAGTTCCGGGGCGACCCACCCCGGAGTGCCGAACAGACCGCCGGTGCGCGTGATCGCGGTCTCGTGCAGGGCGCGGGCGATGCCGAAGTCCAGCACCTTGGGCCCGTCCCCGGAGAGGACGACGTTGCCGGGCTTGAGGTCGCGGTGGACGACCCCGGCGGCGTGGACGGCCCGCAGCGCCTCCGCGACACCGGTGGCGAAGGCGTGCAGCGGGGCGCCGGACAGCGGCCCGTGTTCGTCCACGTGCCGCCGCAGGGTCGGGCCCGGAACGTACTCGGTGGCGAGCCACGGCTGCGCGGCCCGGGTGTCGCTCGCCACGAACCGCGGCACGCAGGGGCTGACCACCCGCCGGACCAGCGAGGCCTCCCGGTGGAACCGGGCCCGGAAGTCGCGGTCGGCGGCCAGGTCGGCGTGGACCAGTTTGACGGCGACCAGCCGGCCGGAGGGGTCGGCGGCGGCGTAGACCGCGCCCATGCCCCCGCTGCCCAGGCGGCCGACGGTGCGGTAGCCCCCGACCGTCCGGGGGTCGCCCGGGAGGAGGGGAGGGAACGGCGGGTGGTGGGGCGACACGGGACTCCGATGGGACCGGCGAAGGGGTGGGCGGGGGTCAGAATGCTACCCCCGGCCCAGGGGGAGCCGGGATCGGAGGGGGAGCGCCGCCCTGCCCAGGGCGCCGCGGCACCCCTGACACCTGTCACGGTCACCTCCTGACGGACGGCCTACGCCCTCCCCTCCGATCCGGGACAGCCTGGAGGCAGACACCGGAGGAGAGCGATGATCAGCGTTCGCGGACTGACCAAGAGGTACGGGGAGAACCTGGCGGTGGACGGCCTGACCTTCACCGTGGCCCCCGGCCGGGTGACGGGCTTCCTCGGCCCCAACGGGGCCGGGAAGAGCACGACCCTGCGGATGCTCCTGGGCCTGGACACCCCCACGTCGGGGACCGCCCTGGTCGGGGGGACCGCGTACCGGCGTCTCGCCGCGCCCGCGCGGGAGGTCGGGGCCCTGCTCGACCCCGCCGCCGTCGACCCCGCGCGCACGGGGGCGAACCACCTGCTGTGGCTGGCCCGCGCGGGCGGCATCGGCCGCGCGCGGGTGGACGACGTGCTCGGCCTCGTCGGACTGGAGGAGGTCGGCGGGCGCAGGATCCGCCACTACTCGCTCGGGATGCGCCAGCGGCTCGGCATCGCCGCCGCGCTGCTCGGGGACCCGGGCGTGCTCCTGCTGGACGAGCCCCTCAACGGACTGGACCCCGAGGGCATCGTCTGGACGCGCCGCCTGCTGAAGGGGTTCGCCGAGGAGGGGCGCACCGTCCTCCTGTCCAGCCACCTGATGAACGAGATGGAGGCCACCGCCGACCACGTGCTGGTCATCGGCGGCGGCAGGCTCGTCGCGGACGTCGGCCTCGCCGAGCTGGTCGCCACCGGTGCGGGAACACGGGTCGAGGCCGTCTCGCCGCGCGCGGACGAACTGGCCGCCCTGCTGCGCCGCGAGGGCGCGACGGTGGACGGCGGACGGGGCGGCCGGATCGCCGTGACCGGGGCCGACGCCGCCCGGGTGGGCGACCTGGCCGCCCGGCACGGGATCCCCGTGCACGAGCTGGTGCCGGTCCGGGCCCGGCTGGAGGACGCGTTCATGGCCCTCACCAGGGGCCGGGGCCGACACGAGGGCCGGACCGGGGAGCCCGGGTCCACCGGCGCCGCGAGCTCGGACATCCGGAAGCCGCAAGGAAGGGGAACGGACCGATGACCGCCGTGGACCACCGTCGACCCGCCGCCCGGGACACCGTCGCGGCGGAGTGGACCAAGCTGGCGGGCCTGCCCCGCAACCGCCGGACGGCGGCGGGAGCCGTCGCGCTCGCGCTCCTGGTCGCCGCCCTGTTCTGCCTGACCTTCGGCGCCACGACCGGCGTCCCGCTGGCCCAACAGCCGGTCTTCGACGTCCTGACCGCCGGACTGCTCGGCGTCGACGCCGCCGCCCTGGTGCTGGCGGTGCTCGCCGCCTCGGCCACGGGGGGCGAGTACGCGACGGGGATGATCCGGACGACGTTCACGGCCACGCCCTCCCGGGGGCGCGTGCTCGCCGCCAGGGCCCTGGTCGCGGCAGCCGCCTCCTGGGCGGTGTCGCTCGCCGCGGCGGTCGGCGCGTCCCTGGTCAGCCTGCTGGTCCTGGAGCTCTCCGGGCTTCCGGTCTGGGACGCGACCGACCCGGCGGTGTGGCGGGTCGTGTTCGGCGCCTCGCTGATGGGCCCGTTCTACGCGTCGGCCGCGGTGGCCCTCGCCGACCTCACCCGGTCCACCGCGGGCGGCGTGGCGGGGGTGGCGGCCCTGCTGGTCGCGCCCACCGTCGCGGGCTGGCTGCCGGGAGGGCCGGCGGTCGTGCCGTTCCTGCCGGGGGAGGCCGTCCACGTGCTCGCGGGGATCGCGGGACCGGGCCAGGGCCACGCGAGCCCGTGGTCCGCGCTGCTGGTCCTGGCGGTGTGGGCCGTCGCGCTCCTCCTGCTCGCCCACGGCGCGAACCGGCGCAGGGACACCTGAGGGCTCAGAGCCAGCCGTTGCGCTCGGCGACCCGGGCCGCCTCCGCGCGCGTCCGGGTCCCCGTCTTGCCGATCGCCGACGACAGGTGGTTGCGCAGCGTCCCCCGGCTCATCCCGAGGGAGCGGGCGAGCGCCGCCACGTCGTCGCCCCCGCCCGCCACGGCCGCCAGGACCTCGCGCTCGCGGGGGGTCAGCGGGCTCGTGCCGTGCGCGAGCGACTCCACCGCCAGGGCGGGGTCCACCACCCGCAGCCCCCGGTGGACCCGGCGGACCGCGTCCACCAGCTCCTCGGGGGAGGCGTCCTTGACCACGAACCCGGTCGCCCCCGCCGCCAGGGCCCGGGACAGGTAGCCGGGGCGGCCGAACGTCGTGCACATGAGCACGCGGCAGCCGGGCAGGGCCGCCACCAGCTCGGCGCAGACGCCGATCCCGTCCCCGTCCGGCATCTGCACGTCCAGCACGGCCACGTCGGGCCGGACGCGGCGAGCCTCGGCGAGCGCCGTCGCGCCGGACCCCGCCCGCGCCACGACCTCGATGTCGGCCTCCAGGTCCAGCACGGTGGCGAGGGCCCCGCGCACGAGGGCCTGGTCGTCCGCGACCAGCACCCTGATCGTCCCGCTCATCCCCGCTCCCCGCCGCCGTCGGCGCCGCGCGCCGTGTCCGGTTCCGTGTCGTCCCCCGGTGGGCCGCCGGTCGCGCCGTCCGACCGGGGGACCTCCTCCCCGGCGCCGTCCGGGCCCGCCGGGAACTCGGCCCGGACGAGGAGCCCGCCCCCGGGCCGCGGCTCCACGGTCAGGGCGCCGCCCGCCCCGGTGACGCGGTCCTCCAGTCCGAGCAGGCCGCCGCCCGGCACGACCCCGCCGGGCCGGGCGCGGCCGTCGTCGCCGACCTCGATCCAGCCCGGCCCCAGGGCGACGCGCACCCGGGACGCACCGGAGTGGCGGACCACGTTGGTGACCGCCTCCCGCAGCACGAACCCCAGGACCTCGTCGACCCCGTCGGCGCCGCCCGAGGCGCCGGTCCCGTCGCGGCGGAGGACGGCCGGTCCCGCCGGGCCGCCGGGCCCGGAGCCCGCGGGGTTCGCGCCCGGCGACAGTTCGAGGGCGACGCCGGCCGCGCGCAGCACCGACTCGGCGCGCAGGAGCTCGGCCGACAGGGTGACCCGGCGCGACCCGGAGACAGCGGCGCGCACCTCGGCCAGCGACCGCCGGCCCAGGTCCTCCAGGTCCCGCAGCTCCGCCGCCGCCAGGTCGGCGTCACCCGTGGATTCGAGGATCCGGCGGCCCACACCGGCCTTGAGCACGATGGTCGTGAGGCTGTGGCCGAGCAGGTCGTGCAGGTCGCGGGCGAAGCGTTCGCGCTCCCGGAGGACGGCGAGCTGCGCGGCCTGGTCGCGGGCGCGGCGGAGCTCGGCGTTGGCCTCCACCAGCCGCACGGCCAGGGCCGTGGCGACGGTGACGGTGGTGATGATGACGAGGTTGCCGAACTGCTCGCCCACCCGGCCGGTGGCCAGCGCCACGGCGGTCACGCCGACCACGGCGAGGACGGTGGCCCACAGCGTGGGGCGCAGGGGCAGGATCGCGGCGGTGACGGCGAGCCCGAAGACGAGGACCCACGAGTGCGGCAGCCCGAGGACCGCGAACAGCGCACAGCCCAGCAGGAGCAGGGCGGCGCAGGCCAGGTGGCGTGCGCCGCTCCCCAGGCGCGGGGCCAGGGGGACGGCCGCGGCGCACCCGGCGACGTAGGCCGCCGCGAGGACGGCGGCGAGCGTGCGCAGGGCGGGGGAGCCGGCGCCGTCGAGGGCGCGGAGCCACTCGGGCAGGATCACCGCGTTGAACAGCAGTGTCAGGCCGACCGACAGCACCAGGGTCCGGCCGGGGCCGGACCCCTCCGACACCGTTTCCGCAGCCTCGCCCATGCGTCGCATCCTATGGGGCGGAGTCCCCCGGCGGGCGCGTGGCCGTACAGGGGGTTCGCACGTCACGGGAGGGTTCGCGCGTCCTCGGCCGCGTGCCGGGAGGCCGGCGCGGCTGCGGGGGAGCGGCCGTGGGATGGGAACGGGGGCGGCCCCGCCTCCGGAGAGGAGGGGCCGCCCCCGTGTCGGCCCGTCCGCCCTCCCAGTCGGGCGGACGGGCCTGGGGGCGGTCGCCCGCTTTCCCGGGGGCGGCCGCCCGGTCGATGGGGCCCGGCGTCAGCCCGCCACGAAGGCCCGGTACGGTTCCGCGCCCAGCAGGGTGACCCCGATGACCGCGCCGCGCGGAGAGGTGAACGTGCGCCGCTCGCCCCGGCGGGCGCCCAGCAGGGACGCCCCCAGCGGCGACTCCGGCGAGTACACCGTCATCCGGTCCGCGACGGACGCGTCCCGCAGGCCCAGCAGGAACTCCTCGGCCTCGTCCTCGCCGTCGTAGCGGATGGTGAGCACCTTGCCCGGCGCCGCGATCCCGTCGTCGGGGGCGGCCTCGTCCACCACGGCCTCGCTGAGCAGGCGCTCGATGGTGTGGACGCGGGCCTGCCGCACCGCCGGGTCGTGAATGTAGCGGGGCGCGGGGACAGTGCTCCCCGCGCCCCCGTCCGCCCCGGCGGTGTCCGGGTCGTCGTCGGGGAGGCCGCGCAGCACTCGCAGCTCCTCCTGGAGGCGTTCGTAGCCCTCCCTGGTCATCCATCGGTCGGTGGTCCTGGTCATGGAACGTTCCTTGTCTTCACGGGCCCACGCCACGGCTCGGTCCGTGGGTGGAGAAACACAGCGAGGGCCGGCGAGGGGGGTGCTGCCGCTCATTACCGAGTGTGTCCACGGCGGAGGGGGACGGGGTTATCCTGGGCCGACATTCCCGTGACCTGGTTTTGTCGAGATCCGACAACATCGTGGTGGGAGGGGGAGCGGGAGATGATCAACCTCGACCGGCTCGTCAACGTGCTGGGCGGGTACGGCGCCAGGCTGGTGGGCGCCGAGGGCCTGCGCCGCAGGGAGCTGCGCAGCGTCGCCATGCACGATCCCACCGACGACGCCCCGCCCCTGGGCGACGCGTTCCTCGCGGTCGGGGTGGACTCCGCGGCCGAGGCGGTCCGCCTCGCGGAGCAGGCGCGCGCCACCGTCGTCCTCCTCCGCTCCGCCGCGGACCCCGCGGACGACGTGCGCGAACACCTCCGGGCGCGCGGGCTGGCCCTCCTCGTCGTCGACCCCGCGGTGTCCTGGAGCCAGATCTCCGGCGTCGTCTACGGCCTGGTGCTGGAGGGCCGCGAGACGGAGGCGGGACGCGGGCCGAGCGACCTGTTCACCCTCGCGGACACGGTCGCGGCCGAGGTCGGCGGACCGGTCACGATCGAGGACCGCTCCTCCCGCGTCGTCGCCTACTCCGCCTCCCAGGGGGACACCGACCGGGTGCGCCGGGCCACCGTGATCGACCGGAGGGCCCCGGAGGAGGTCCGGGAACGCCTCGACGCCGACGGGGTGTTCGCCGGGCTGGCGGCCTCCGCCGAGCCCCGCTTCGTCCCCGGAGTGCCCGAACTCGGGCTGGGCGGGCGCACGGCCGCGCCGATCCGCGTGGGGCGCGAACTCCTGGGCTCCCTGTGGGTGGTGTGCGACGCCCCGCTGGACGCCGGGCGCTCCCGCGCCCTGCGCGAGGGGGCGCACACCGTGGGACTGCACATGCTGCGCGCGAGGGTGAGCAGCGACCTGGAACGCCAGGTGGAGTCGGAGTCGGTGATCGACCTGCTGGAGGGGTCGGCGGACCCGGCGCAGACGGCCGGCCGCCTCGGCCTGCCCGCCACGGGCCTGCGGGTGATCGCGTTCCAGGCGAGGGCCAGGACCGAGCCGGAGGCGGCGATCCTGCACCTGTTCGAGCTGGTCACCACGGGTTTCGGGTGGTCGCGTCCCGGTCGCAGCACCCTGCTCGGAACGACCGTCTACACGGTGCTGCCGTGCGGGGACGACCCCTCGCCGGCGGTGGAGTGGGTGCGGTCGACGGTGCGCGGGCTGCCGGACCAGCTGGGCGTGGCCGCCGGCGTGGGCGGCGCCGCCGACCCCTCCGGACTCCCGGCCAGCAGGCAGGAGGCGGACGAGTGCCTGACCCTGCACGGCCGTGGGGTGCGCACGGCGCCCCCGGGGCGGAGCGGGGCGCGCGGGGCGCCGGCCGCGGGGCCGGGGTCGCCGGGGACCGCCGGGCCGGTGGTCTACGACGACGTCTGGCACGCGGTGCTGCTGCGCCGCCTGCGGCTGGTGGCCGAGACCGGCAGGCTGCCCACCCGCAACCCCGTCGCGGAACTGGTGCGCCACGACGCCGCGCACGGGACGGACTACGCGCGCACGCTGCGGGCGTGGCTGTACGCGCACGGCGACCTGGGACGGGCCGCGGAGGAGCTGGACCTGCACCCGAACACGGTGCGGTACCGGCTGCGCCGCATGGGCGGGGTCGCGGACCTGCCGCTGGACGACCCGGAGGCGCGGGTGGCGATGACCATCGCGCTCGCCGCACTGGTCGAGGAGCCCCCCGCTCCCCCGGCCGGGCGCGGCCCCGGGCCCGCCTGAGGCCGGCCGCGCGCACGGTCCCGGAAGGGAGGGGACTCCAGGGGAGGGACTCGGGCGCCGGGCCGCTCCACGCCGTGGCGGGGCTCCCGGCGCGGCGAGGAGGGACCCGGGCGCCGGGGTGCGGCGCCGGCGCCCGGCCGCCCTCGCACCTCCGGACGGGAAACGACGCCCGGGCCGGAGAAGGCCCTCCGGCCCCGCCGACGTCACTCCGGCCGCGGCCGGCCCTCCGGGTCGGGGGGGACGATGGTGATGCCGTGGTCCCGGTAGCGCGGGTCCGCGCCGCCTCCGGCCGCAGGACCGGGCGGGGGGCCGGGGGGTGCGGCCGGGCCGGGCCGTCCGTCGGAGGCGCCGTGCGCCTCCCGCCCCGCCTCCTCGCGCAGGCGGGCCTCGCTCCGGCCCCGCCTGACCGCCGTCACGACGATGACGACCGGTCCGGCGACGATCCCCGCCAGGGACAGCAGCAGCAGGGCCCAGAGCCCGGAGTCCCGGCGGGAGTTCGCGGCCTCCGCCGTGGCGATGTCGCCCACCGCGTAGGAGACGCCCGGGTCCCCGTCGCAGACGAGCGTGTACTCGCCCGGGACCGGGGTGTCGATGGCGTCGACCAGCCTCCAGCCGTCGGACTCGTAGGAGAGGCCGGGGAAGCTGAAGGGGTGGTCGGCCGGGTCGCTCCCCTCCACCGTGCAGTCGTAGTGGTGGGAGGCGTCGCCGGGCGACACCCACAGCCCCCAGGCGCCGTCCTCGCCCTCGGCCGCCTCGAAGGCGATCTCGCCGCGGGACTCGACCTGTCCGGCGAAGTCCGGGAGCGCACTGCCCGAGGCCGTCATCGCCCACATGGCGAGGGCCCCGGCCGCGATGCCCCCGGGGACGCACAGCCCGCCGATCCAGAACCACCGGGGGCGGGGGCGGATCGCCCTCCGGTCGATCCGGGGACGGAACGGGGGAGGCGGCGGTCCCGCGTGGACCGGGCCTGCGCCGTACGCCCCGTGCGCGGCGGGCCCTCCGTGGGCGACCGCCCCCTGGGGCGGGTACGGGTGCGGGTACCGCGCCCGGCGGAGCGCCGCCTCCCGGCCGGCGCGCACCAGGAAGACGACCAGGAGGACGACCAGGCTCGCGATGAAGCCGAGCACCGGCGTCACGATCCCGAAGAAGATCTCCGGCGGCGTGTCCTCCTCGCCCGAGAGGAGGAGGACGCCGAAGAGGAGGGTGGCCGGGAAGATCAGGCCGCCCACCCAGTACCAGTGCTTGCCGGGGCGCAGCGCGGGCTCGGGGGAGGCGGGACCGCCCCGGGACGGTCGGACCGGGGGCTCGCCCGCGCCGTGCGGCGCCGGGGGAGAGGAGGGGGAAGGGGGAGAGGACATGGCCCGTATTGTGCCACCGGGCGACGACGGAGCGTGGACGTCCGGACGGCGGCGGGCCGCCGCGTTCCGCCGTCCAGGGCCGCTGCCTGCGGGGATCCCGCCCGGACGCCCGCCGCATCCGCCGTGCGCGGGGCGGCACGACGGCCGGCACGCGCACGTCCGGGCCCCCGAACCGTCCCGGGCCGCTTTCCTCCGCCCAGGGCCCTGCTGCCCGGACCGGGACGGACCTCCGTCCGTTCTCGCGGAACCACTTGTCAGGAGGGGCGGGCGCGGCTTCAATCGGGGTGTCGGGGCGGTCCGCCGGCACGGTCCGCCGTCGTCTCGACGAAGGGGAGCGCCGTGATGTCCGGGACGTGGAACGCGTGGTCGTGGGACACCGACCCCGAGGCCGTGCGCCGCGACGTGGCCGCCGCACACGAGCGCTTCACCGGCTCCGGCCGGGTCAGCGGCCCCGTCCGGGCGGTCGTCGGCGAGTCCTGGAGGCGCAGCGTCCTGCACGGCGTCGACCCCGACACCACCGTGCCCCGGATCGAGCTCGCCGGGCACGCCCTGCGCGACCACCGCGCCGCCCACCCGCTGGCCGCCGCCATGCCGCTGCTGCGCCGGCTCCTGGTCGACACCGCGCCCGGTCCGCAGATCGTCGCGGTCGGCGACGCCGCGGGACGCCTGCTGTGGGTGGAGGGCGACCGCCGGCTGCGCGACAGCGCGGAGGACATGTGCTTCGTGGAGGGCGCCAACTGGCACGAGCGGTCCGCGGGGACCAACGCGCCCGGCACCGCCCTGGCCCTCGACCACGAGGTCCAGGTGTTCGCGAGCGAGCACTTCTCCAGGGGCGTGCAGCGCTGGAGCTGCTCGGCCGCGCCCCTCCACGACCCCTGCACCGGCGAGGTCCTGGGCGTCCTCGACATCACGGGCGAGGACCACCTCGCCTCCCCGCAGGCCCTCGCCCTGGTGCGGACGGCCGCCGCCGCGGTGGAGATGGAGCTGCGGGCCCTGCGCCTCGGCGCGCGCCCTCCGCGCTCCCGGACCGCGCCCGGGGACCGCGGCGCGCACCGCGCCCCGGGTGTGCGGGAGGCCGTCGGCGCCCGTCCCGCGCCTCCCCCGGGACGGGGTCCGTCGGCGGGCCCCGCGCTGCGGGTCCTGGGCCGCGCCGGGGCCCTGGTCGCCCTCGACGGCCGGGAGGCGGAGCTGAGCGTCCGCCACTCCGAGATCCTCCTCCTGCTCGCCCGCAGTCCGCGCGGCCTCACCGGTGAGGCGCTCGGGGCGCGGCTGAACGAGCACGACGCCTCCCCGGTCACCGTCCGCGCGGAGATGTCGCGGCTGCGCCGCCTGCTCGGCCCCGGCCTGCTCGCGTCACGCCCCTACCGCCTGCTCCGCCCGCCGTCCACCGACATCGACGAGGTCCGGCGCCACCTGGCCGAGGGCTCCTACCGGAGGGCGCTGGAGGTCTACGCCGGACCGGTCCTGCCCCGGTCGGAGGCGCCGGGGGTGGCGGAGATCCGCGACGCCCTCCAGGCGGAGGTGTGCGAGGTGCTCGGGGCCAACGCCCCGCCGAGCGTGCTCCTGGCCTGGTCGGAGGACCCCGAGTGGCGCGACGACCCCCGGGTGGTCACCGCGGCGCTGCGCTCCCTCGACCCCGGGTCCCCACGCCACGCCGCCCTCCGGGGAAGGCTGCGCTGGCTCGGCGGCTGAACCCGCCCCGCCCCCGCCCCGCTCCCGGCCCGCCCCGCCCCCGCCCCGCTCCCGGCCCGCCCCGCTCCCGCAACGTGGTCGCAACGTCGCCGTGACTAGCGTCACCGGCCCCAGACCCCTCGGAAGCGGGCGCCGGCCGCACCACCGGCGCCCCACCGAAGAAGGAGGCCACCATGGCGGTCTACGCTCCCCCCGGACAGCCGGGGAGCATCGTCGAGTACGCGCCGCGCTACGACAACTGGATCGGCGGCGACTGGGTCGCGCCCGTGCGGGGCCGCTACTTCGAGAACCCCACGCCCGTCACCGGGCAGACCTTCACGGAGGTCGCGCGCAGCGGTGCGGAGGACGTCGAGCTCGCGCTCGACGCCGCCCACGGGGCCGCCCCCGCCTGGGGCCGCACCTCTCCGGCCGAGCGGGCCCTCGTCCTCCACCGCATCGCGGACCGGATCGAGGACAACCTGGAGAGGCTGGCCGTCGCGGAGTCCTGGGAGAACGGCAAGCCCGTGCGCGAGTGCCTGGCCGCCGACCTCCCGCTGGCCGTGGACCACTTCCGCTACTTCGCCGGGGCGATCCGCGCGCAGGAGGGGCACAACTCCCAGATCGACGGCGACACCGTCGCGTACCACTTCCAGGAGCCCCTGGGCGTGGTCGCGCAGATCATCCCGTGGAACTTCCCCCTGCTCATGGCCACCTGGAAGCTGGCGCCCGCGCTCGCCGCGGGCAACGCCGTGGTCCTCAAGCCCGCCGAGCAGACCCCGGCGTCCATCATGCTCCTGGTCGGGCTGGTCGCCGACCTGCTGCCGCCCGGCGTGCTCAACGTCGTCAACGGCTTCGGCGTGGAGGCGGGGAAGCCGCTGGCCGCCAGCCCCCGGGTGCGCAAGGTCGCCTTCACCGGCGAGACCACCACCGGGCGCCTGATCATGCAGTACGCGTCGGAGAACCTCGTCCCGGTCACCCTGGAGCTGGGCGGGAAGAGCCCCAACCTCTTCTTCGCCGACGTCGCCGCGGCCGAGGACGCGTTCTACGACAAGGCGCTGGAGGGCTTCGCGATGTTCGCCCTCAACCAGGGCGAGGTGTGCACCTGCCCCTCCCGCGCGCTCGTGCAGGACTCCTTCTACGACAAGTTCATGGGCGACGCCCTGGAGCGGGTCGGCCGGATCGTGCAGGGCGACCCGCTCGACACCGGCACCATGCTCGGCGCGCAGGCGGGCAACGACCAGATGGAGAAGATCCTCTCCTACGTCGACATCGCCCGGCGGGAGGGCGCCGAGGTGCTCGCCGGGGGCGAGCGGGTCGACCTCGGCGGCGACCTCTCCGGCGGCTACTACATGGCCCCGACCGTGTTCGCGGGGCAGAACGGCATGCGCGTCTTCCAGGAGGAGATCTTCGGCCCGGTGGTGTCCGTCGCCCGCTTCGACGGCTACGACGACGCCGTCAAGACCGCCAACGACACCCTGTACGGGCTGGGGGCGGGGGTGTGGACGCGCGACGGCAGCACCGCCTACCGCGCGGGCCGCGACATCCAGGCCGGCCGCGTGTGGGTGAACAACTACCACGCCTACCCCGCGCACGCCGCGTTCGGCGGCTACAAGCAGTCGGGCATCGGGCGCGAGAACCACAAGATGATGCTCGACCACTACCAGCAGACGAAGAACCTGCTGGTCAGCTACTCGGACCAGGCGGCGGGGCTCTTCTGATGGGCGCCCCCGGCAGCGGCGGGGAGGTGGAGCGGGTCGCCGTCACCGAGGAGGCCGCGGCCCTGCTCCGCGAGCTGCGCGACGAACACGGGCCGCTCATGTTCCACCAGTCCGGCGGGTGCTGCGACGGCAGTTCGCCGATGTGCTACCCGGCGGGGGAGTTCCGCACGGGCGACTCGGACGTCCACCTGGGCGACCTGGACGCGGGCACGCCCGAACCGGTGCCGGTGTGGATGTCCCGCTCGCAGTTCGCGGTGTGGAGCCACACCCACCTGACCATCGACGTCGTCCCGGGGCGGGGCGCGGGCTTCTCCCTGGAGGCGCCGACCGGCCGCCGGTTCCTCGTCCGGTCGAGGCTGATGACCGACGGCGGGGCCGAACGCCCCGCACGGTGACCCGTGCGCGCGGACCCCGGTCCGCGCGCACGCGCGGCCGCCCGCTGGGGCGCGGTGGGCGGCGGCACGCGGAACGGCCGGGGGAGGACCTCCTCCCCCGGCCGTTCCCCTCTCCGGCGCGGACCGGGTCCCCCCGGCTCAGGCCCGTGTCTCGGGAGGCCCCCCGCCGCCGTCGGCCCGGCGTTTGGCGGCCAGCCGCTCGGCCAGCTCGTCGCGGACGATCAGGTCCGCGTGGACCCGCCCGGTCCGGTAGGCCACCCGGGCGGCGATGTGGCCGGCCACGGGGACCGTCACCACCTGGAACAGGCCCACCAGGATCAGCGTCCCGATGTTGAACACGTTGGTCTCCTCCGGGATCAGCCGGATGCCGATCCCGACCAGGACCAGCAGGAGCCCCAGCACCTGCGGCTTCGCCGCGGTGTGCATGCGGGAGAGCAGGTCGGGGAAGCGGATCAGGCCCACCCCGGCGACGAGGGAGAGCAGCGCCCCGGCCAGCAGGCACAGGATCGCGATCCAGTCCAGGACGGCGACGACCTGGTCGCTCATGACGAACCCCCTTCCTCAGGGGCCGGGGCCGGGGGCTCGGTCGGCGTGGCCACGTGCTCCTCCGGGCGGCGGGCGACGAACTTGGCGATGCTGATCGAGCCGATGAAGCCCAGGAGCGACAGCACCAGCAGGGTCGGCAGGACCGTCGGGTCGCGGTGGAAGGCCGCGTAGGCGCCGATACCGGTCAGCGCCGAGGCGAGCAGCACGTCCACGGACAGCGCCCGGTCCAGGATGCTGGGGCCGATCACCATACGGGTCACGCCCAGCAGGACGGCCGCCCCGAGCAGGAGGCCGATGGCGATCCACAGGATGTTCACGCGTCCTCCCTCCGGTCGTCGACGGTCGGTCCGGCACGGAGCGCGTCGACGTCCTCACGGGTGCCCAAAGCCATCACGATCCGCTCCTCCAGCTTCCAGATGTCCTCCCGGCCGGCCTCGATGCCCTTCTCGTCGTCCGCGCCCAGCAGGTGCACGTACAGGATGTGGTTCGGCTGGGAGACCTCGACGATCACACTGCCGGGGATGATCGAGCTGGCGATCGCCGTGCACACCAGCATGAGGTCGGCCTCGGTGCGCAGCGGCACCGCGACCACCGAGCTGCGCACGGGGCCGGGGGAGAGGGTCTGCACCGTCACCCGGAAGCTGGCCACGGCCATCTTGCCGAACACGTACACGAGCATGCGGACCAGGTACACCGGCCGGAACCGGAACCCCGGGGTGATCGGCGGCAGCGGGAAGACCAGCATGATCACGACCGACACCAGGAACCCCAGGACCAGCAGGCCGAGGGACTCGAAGCGCAGCCGGAAGCCGTCGAACAGCAGGAGCCACACCAGGGTCATGCCGAGCGCCACCGGGACCTGGACCTTGCCCAGGCGCCGCCGCAGTGCGGCCAGACCCATCCTCTTCTTCGCCTTCAGGTCGATCACCGGGTGCCTCCGAGAACCGCCTCGACGTACGGGGTCCGGGCCATCAGCTCCACCGCCGCCTCCGAGGAGTAGTGGATCAGCGGGCCCGCGAACACGGTCAGGGCCAGGCCGAACGCGACCAGCGCGACCGTGGCGCCGACCATGCTCTTGGGCAGGACCACGGACGTCACGACCGGGCCCGCCAGGGTCGAGGTGTCGCCGAGTCGGGAGGACGGGCCGACCGCCTCGCCCGGCCCCAGGGCCGCGGTCGACGCGTCGTCGGCCTCGACGTCCTCCAGCACGGTGCCGGGCTCGGCCACCATGCCCTCGGAGGGCGTCCGCCAGAACGCGTAGTTCCACACCCGCGCGATCACGTACAGGGTCAGGAGGCTGGTGAGGACCGAGGCCCCGACCAGCGTGTAGGAGAGCGGCGTGCCCGCCTCCACACCGGCCTGGAGCAGGCCGATCTTGCCCAGGAAGCCGGACAGCGGCGGGATGCCGCCCAGGTTCATCGCGGGGATGAAGAACAGGACCGCCAGCACCGGCGCGATCCGACCCAGCCCGCCCAGCTGGTCCAGCGACGTCGACCCGCCCCGGCGCTCGATGAGCCCCGTGACCAGGAACAGCGTCGTCTGCACGGTGATGTGGTGCGCCACGTAGAACACCGCTCCGGCCAGGCCGTGCTCGCTGCCGAGCGCCACGCCGAACAGCATGTAGCCGATATGGCTGATCAGCGTGAACGACAGCAGACGCTTGATGTCGGTCTGCGCGACCGCGCCGAGGATGCCCATGATCATGGTGGCCAGGGCCACCCACATGAGCAGGTCGTTGAGGACCTGGCCCGGGAAGAAGAGCGTCTGGGCGCGGATGATCGCGTACACGCCCACCTTGGTGAGCAGGCCCGCGAACACCGCCGTGACCGGCGCGGGGGCGGTCGGGTAGGAGTCGGGGAGCCAGGCGGCCAGCGGGAAGACCGCCGCCTTGATGCCGAACGCGAACAGCAGCATCACCTGGAGGACGACCCTGAGGTCGGGGGAGATCTCCGGGAGGCGCTCGGCGAGCTGCGCCATGTTGACCGTGCCGGTGGCCCCGAAGATCAGCGCGATGGCGATCAGGAACAGCACCGACGACACCAGCGACACGACCACGTAGATGGCGCCCGCCCGCATCCGCGACTGGGTGCCGCCCAGGGTCAGCAGCACGTAGCTGGCGGTCAGCAGGATCTCGAACCCGACGTACAGGTTGAACAGGTCACCGGCGAGGAAGGCGTTGGAGACGCCGGCCACCAGGATCAGGTAGGTCGGCTGGTACACCGACAGCGGCGCGACCTCGGCCTTGCCCGCCATGCCCTGGCCGATCGAGTAGACGAGCACGGCGAGCGTGATCGCCGCCGAGACCGTCACCATCAGGGCGGACAGCTGGTCGGCGACCAGGGTGATGCCGATGGGCGCGTCCCAGCCGCCCACCTGCACGGCCTGCGGTCCGAACTCGTAGGCGCCCAGCATCAGCGCGAACCCGATGACCAGCACGAGGGCCAGCGAGATGACGCTCAGCCACTGCTGGACCCGCGGCCAGCGGATGCCGAGGGCCAGCTTGACCCCGGCCGCGAACAGCGGGAGCACCACCGGCAGGGGAATGAGGTAGTGCACGAAACCGACGAGGTATTCCCCATCCATGATCAGTCACTCCCTTGCAGGTCGCTGTCCTCGGCGCGGGCCAGGCGCTCGCGCTCGGCCGACATGGTCTGGCGCGCCTGGCGCCGCTGCGAGCGGATGCGGCGGCGCAGCTCGCGCCACAGCTCGCGCTCGGCGGCCCGGTCGGCGCGGCGGTGCTCGCGCAGCCGCCTGCGTCCCAGGCGGATGCGCCCGCGAAGCTCCTGCACCTGGGCGGTCATGCTCTCCGTGCGGTCGGTGAGCCTGCGCATGGTCTCCTGCGACCGCTCGTCCGGCCCGCTCTCCTCGGCCTCGACCTCGTAGCGGGCCAGTTCGGCCTGGGCCGCCGCGATCTCCGCCTTGATGCGGGCCTGCTCGGCCAGCTCCTGGGCGTCGGCGGCGGCGATGGTCGCCTGGAGCTCGGCGCGCTGGCGGCGGATGTCGGCCTGGAGCCTGCGGCGCTCCTTGGCGAAGCGCTGCCGCACCGCGCGTCGGCCCTCGCCCTGCACGATCCTGATGTCCTCGGCGTCGTCCTGGACCTCGTCGTTGCCCTCGAGCTGCCAGTTCCGGTACGCCATCGCCAGCAGGAACGCGGTGATGCCGAGGGTGATGACGATCGCCGTCAGGATCATCGCCTGCGGCAGCGGATCGGTCATCTCCTCCGGCTCGGACAGCCACAGGATCGGCGGCTCGCCGGCCTCCCCCGCCATCGACAGGATCATCAGGTTGACGCCGTTGCTCATCACGATGAAGCCGAGCAGCACACGGGTGAGGCTGCGCTCCAGCAGGAGCACCACCCCCACCGCGACGAGCACGCCGACGAGGACGACGAGGATCAGGCTGGGTGACTCGTTCACGAGGTGACCTCCTCGGCCCGGGCCAGCGCGTCTGCCCTGGCGTCCTCTTCCGCGTGTGCGGCGTCCCTCTCGATCTGTTCGTCGATACGGGCGCCGAGGCTGCGCAGGATGTCCAGGATCAGGCCGATCACCAGCAGGTACACGCCGATGTCGAAGATCATGGACACGGTGACATGGGCCTCGCCCAGGATCCAGAGGTCGATGTAGGCGTCCCCTCCCGCGAGGACGTCGGTGCCGAAGATCGCCCCGCCCAGCGCCGTGCCGGTGGCCAGCGCCAGCCCGGCGCCGATCAGGGCCCCCGGCTGCACCCACGCCGTGGCGTACAGCTCGAACCGGCCTCCGGCGAGGTAGCGGACGATGAACGCCAGCCCGGCGACGATGCCGCCCGCGAACCCGCCGCCGACCGCCGTGTGGCCGGTGAGCAGCAGGTACACGGAGATCACCATGATCACCGGGAAGAGGAAGCGCGAGACGACCTCGAAGATGACCGACCGGCGCTCGGTGGGCAGGGCGTCCGCGCCCGGCAGCCAGGCGTTGTTCCACCTGGGCTTGATGTGCATGCTGTCCGGCGCCATCCGCAGCTCGCCCAGGTCGATGCTGCTCCGATCGCCGGCGGGCTCCGGGGACTTGGTGACGGACACCGCCATCACGCCGCCCGGAGCCTTGCGGGGCTGTGCCCGGCGGCGCACGAACATGAGGCTCGCGACGCCGGCGGCCGCGGCGGCGAGCACCGAGATCTCGCCCATGGTGTCCCACGCGCGGACGTCGACCAGCAGCACCGAGATGATGTTGTACCCGCCGGCCTCCTCGGCGGCGGCGGGGTACCCCTCGGAGACCGAGGGCGCCTGCCGCGCGGCGAGGGCGAACCAGGTCATCGTGGCGACCAGGATGCCGGTGGCGGCGCCGATGGCCATGTTCCACACCCGGCGGCCGCGCAGCGCGGGCGCCGAGAAGAGGGAGGGCAGCCGGCGCAGGACCAGGACGAAGACCACCAGGCTGACGGTCTCCACCAGGAACTGCGTGAGCGCGATGTCCGGCGCGCCCATCAGGTAGAAGAGGGCGGCGATGCCGTAGCCGCCGGTGCCCACGAGGATCACCGCGAACAGCCGCCGCCGCACGAACAGGGCCAGCAGGGCCGTCCCGGCGACGATCACCGCCGGGATGACCTGGACCGGGGTGTCCCACAGGCGCACCTCGGGGTGCGGCCCCTCCCAGATGCGGCCGCTGACCATCCACCAGCCCGCGGCGACGACCAGGGAGACCAGGACGGTGCCGAGGTAGACCGGCAGCGAACCGCGCTGGGTCCGTCCGGTGACCTGGAGCGCCAGGTTCTCCAGGGCCGCGAGCATCCGCCGGTAGACCCGGTCGGGGTCGACGAAGGAGGTGCGGGTGCCGATCCACACGACCTGGTGGCGGAAGTAGAACAGCACGAGGCCGACCGCGACGCAGACGGCGGACAGCAGGAGGGGGAGCTCGAAACCGTGCCACAGCGCCAGGTGCGTGGCGTACGCGCCGGGTGCGAGGGGCACCGTGTCCGCGTAGCGGGCGAGGAGGACGTCGAGCGCGTGGGAGAGGGGTCCGCCCAGGAGGCCGAGCGCGGCCATGGCCGCGGCGGGCGCCAGGAAGAGAGCTCCGGGGGCGTGCACCGGGGTGTCCGGGACGTCCTCCTTGACGGCGAACGCCCCCCACAGGAAGCGCAGGCTGTAGGCGACCGTGAGGACGGAGCCGGTGACGATGCCGACGAGGACGGCGGTGTCGAAGGGACCGCCCTCCGTGAAGGCGCCGAAGGCGAGCTCCTTCGCGGCGAAACCGAGAGTGGGGGGCAGGCCCGCCATCGAGGCGAGCGCCAGGACCGAGATCCAGAAGGTCCCGGGCATGGAGGTGCGCAGGCCGGACAGCTCACGCAGGTCGCGGGTGCCGGTGCTGTGGTCGATGATGCCGACCACGAGGAACAGCGGCGCCTTGAACAGCGAGTGCGCGATGAGCATGGACACGCCGGCGAGGGCCGCGGCCCGGGTGCCCGCGCCGAGCAGGACGATGAGGAAGCCGAGCTGGCTGATGGTGCCGTAGGCCAGGACGAGCTTGAGGTCGTACTGGCGCAGCGCCTTCCAGCCCCCGAGCAGCATGGTGAGCACGCCGAAGAACAGCGCCGACCAGGTCCAGACGGCGGAGTCGGGGAAGGCCGGGGTGAGCCGGGCGACCAGGTAGACGCCGGCCTTGACCATCGCCGCGGCGTGCAGGTAGCCGGAGACCGGCGTGGGCGCGCGCATGGCGGCGGGCAGCCACAGGCTGAACGGGAAGAGCGCCGACTTGGACATCGCGCCGACCATCACGAGGGCGAGGGCGACCTCGACCAGGGTTCCCGAGGGCGGGGCGGCGACGAGCTCGGAGATCACGTAGGTCCCGGCGGTCTCGCCGAGGATGATCATGCCGACCAGCATGGCCAGGCCGCCGAAGGTGGTGACGGTCAGGGCCGTCATCGCCGAGCGGCGGCTCTCCTTGAGCTCCGTGTTGTGCCCGATGAGGAGGTAGGAGAAGACCGTGGTCAGCTCCCAGTACACGAAGAGCTGGATGAGGTCGTCGGCCAGGACCAGGCCGAGCATGGCCCCGGCGAAGGCGACGAACACCCCGGCGAAGCGGCCCAGGCCGGGCTCGGAGTCGTTGAAGTAGCGGGCGCAGTAGACCAGGATCAGCGTGCCCACGCCGGCGGCGATGAGCGTCATGACCAGCCCGAGCGTGTCCATGTACAGGCCGAGCCTGAGCGAGAACTCGGGGGCCCACTCCACGGAGGCCGAGAGCTCGCCGCCGCGCAGGACGGCGGGGGTCTGGAAGAGGGCCCAGACGGTGGACGCGCCGGGGACGACGGCGAGGGCGAAGAACGCGTTGCGGCCCCACTGGCGTACCAGTAAGGGTGCGATCGCCGCTGCGATGAAATGCGCGATCAGCACTGTTGTCAATGCGCCCCTCCCGGACCGGTCCGGGCCCGCCCGGTGCCGGGCGGACGTCCACTGCCCCCAGCGGCGGTCCTCGTCGTCCACAAGCGGACGCGTGGACGGGGTGTCGCTACGGTTTGTGGGGGCATGGATGCTTATGAACTTGCGTGCCTAAGCTATTTAATAGTTAGACTACACAAACGTCAAACCACCGCGCGGGTCGGAGGACCCGCGGCGCCCGCCCAGCCTGCGAGGACCGTTTCGTGCCCGACGAGACCCACGAGCCAAGTGCCGAGCAGCCAAGTGCCGAGCTCGAAGAGTTCCAGCGTGCCTGGACCGAACTGATCAACGCGGCCATACACGCGCGCTCGCGCAGCGGCCACGGACACCGGGGTGCCGAAGAACTCACTCTGACGCAGGCCCTGCTCATGGAGGCGGTGCGGGGCATGGACAACCCGAGTGTGGGCGCCGTCGCCCAGATCGTGGGCGTCTCCTCTCCTTCCGCCACCCGCATGATCCAACAGCTGGAGCGCAAGGGCATGATGGCGCGCCGCCGCTCGGAGCGGGACGAGCGCAGCACGGTGGTGGCGCTCACGGAGGAGGGTGAGCGGGTCCTCGCCATCCGGCGCAAGGAGATGGAGCGCAAGCAGCGGCAGGTCTTCGACGCCATAAGGCCTTCGCTGCGACCCGTCGTGCTCACGCTCCTGCGGGACCTGCGAGCGGCGGTGGACGACACCTGACCCGCGGTCGGCGGACCCGACGGGCGCCGGCCGCCGCCCGCGGTCGGCGGACCCGCCCCTCCGCGCGGGGCCGCGGTCAGCCCCGGTCGCCGGAGGCCTCCGGCGACCCCTCCCGCGAGGGCGGCGCCGCCCCCTCCACGAGGTGCAGACCCGCGACGCCGGCCAGGATCAGCACGACGAAGCCGATCCGCAGCGGGCTGACGGCCTCGCCGAGGAGCGCGATCCCGGCCAGGACCACCCCGGCCGCGCCGAGCCCGACCCACACCGCGTACGCCGTGCCGACGGGCAGGTCGCGCAGCGCCAGGGACAGCAGCGTGAAGCTGGTCGCGGCGGCGCCCACCGCCAGGGCGCTCGGCCAGAGCCGGGAGAAGCCGTGCGACTCCTTCATCGCCAGCGCCCACACCACCTCCAGGGCGGCGGCGGCCAGGAGCAGCGCCCAGGGGAGAGGGAGCCACTCGGAAGGGTGCGGCGCGCTCACGCGTTGGCCCCGGCGTCGACCAGGATCGACGTCCCCGTGATGCTCCGCCCGCCCGGCCCGGCCAGGTGGGCCACCGACGCCGCCACGTCCTCCGGGTCGGTGTAGCGCCCCAGGGCGGTCAGCGCGCGCTCGGCGTCCGCGCCGGGGCCGTCGGCCGGGTTCATCTCCGTGTCGGTGGACCCCGGGTGGACGAGGTTCACGGTGATCCCCCGGGGGCCCAGCTCGCGGGCCAGCGAACGGGTCAGCCCCACCAGGGCCGCCTTGCTCGTCGTGTACAGGGTGGCCTCCGGGAGGGAGGCGCGCTCGCTCAGGTTGGTCCCGACGCCGATGATCCTGCCCCCCGGCCCCATGTGCCGGACGGCGGCCTGGGCGGCGACGAACGCGGCGCGGGCGTGGACGGCCATCGACCGGTCGAACTCGGCCACGGTGGCGTCGCCGAAGGGGCCGAAGACGGCGATCCCCGCGTTGTTCACCAGGATGTCCGGTCCGCCCAGGCGCGCGTGGACGAGGTCGACCGCCTCGCGGATCCGGTCCGGTTCGGCGGAGTCGGCGCGGACCGCGAGGGCGCGGACCCCGGCCGCCTCGGCGTCGCGGACCAGCGCCTCGGCGCGCTCCCGCGCGTTCAGGTAGGTGAACGCCACGTCGGCGCCGTCGGCGGCCAGCCTGCGGACGATCGCGGCGCCGATCCCGCGGCTGCCGCCCGTGACGAGCGCGACCCGTCCGGCGAGGGGACTCCGTGTGCTGTCGTGGGCCATGTCGGCTCCCTGGTGCGTTGCTGGGGGTGGTGTGTGTCCGGGGAGGGTTCCCCGTGCGGCCGATACTAAGTGGAATTTTTTCCACTTACAAGGGGGTGGCGGGGTTCTGGCTATACTCGCCGCGTGTTCGCAGGTCACCAGGAACCCCCGCAGGCGGCCCCGTGAGCGGCCCCGCGCCGCGGCGCCGGACGCTCCCCATGGCCGGAGCGGCGCGCCCCGAGCGCGCCGACGCCGCCCGCAACCGCCGGGCCCTCCTCGCCGCCGCACGCGAACTCCACGCCGAACACGGCACGGAGGGCCTCACCCTGGAGGCCGTGGCGGCCCGCGCGGGCACCGGGGTGGGCACGGTCTACCGGCGCTTCGGCGACCTGGCCGGGCTCACCCACGCGATGGTCGACTCCCAGGAGTACGAGTTCCAGAGGGGCTTCCTCGAAGGCCCGCCGCCCCTCGGGCCGGGAGCGCCGCCCCTTGAACGGCTGCACGCCTTCGCCGACGCCTTCGTCGACCGCCTGGAGGCCCAGGCCGAACTCCTCGCCGTCGCCGAGACCGCCTCTCCCCGGGCCCGCTACCGGAGCGGGGCCTACGCCGCCCACCACGCGCACCTGGTCTCCCTGGTCGCGGAACTGCGCCCGGACGCCGACCACGCCTACCTGGCGGACGCCCTGCTCACCCCCCTGGAGGCCGCGCTCCACGCGCACCAGCGCCAGGGGCGCGGGATGTCCGAGGAGCGGGTCCGCGCCGGGGTGCACGGGGTGGTCGACCGCATCGCCCGCCCCTGAGGCCGGGGGAGGGCCGTGCGCGGCCCGGACGGCGGGCGTCCCGCCGCCCCCGGGGCCGGGGGCGGCGGGGGCGGCGGGGAGACGCCGGAGGGTCCCCGGGCGCGGTGGCGCGTCCGTCCCCGGCCGGTTCTGCCTTCCGCAGAAGGGCGCCGTGCGCCTCCCGGCCGCGCCGGGCGCGGCGTACGCTCGGAGGAGACCACCGCTCACCCACCGGGAGGACCCGATGACCGACGTCCTACGCTCCCTGGACGAGGCCCGGAGGGGTCACCGCGCCGAGGAACCGCCGGAACCGCTCATGCGGGACCTCATCGGCGACCTCCTGCGACGGACCCGGACCGAGCAGGGCCGGACCCTGCGCGAGGTGGCGGAGGACGCCCAGGTCTCCCTCCCCTACCTGTCCGAGATCGAGCGCGGGCGCAAGGAGGCCTCCTCCGAGGTCCTCGCCGCCGTCTACCGCTCCCTCGGCCTCAGCATGGCCGACGTGCTCGCCGCACTGTACGAGCGGACCGTGATGGTCCCGCTCACGCGAACACGCTCCGGCCCGGGCGACTTCCGGCGCGCGCCGGCCGCCCCCGTCGCCGCCCCCGCCCACCAGGCCGGGGTGGTCCTCTCCCTGGCCGCGTAGCGGCCCGCGGTGGGGCCGCCGCGGGCCCAGCCGCTCTTCGCTCTCCCCGGCCGCGCAGCGGCCCTGCTCCGCCCCCCGACGAGGTCGGGGGGCGGAGCGCGTCCGGGGCGACCGGTCCGTGCGGGGCCCGGTCCGCGCGGACCGGCGCCGGGAGGCCCCGGGGACGGCGGCACGCCCGCCGGGCCCCGGGCCCACGGCCCCTCAGGACGCGCCGACGGCCTCCGGTGCGACCTGGCGGGTGGTGATGATCCCGTCCACCAGGCCGTACTCCTTGGCCTGCTGCGCGGTGAAGATCTTGTCCCGGTCGGTGTCGGCGCGCAGCCGCTCCACCGTCTGCCCCGTGTGCCGCGCCAGGATCTCCTCCACCTGCGAGCGCACCCGCAGGATCTCGCCCGCCTGGATCTCCAGGTCGGCGGCGACGCCCTGGCCCTCGCCCGAGGGCTGGTGCAGCAGGACCCGCGCGTGCTCCAGCGCGAGCCGCTTGCCGGGCGCGCCCGCCGCGAGGAGCACCGCCGCCGCGGAGGCCGCCTGGCCCATGCACACCGTGGCGACGTCGGCGCGCACGAACCGCATGGTGTCGTAGACCGCCGTCAGCGCGGTGTTCGAGCCGCCCGGCGAGTTGATGTACAGCTGGATGTCGGCGTCGCTGGACTCGTAGTCGAGGTGGAGCATCTGCGCCATGACCACGTTCGCGACGTCGTCGTCGATCGGGGTGCCCAGGAAGACGATCCGCTCCGACAGCAGCCGGCTGAAGACGTCGAAGGACCGCTCGCCGTGGGGCGTGCGCTCCACGACCATCGGCACCGTGTACCGCCCGCTCATCGGGTTCCCCTCGCCGTGCCCGTGGCGAAGCCGGGGGCGTGCGTGCCCAGCCGGATGCCGCCGCCGTCGACCTCGGCCACGGACGCGACCACGTGGTCGACGAACCCGTAGTCCCTGGCCTCCTCCGCGGTGAACCAGGCGTCGCGGTGCTGGTCCCGGGAGATGGTCTCCTCCGACTGCCCGGTGTGCCGGGCGATCAGCCGCACCATGGTCTGCTTGGTGTGCGCGAGGTTCTCCGCCTGGATGGCGATGTCGGCGGCGGTCCCGCCGAGCCCCCCGCTGGGCTGGTGCATCATGATGCGCGCGTGCGGGAGGCTGTAGCGCTTCCCTGGGGCGCCGACGCAGGCCAGGAACTGGCCCATGCTGGCGGCGAACCCCATGACCAGCGTGGACACGTCGTTGGGGATGAAGTTCATCGTGTCGTAGACGGCCAGCCCCGCGGAGACGGATCCGCCGGGGCTGTTGACGGCCAGCGTGATGTCCTTGTGCGGGTCCTCGTCGGCGAGCAGCAGCAGCTGGGCGCAGACCCGGTTCGCGCTGGTCTCGTCGACCTGGGTGCCCAGCAGCACGATGCGGCTCCGCATGAGGCGCGCCGCCATCTGGTCGTCGAAGGCCGCCCCCGCCGCCTCGTGCGAGGCGACGGGAAGTGGGTGGATGGACATGGAACCCTCCTCGTCCGGCCCTCCGTGGCGGGATGGTCGCCCGCCCGGCCGGTGGTTCCAGCCTGCGGCCGCGGCCCCCGCGGCTTCCACCGTTTCGGCCCGCCGCAGATCTGCCCCTGGCAGACCCCGTTCCGCGCCCGAAGGGGGAAGGGGCCCACGTCCGGGGGTGTGCACGTGCGAACAGGCGTGCATCGGTTTATGCGGTGGAATGCGCCGATGCCCGTGTGCAATTGTCGTGCATGCGGGGAGAGCTTATAGATTTCCGATCGAAATGTATACCCCGGGGTGATACATCCCTGTCCCGAGAAGGTTTCTTGTGAAGTCGGTGGCGGGCATCTCGGCTGTTCATGGTCTCGGAGGTGTATTTTTGGTCGACCTCTGACAGTGTTTATGTTCCTGGAAACAGGAAATGGAGGGTGCGATTATGCTCCGATGTTGAGTGGTGGCCATTGGGTGGTGTTCGGTTGGAGATACAAATCCTCTCCCAGGAGCCCCGGATACTGGTCGGCGGTCGGCTGGTGGAGCCGGGACCCCCGAAGGAACGGCTCGTCCTCGCGATCCTTGCCCACTCGGCGGGAAAGGTCGTGCCGGTCCGGGTGCTGATCGACCGGGTGTGGGGTCAGGACACACCGGCCTCGATCCGCACCAGCCTCTACTCGCACATCACCCGCATCCGCAGGCGCCTGCGGGAGGCGGGGGCGGAGAACCGGCTGGAATCCCGGTCCCACGGATACGTCTTGGAGGCCACTCCCGACTCCGTTGATCTGTATCGAGCTCAAAGACTGTGCGGGGACGGCGAGAAGCGCCTACGGGAAGGGGAGCACCAATCTGCGGCCGAACTCCTTTCGCAGGCTTTGGGGCTCTGGAAGGGTGATCCGCTCGTCGGGGTCCCGGGGGCATGGGCCGAAGCTACACGCGACCGTATCGAGGAGATCCGTCTGAAGGTGCTCATGCGCTGGGCCGAGGCCCAGGCGGAGCTGGGTGAGTACGACGAGGCCGCCGATCGCCTTGCCGAGGCCTGCGCTCAGAGTCCTGGAAACGATTCGCTGGTCCACACCCGGATGCGCGTCCTTGCTGCGGCCGGCCGCCAGAGCGAGGCCGTCGAGTGCTACGGGGAATTGCGTGACTTCTATCGGGAGGAACGCGGAGTCGAGCCGAACCCGCGGACACGAAGACTCTTCCAGGAGCTTCTCGAGGGGGACCGGCGGACGGAGGAAAGGGCGTCCGCTCCCGAACGGCGAGTGGACGGGCCGGGTCCCGTCGTCTTCGACAACCTCGAAGCCGGGCTGCCGGACTTCGTCACCCGTGAGGCGGAACTCGAGATGCTCCTTGCCGGAGCCCGGACCGCTACCGCCACCACTGTCGTCCAGGTGGTGGAGGGAAGCGCGGGTGTCGGTAAAACGTCGCTCGCCGTCAAAGCGGCCCAGATCCTGCGCGAGGACTACGACGTCGTCATCCACTTGCTCCTTCGTGGGACGAATGGTCCTGTCCAGCCCGCGCACGCGCTCCACCGACTGTTGCTCATGCTGGGGGTGCCTCACGAGCAGATACCCCAGGGGGTCGGGGCCCGAGCGGACCTGTGGCGGACCCGTCTCTCCCGGCACCGTGCACTCATCGTCCTGGATGACGCCGTCCGGGGGCAGGTGGCGCCACTGGTCCCGGGGGTGGCAGGCAGTACCGTCCTGGTGACCAGCCGCCAAAAGCTCACGGAACTGGACGGCGCGCGCACCTTGACCCTCGGACCGCTGTCCCCCTCCGATTCCGTCCGGATGCTCTCGGCCCTCACGGGCAAGGCCGCCGAGCCGGAGGCGGCCGGACGGCTGGCGTCGCTGCTCGGCGGACTGCCCCTCGGCCTCCGCCTGGCCGCAGGCCGCTTGCGCCGACACCCCACATGGCCCCTCGACTACCTCGCAGACCGGATCGCACGGAACGGCATCGAAGAGGTATCGGCCGGTGAGCGGGATCTGACCTCGGTCTTCGAGCTCTCCTACACGGACCTGAGTCCGAGAGCACGGTCCGCGTTCCTGGCCATGGGGATGCACCCGACGGCGGAGGCCTCTCTCCACGTGGTCGCCGCAGTACTGGGGGACTGGGATGGAGCAGAGGGGGCGATGGAGGAGCTCCTCGGCGTCCACCTGGTGGAGGAGGCGGAACCGAATGCGTATCGGATGCACGAGCTTCTGAGGAGCTTTGCGCGGCATCGGGCAACCGAAGTGCTGTCACCGGGCGAGCGCCGCAGTGTAGGGCACAGGTTCCTCGACCACTACCTCGCGATCGCCGACGTGGTGGACCGTGCGGTCGCGCCTGGCCGTTCCCGTCTGGACGTACGACCGACACACGCGTCGCGCCTCCCCTGTTTCGAGGACGCCCGTGAGGCGGGGCAGTGGTTCTCGACACATTTCCCGGAGATAGAGGCTGCGGTCGGGTACGCACACTCGCACGGATTCATGGGGCATGCGGCCCGCATCCCCCTGGCATTGGCCGGCCTGTTGGACAAGTACGGTCCGTGGGACGGTGCCGAGGCCCTCTACCTCGGGGCCGTCGAGGCGTGGCGCTGGATCGGCAGGGGGCCGGGGCTCGGCAGGGCCCTGTACGAACTGGGCCGGGTGCGGTGGCGACTGCGCGATCTTCCCGCCGCGGTGGAGGACATCCGGGCGGCCCTGGCGGAGAGCGAGCGGCGAGGCGACCGCACAGGCCATGCCTGGGCGATGGACCAGCTCGGTCTGATTCGCCAGCGTTCCGGCGACGACCGGGGCGCTCTAGCCGAGTACCGGGAAGCACTGACGGAGTTCCGTGCCCTGGGTGACGACCGGGGTGTGGCCCAGGTGTTCAACCACATGGGGATCAGCCAGAGCATCTTGGGGCAGTACGAGGCTTCCGAGGCATCCCTCACGACGTCGGTCGCGCTCCACCGCTTGCTCGGTGACATCAACTCTGCAGCCCAGGTACAGATGAACCTCTCGAGGGGGCTCTACCTGAACGGATACCACCGCGACGTGAGAAGGGCGTGTGAGCGTGGTCTGGCCGTCTTCAAGCAGACCGGCGACGACCGCTCCGTCGCAAAAGTCATGCAGGGCATGGGCCTGGTGGCCGAGTACAAGCACCAGTACGAGGAAGCGCTCGACTGTTTCACGGAGGCACGGCGGCTGCTCCGGAGCCGGGAGGACGAGGCCGAGATCATCGAGGCCGACGCCGGCCTCGCTGCTGCCCTCCTCGGCCTTGGCCGGCACGATGAGGCCGACGCGCTTCTGGAGTCGGCCCTGAGGCGCGTTCGTGCCCTGGGAGTGCCGGAACTCGAGGCGCGACTGCTGCTCGTCCAGGGCGACGCGCGTGTGGAGGATCGACGCTTTTCGGAGGCGCGCCTGTGTTACCGCAACGCCCGTGAGTTGGCCAGGCGCGGAGGGGAGCGCTCGTACGAGGCGAGGGCTCACGACCTTCTCGGTGACCTGCTCCGCCGCGAGGGGCGTGAGAGTGAGGCGCTCGAACACTGGAACCGCGCGATCACCCTTCTCAAAGGGGTGCAAAACCCCCATTTGGGATCGATACGCATCAAGGTGGAAATGTGTTCTCGATTCGGTAGTTGAGTACTAGGTCGCCTAGGCGTAATGAGCGTGGTTTGTCCGCTAGGATCTGGTGCATCACCCCGTAGGTTCTCTGCGGTCTGGTGAAGCGGTTGGGGCTCTGTGTCTGACCGGTGAATCATGATGATCCGATAGTGGGGGAGCAAAGGCGCTCATGCCTCCTGAGGTAAATTCCGACCTTCGTAAACTTGGCGCGGCCCAGTCGCGTCGAGCGAAGGCAAATTCCGGCCCTCGTGAGCTTGGCGCGGCCCAGTCGCGTCGAGCGGTGGCCCACATGTGGCCCTGGTTCTTCTAGGGCTCCGAGCAGGGTGTTCAGGCTGACGCAAGTTCTCGGTCAGCCTGACTCAAGGTCCCGCAAGGGGGCCGCAAGGGTTTTTTCATAATTCCCCCAGATGGGTGCTTCATTGTTGCTTCCAGCTTGATCTTAGAGCTGGAAGGGGAAAGCAATGGGATATGGATTTCAAGGTTGGCGGGGAGATTCTGTCGGGCCTGTCGCCCCAGTTACCTTCGAAGTCGAGAGAACTCTTCTCGTGCTTCTCGAAAACAGGCAGGCGGCAAACAGGGTCGATGATTTTCTCGGAATTTTCGAGCAGGACAGGCGTATCCAGGTGGTTTTCGCTGTAGGTCGGGGCTCACGTTTCGAGCGGAGTGCTGAGGCCTACACCCGGAACCTCGACGGCCTCGTCCTGACAGCCGATCAGGTGGAGCGCTTCGAGTTCGACCTGGCTATCGCAGCGAACAACAGTCACAACAGCCACCTTGAAAAGGTGCGGGCACCGACCCTCGTCATACCGCACGGGGTCGGTTTCTCCAAGATCGTCAAGGCTGCGACCGGCTACGGGCCTCCACTGGTGCGTCCGCCGGTGAACGATGCTGTTTATTCCAACCTTGTCCGATACGGCAGGGTCATTCCAGCGGCGATCGGTGTTTCCCACGAGAATCATCGTGCCATCCTCGCCAATGTGGTTCCTGAGTCTCTTGAGGTGACCCATCTCGTGGGTGACCCGTGCCTCGACAGGGCTTTGATGTCTCGTCCCGAACGGGAACGCTACCGGCAAGCCATCGGAGTGGGAGACGGTGAGAGGCTCGTACTCCTGTCGAGTTCTTGGGGAAGGCGCTCTCTTCTGGGGCGTCACCCCGGTCTGCTCGAACAGCTCATGGACGACCTCCCGCATGACCACGTCGCCGCTGTGAACATCCATCCGGGAGTCTGGTCCGCTCACGGAGGGCGTCAGGTTCACGCCTGGCTCGCCGGAGCACGTCGGCGCGGCCTTCGGGTCCTCGCCGAGAACTCCCCGTGGCTGGGTCTGCACGTCGCCGCAGACGTTGTCATCGGCGACCATGGATCCACCACCTATGTGTCCAGTGCTCTCGGAACTCCAGTGCTCCTCGCCAGTGGTGACCTCACCTACCTGGCTCCCGGATCACCCCTGGAGGCGTTGCACCGGTATGCGCCCGTCTACGAGCCGACTCGACCCCTGATGCCGCAGATCGAGAAGACTGCCGAAAGCCACGACCCCCAACAAGCCTCCCTCTTCACCTCGTTGCTCACCTCCGCCCCTGGGCGGTCCGCAGAATTGCTGCGCGCACTCGTCTACCGCCTGATGAACCTGTCAGAGCCCGTTGGCGCGGCCTCTCTACCGGAGGTTGCGGTACCGAGATTCGTCGGTGGAGGGGCAGGAGAGGGGGTGTCGGTCGCGTGAAACCGACAAGGGCGCGGGCGGCGCTGTCCAGAGTGACCCTTTTTCCCGCCCTCGACCGCAGCACCCCGCTCCTCCTGGACGAGCACCTTGTGGTGGTCGCAGGCCCCCATACGGAGCGATGTTGGCTCTTGGCGGCGGACGTCGTCCTTCTGCCCAGGGACGGTGACCTCAGCCCCGAAAGAACGTTCGGAGACCTTGTTGGAAGCAGTGTGGTCGCAAGCCTGGGTCTGCCCTCGTCGGTGCATGTGCGAGGAGTGCCGGACGGCTTGACGGTGGCGGCAGACGTCCCTGCGTGGGTAGTGGCTTCCGTTGCCTATGCCTGGTTGACGGCAGGGGGGTGCGTTGAGGGGCTGGAGGCTTTCCTCGCGTCAGCCGAGCTCAGCTCTCCTCGAGTTGTCGGAGGGCGTCCAGACCTCGCCGCGTCTCTTCGGTCTGGGGAGCGGACAGCGAGATGTAGATGGAGAGCGCTCGTGTGAGCTGACGTCGCGCTTCGCCGAACTGCCCGGATTCCCGGGCAGCATCGGCGAACATGACCCGGACACGGGCCTCCTCCGTTTCCGCCCTCAGGTCACGGCTGAGCCCGAGCGCTTCCTCCAGAACAGGCACGGCGTCCGGAAATCGTCCTGCGCTGATGTACGCAGAGGCAAGACCGACCAGGGCTCGGAGGCGCATATAGGCTTCAGTGCTTTCAGGAAGATCCTTCAGGGCTCTGGTGAAGTAACGGACGGATGCTTCGTGGTCTCCCATTGCGGAGGCGGCCTGGCCCAGGCGTCGGTGGACCAGGACGATGCCGCGCTCCATCCCGATCTCCTGGTAGATGCGTAGGGCCTCTCGGAAGCAGTCAAGGGCTTTCCTCGGTCGACCACGGTCGAGCTCGAGCACGCCGTAACCCTCCAACGCGGCGGTACGGCCGACGACGTGGTCGGCCCGTCGCCACAACGGGAGAGCTCGGTGATAGCTGTCACCGGCCTGGTCCAGTCTTCCGAGTGTGCGTTGGAGGGCGGCCAGGACCGACAGGAGATACGCCTGGGCGGCGGGGTCGTCGATGGCCTCGGCGGAGGCCAGGCCGGTCGTGTAGGCCTCCTCCCAGGCGGTGTAGTGCTTGCGCAGCATGAAGAGGTTGCGCAGGGCCTCGCACAGCTGCCAGCACACGGAGTGGCGGCCGGTGCCGTGGGCGAGGCGCACGCACGCGCGCAGGCACTCCAGTTCGGCCTCCAACCAGTCCAGGGCCTCGGCGCGCGAACCGAACGCGCGCCGGGGCGGCCGGTCGAACACGGGCGCCAGGTGCCAGCGGCCCGGGTTGAGGGTCCGGTCGGCGGCGGCGGACGTCTCCAGGTAGAAGTCCAGCACCCGGTCCACGGCGGCCTCGCGTTCGGAGCCCTCCCCGCAGCCCTCCTCCGCCAGGGACCGGGCGTGCAGCCGCGCGAGGTCGTGCTGCCGGAGCCGCCCGTCGGCCCCCTCCTCCAGGAGGCTGGCGGCCACCAGGTCCGTAAGCAGGTCCTCGGCGTCGTCGTCCGGCACGCCGGCGAGGGCCGCGGCGGCCTCGGGGGTGAGGTCCCGGCCGGGCGCCAGGCCGAGCAGCCGGTACATGCGCCGGGCCGGCTCGGACAGGAGGGCGTAGGAGGCGTTGAACGCGGTGTCCACGGACAGCTCCCGTGTCTGGCTGAGCGCGGCCAGGCGCCCGTGCTCCCCCGACAGCCGCGACACCAGTCGGCTCAGCGGCTGGTGGGGGCGGTCGGTGAGGCCGCTGACGGCCGCCCTCAGGGCCAGCGGCAGCCGCCCGCACAGGTCCACCAGCTCCCTGGCCGAGGCGGGTTCGGCGCCGGTGCGGCCGTCGGAGAGCATGAGCGACACCAGGCGGACGGCCTCCGGCTCGTCCAGGGGCCGCACCTCGAGCAGTTCGGCGCCGTCGAGGCGGAGCCCGGCGAGGTGCAGGCGGGACGTGACCACGACCAGGTGCGGCCCCCGGCCCGGGAGGAGGGCGCGGACCTGGGCGGCCGAGAGCGCGTTGTCCAGCAGGACGGAGATCCCCAGGCCGTGGGTGCGGGAGCGGAACGCCGCCGCACGCGCCCCCGTGTCGTGCGGGATGGCGCCGGGGTCGACGTGCAGGGCCCGCAGGAACCCGTCCAGGACGTCGCCGGTGTCGGCGGGGCCCGGCTCGCCGAACCCCTGGAGGTCGGCGTAGAGCGCTCCGTCGGGGAAGGCCCCGGCGTTCTCCTCCAGGAAGTGGGTGGCCAGCGCGGTCTTGCCGACGCCGCCGGTCCCGCTGAGCACGACGACGCGCCCTCCGCCCCCCTCGCGGGCCTGTCGGCCGACGGAGTCCAGGAGGCGGGACTCCCGCTCGCGGTCGGTGAAGAACCGCGGGGTGTGCGGGATCTGCCGGGGGACCCTGTGCCGGTGCGGCGGTCCCGCGCCCACGCCCACGCCGCCGTACACGGTGCCCACCTGGATCACCGTGCCGTGGTTGTCACCGGTGACGCTGTTCCCGGGGGGCCCGGGTCCCGTCCGGTCGCGGTCCTTCTCGGGGGGCATGGGCTTCTCTCGATGCCAAGAGGCCGACAGAGGGAAGACCTACCCCCTGCCGTTCCCGGTCAATCCCCCCGCTGCTCCCGGCCGGTCCGCGGCCCCCGTACAGGCCCGGGTCCTGCCGGGATGAGCGGAGAAGGGGCAAAAAAAGCGGCAAAAGAGTCGTTCAGGGGATGGACTCGCCGTGTTTTCCCCTCCCGGCAATGGGCACGGGGAGAGGGCATCTACGTGGGGGAGGAACCTGTGGAGATCACCGGAATCATCAGTGCGATCATCGTCGGCCTCATCATCGGAGCACTGGGCCGCCTCGTCGTGCCGGGGAAGCAGCATCTGCCGATCTGGCTCACCCTGCTCCTGGGCATCGTGGCCGCCTTCCTCGGCGGCTGGATCGGGGCGATGATCTGGGACCAGTTCCTTTTCATCCTGGTCATCCAGGTTCTTGTCGCCGCCGGAATCGTCTACCTGGCGGACGGGATGTACTCGAAGAACGCGAGGGGGACCGCCTAGCGGAACCGCCCCGGCCGGTGCTCCCGGCCGGGGCGGTCCTCCCGGGGCCGCGGCCCCGGGGCACACGTCCGGAAGGCCACCGGGTCCTACCCGGTGGCCTCGTCCACGCCCACGGCCCGGCCCAGCGACACGGACCTCTCGGCGGCCTCCAGCACCGCGACCACGTCCCGGCCGAAGCGCACGTCGCACGGCTCCTCCGCGCCGCCGATCCGGGCGGTCAGCCGGTCGACCGCCGTGCCGAACGCCTCCACCGCCGACCGGTCGCCGCCCGGCACCGGGACCCAGCCCCGTTCGCCGTGCAGGACGATCTCGAAGGCCTTCGCCTCCGGCGGGGCGTCGAGGGTCACCGCGAACGAGCCGACGGCCCCGCCCTCGTGCTGGGTGAGCATGTGCGTGGTGTGCCTGGGTCCGGCCAGGGCCGTCACCCGGGTGACCGGGCCGAGCACCGGCAGCACCACCGACAGCACGTGGGGGCCCACGTCCCACAGGCCGCCCCGCTCCCGGCGCCACGGTGAGGCGCCGTACGGGTTGCCGGGCTGGAAGATCGACGCGAACAGGGTCGCCCGGACGCCGTGCCACCCGCCCTCGGCGGCGGCCGAGCGCACGAACTCCTCGACGCTGTCCGAGAAGCGGTTGGTGAAGAACACCACCGACGACAGGTCCCGCGCCGCGACCTCGGCGGCGAGTTCTCCGGCGGCCGCGGCCGAGAGCGCCACGGGCTTGTCGAGCAGGAGGTGCTTCCCGGCCCGCGCCGCGCGCAGGGCCAGCTCGGCCTGCACGTCGGGCGGCAGGGCGATCGCCACGGCGTCCACGTCGGCCAGCAGCGCGTCCACGTCGTCGTACGCGCGGGCGCCGTAGCGGTCGGCGAGCGCCGCGGCCTTGGCCGGGTCGCGTCCCCACACACCGGCGAGGACGGCGCCGGGGTGCGCGTCCAGTGCCGCGCCGTGCGTCTCCGCCGCCCAGTGGCCGGTGCCCAGCAGTCCGAACCTGAGGCCCATACGGTTCTCCCTTGTTGTCGTTCGGCCGCCATTGTGCAGGGGGGCGCCCCCGCCCCGGACGACCGGCCCCTCGCTCCCGCGCTGCGGCCCGGGAGGTGTCAGACGACGCGGCGCGCCCCCGCGGAGGGGACGGCCTCGAAGACCCCGGGTTCGGCGAAGCCCCGCTCCCGGTAGGCCTCCCGTACGGCCTCCTCGCAGCGCCGCGCCCCGTCGGCCGCCACGAGCGCGATCACGCAACCGCCGAACCCCCCGCCGGTGATCCGCGCGCCCAGCGCCCCGGCGGCCAGGGCGGCGTCGACGGCGGTGTCCACCTCGGGCACGGTGACCTCGTAGTCGTCGCGAAGGGAGGCGTGCGAGGCGGTCAGCAACGGGCCGACCGCGCGCACGTCGCCGGAGCGGAGCAGCGACACGGCCTCCAGCACCCGCGCGTTCTCGGTCACCACGTGGCGCACCCGCCTCCGGGACAGGTCGTCCGGCAGGGCCGCCAGGGCCCCCGGCAGGTCGGCGACGTCGCGCAGGGCCGCCAGCCCAAGGGCCCTGGAGGCGTCCTTGCAGGCGCGGTGCCGGTCGGCGTAGTGGCCCTCCACCAGCCGGTGCGGGGCGCGGGTGTCCACCACGAGCAGGGAGAGCCCGTGCTCGCCGGGGGCGAAGGGCACCTGCTCGGTGTCCATGGTGCGGGTGTCCATGAACAGGGCGTGGCCCTCGGTGGAGAGCATGGAAGCCGACTGGTCCAGGATCCCGCAGGGCATCCCCACGAAGTCGTTCTCCACCCGCTGGGCCAGGCGGATCACCCGGTCGGGCGGGAGGTCGGCGCCGTGCAGGGCGGCCGCGGCCATGACCACCGCGCACGTGAGCGCGGCGGAGGACGACAGCCCCGCGCCGGTCGGGACGGTGCTGTCGACCAGCAGGTCCAGCCCGCCCACCGGGTACCCCTCCCGCCCCAGGACCCACAGGGCGCCGGCCGGGTAGGCGGCCCACCCCTCGACCGCGCCGGGGACCAGCTCCGCCAGGGAGGCGCGGAACTCCCCGGCCGTCTGCCCGGACCGGAACCGCACGGCGCCGTCCGGGCGTCGGGAGGCGGCGGCGGTCAGGGCGAGGGGGAGGGCCAGCGGGAGCACGAACCCGTCGTTGTAGTCGGTGTGCTCCCCGATGAGGTTGATGCGGCCGGGCGCGGTCCACACGCCCTCCGGGCCGTGGCCGAACGCCGCGCGGAACGCGGACGACACGTCGCTCATGTGGTGGTGCCCTCTCGTCTGTCGGAGGCCTCGCGCCCCGTGCGCCGCCCGTGTCCCCGTCCCGCCCCGTGTCCCCGTCCCGCCCCGGTCTCCCGCCGCGGGCCGTGTCCGGGGGCAGCCGGACACGGACGGCCCGGGCCGTCCGCCGCCCCGGGGGAGGGCCCGTCCGCCGGCTTCACGGGCGGGGGAGCGCGCGGGCGAACGCCCACGCGTCGGCGACGGTCTCGTCCAGCGTGCGGGTCGGGGTCCAGCCCAGGTCCCGCCGCGCCCGATCGTTGGCGGCGACCAGCACCGCCGGGTCGCCGGGCCGGCGCGGGGAGTCCACCGCCGGGACCGGGTGGCCGGTGGCCCGCCGGACGGCGTCGAGGACCTCGCGCACGGTGTGCCCGCCGCCCGTGCCCAGGTTGACGGCGCGGTGGGTCCCCGGGACCACCCGCTCCAGGGCCCGCAGGTGCGCGTCGGCGAGGTCGGCGACGTGCAGGTAGTCGCGCACCGCCGTCCCGTCCCGGGTCGGGTAGTCGGTGCCGTACACGCGTGCGCTGTCCCGCTCCCCGGCGGCCACGCGCAGCAGGTTCGGGATCAGGTGGGTCTCGGGGTCGTGCCGCTCGCCCAGGCCGAGGTGGGCGCCGGCGACGTTGAAGTAGCGCAGGCTCACGGCGCCCAGCCCGTACGCGCGGGCCCAGGACGCCAGCATGTGGTCCACGGCGAGCTTGCTCGCCCCGTACGGGTTGGTGGGCACGGCGGGGTCGGTCTCCGCGATCGGCCCGGGCGACACGGGCTCGCCGTAGACGGCGGCGCTGGAGGAGAACACCATCCGGCGGACGCCGTGGCGCCGTACCGCCTCCAGGAGCGCGAGGGAGCCCGCCACGTTGGTGCGCCAGTAGGCCCCGGGGGCGTCCACGGACTCGCCGACCAGCGACTTCCCGGCGAAGTGCAGGACGGCCTCCACCGACGGGTCCAGCACGTCGGCGGCGTCCGCCAGGTCGGCGACCACCAGCCGCACGCCCCCGGGGACGGCGTCGCGGTGACCCGTGGACAGGTCGTCCAGCACCGTCACCTCGTGTCCGGACCGCAGGAGCAGTGCGGTCACCACACCGCCGATGTATCCGGCTCCGCCGGTGACGAGCAGTCTCACTGTGCGACCTCCCTGAGGCGCCGGGCGGTGGTCTCCGGGGCGACGTCGTTGATGAACACGCCCATGCCGGACTCGGTCCCGGCGAGGTACTTGAGCTTGCCCGGCGCCCTGCGGACGGAGAACAGCTCCAGGCGCAGGCGCGCCAGGCCGCGCCGGGGGTCCCGGACCGGGGCCTGGTGCCAGGCGGAGATGTAGGGGAGGGGCGCGTCGTACAGGGCGTCGAAGCGGCCCAGCACGTCCAGGTACAGGAGGCCGAAGTCGTCGCGTTCGGCGCCGGTGAGCGAGGGCAGGTCGGGCACCGCCCGGTGCGGGTACAGGTGCACCTCCACCGGCCAGCGGGCGGCGGCCGGGACGAACGCCGTCCAGTGCTCGGTCCGGGCCACGACCCGGCTCCCCGCCTCCTGTTCGGCGCGCAGGACGTCGGCGAACAGGTCGCCCCCGGTGCGCGCCCGGTACTCCTCGGCCGAGTCGAGGGTGCGCAGGGTGCGGGGGGTCACGAACGGGAGGGCGTAGATCTGGCCGTGGGGGTGGTGGAGGGTCACCCCGATCTCCGGCCCCCGGTTCTCGAAGCAGTAGACCTGCTCCACGCCCGGCAGGGCGGACAGGGCGAGGGTCCGGTCGACCCAGGCCTCCATCACGGTGCGGGCGCGCTCCGGGGAGAGGTCGGCGAACGACGCGCGGTGGTCGGACCCGAACACGAGGACCTCGCAGCGGCCCGCGCCCACCCTGCGGGAGGGCTCCAGCTCGCCGACGTCCTCCAGCTCCCGGCCGTGGTCGGGGACCAGGGAGGGGAAGCGGTTCTCGAAGGCCACCACGTCGTAGGAGGCCGCCGGGATCTCGGTCGCGCGCCCGCCGACGGAGGGGCACAGGGGGCAGTCGTCGCTGGAGGGCAGGTGGGTGCGCCCCTGCCGGTGGGAGGCGACGACCACCCACTCGCGCAGCAGCGGGTCCCAGCGCATCTCCGACCCGGTGGCGGACGGCGGCAGGTCGCGCGTGTCGGGCGCGGGATCGCGGGCGGCGCCGCCCTCGTCGAAGTAGACGATCTCGCGGCCGTCGGCCAGCTTCGCCGGGGTCCTGCGCAGGGGGCGGGCGGGTTCCGTGCCGGCGGGGCCGGGGGCCTCCCGCCCCGCGCCCCCGTCTGCGGCGCCCCCGTCCGCGGCGCCCGCTCCGTGCCGGCGCCCGGCCGGGCCGTCCTGCGGAGCGCGCGTCATCCCTGCTCCGTCCGGGGCCGCACGTCGGTGACCACGAGGCGGCCGACCCGCTCGGAGAGCGCGGCGCGTGCCGCGTCGGGGATCCCGGAGTCGGTGACGAGCACGTCGCAGCGGTCCAGCGGCGCGATGGTGCTGATCCCGACGGTGCCCCACTTGCTGTGGTCGGCGGCCACGACGAGGGTGGCGGCGGCCTCCACCAGGGCGCGGTTGGTCTCGGACTCCATGAGGTTCGGGGTGGTGAACCCGGCGCGCTCCTGCATGCCGTGCACGCCCAGGACCAGGGTGTCCAGGTTGAGGCCGCGGATCGAGGCGAGCGCGAGCGGGCCGACCAGCGCATCGGAGGGCGTGCGGAAGCCGCCCGTGAGGGCGACGGTCTGGTCCGGCCGGGCGGTGCGGTGGAACACCTCGGCCACGTGCAGGGAGTTGGTGACCACGGTCAGCCCCGGGGTGTCGGCCAGGTACTCGGCGACGAGGGCGGTCGTGGTGCCGGCCGACAGGCCGACGGCGCTGTGCGGTTCGACCAGGCCGGCGGCGGCGCGGGCGATCGCGTGCTTCTCGTCCTCCTGGCGGGTGGACTTGGCCTCGAAGCCCGGCTCCTCGGTGCGGGGGCCCTCCGGCGCGACGGCGCCGCCGTGCACCTTGCGCAGGGAGCCGCGGTGTTCCAGGACGTCGAGGTCGCGCCGGACGGTCATGTCCGACACGGCGAGGCTCTCGACGAGGTCGGCGACCCTGACGCCCCCGGTCCGCCTGACCTGTTCGAGGATCAGCTCCTGCCGTTGCGCGGCCAGCATCCGTCCCCCAAGCGATGAGTGGAAATGTTGAAAGGTGTTCGATCCAGTGTTGCAGGTTCCGCGTTCGTGTCAATAGGGGCGGTAGTGCGTGGTTTTCTGTTTGGAAAAGTTGTTAAGTGTTGACAAGTGGGAGTGATGTACCGAACATGTGGAGAACTGTGATCGCCTTCACACCTGTTCGGAGGAGTCCTCGATGCACCACAGACCTCCGGGACCGCCGGGCCTGCGGCGTCGCGCCCTTCTGGGCGGCCTGGCCGGGGCCGGGGCGCTCCTGGCCCTGCCCGGCCTCACCGGGTGCGGCGCCGCGGGCCGCGACGACCCGAACACGGTCACGATGGCCTCGAACCGGGCCAACCCCGCCCAGCGGGAGGCCGTCCGGGAGAGCCTCGGCGTGTACGAGGCCGCCTCCGGACGGACCGTCGAGGTCAACACCTTCGACTCCACCTCCTTCCAGGAGAGCATCAACAACTACCTCCAGGGCACCCCGGACGACGTCATCGGCTGGTTCGCCGGGTACCGGATGCGCTTCTTCGCCGAACGGGGCCTGATCAGCGACGTCACCGACGTCTGGGACCGGCACTTCGAGGGGGCCTTCACCGACCAGGTGAGGAGCCTGTGCACGGCCCCCGACGGCAGGCAGTACATGGTCCCCGACTCCACCGCGCCCTGGGCGGTCTTCCACCGCAGGAGCCTGTTCGAGCGCAACGGCTACGAGGTCCCCGCCACCAGGGAGGAGTTCGTCGGGCTGTGCGAGCGGATGCGCGCCGACGGGCTAGAACCCCTCGCCTCCGGGATCCGCGAGGGCTGGCCCGCGATGGGCATGTTCGACCACCTCAACCTGCGCATCAACGGCCCCGAGTTCCAT
The DNA here is from genome assembly GCF_040613895.1 of Nocardiopsis sp. NPDC006198. Classification (NCBI taxonomy): domain Bacteria; kingdom Bacillati; phylum Actinomycetota; class Actinomycetes; order Streptosporangiales; family Nocardiopsidaceae; genus Nocardiopsis; species Nocardiopsis sp. NPDC006198. The sequence continues at coordinate 9,214 of NZ_JBEXSY010000048.1, read as the reverse complement.
CTGGAACTCCTCGACGGAGACCACTCCTGGGACTCGTCCGAGGTCAGGAGCGTCTTCGGGGCCTGGGCCGAGCTCCTGCCCCACCACCAGCCCGACCCCCTGGGCCGGGGGATCAACGAGGCGCAGACCTCCCTGGTCCGCGGCGAGGCCGGGATGATGCTGTGCGGCATGTTCATCACCCACGTCTTCCCCGAGGGGGAGGACCTGGACGACCTGGACTGCTTCGCCTTCCCCGAGTTCGACCCCGAGATCGGCGCCGACGTGGTCGAGGCGCCCATCGACGGGTTCATGGTCTCCGGCGACCCGCGCAACCCCGAGGGCGCCCGCGAACTCCTCGGCCACCTCGGCTCGCTGGAGGCGCAGGAGATCTACACCGCGATCGACCCGCAGGCGCTCCCCACCCACCTGGACGCGGGCACCGGCGGGTTCAGCCCGCTCGACGCGAAGGTCAACGACATGGTCGCGAGCGCCGGCGCGCTCACCCAGTACATGGACCGCGACACCCGGCCCGACTTCGCGTCCGTCGTCATGATCCCCGCCCTCCAGCGCTTCCTGCGCCAACCCGACGACATCGCCGACCTGACCGGCACGATCCAGCGCCAGAAGCTGTCGATCTTCGGCCGGTGAACCAGAAGTGAAGGAGACAGGCATGGCGTCGAACGGCCCCCCGCCTCCCCCCGCCGCCCGGACGGACGGGCCCCCGCCCCCCGCCCCGGCGCGGCGCACCGGACGCGCCCGGCGCCCGGGGACGGGCCCCCGCCACGGGCGCGCCGACCGCGCCGCCCTCGCCCTCATGCTGGGCGTGCCCGCCCTGCTCGTGGTCGGCCTGGTGTGGCTGCCCGCGGCGGCCACGGTCCTGCTGTCGTTCACCCGGTGGGACGGCATCGGCGGCCTGGACACCATCGAGTGGATCGGCGTCCAGAACTACACGGACGCGTTCACCATCTATCCGCCGTTCGAGCCCGCACTGCGCAACAACCTCGTGTGGCTGGTGGTCCTGTTCACGGTCCCCACCCTGCTCGGGATGTTCCTGGCGGTGCTGCTCGACCGGGAGCTGCGCGGCGGCTCGGTGTACCAGAGCATCTTCTACCTGCCCGTGGTGCTGTCGCTCGCCCTCATCGGGTTCGTGTGGCAGCTCATCTACTCCCGCGACCAGGGGCTGCTCAACGCGTTCCTCGCCATGGTCGCCGACGCGCCCGCCGTGGACTGGTTCGGCAACCCGGACATCAACCTGTACGCGGTGCTGGTCGCGGCCGGATGGCGGCACACCGGGTACATCATGCTGCTCTACCTGGCCGGGCTGAAGGCCGTCGACCCGTCCCTGCGCGAGGCCGCCGCCATCGACGGGGCCGGACCCGTTCGCACCTTCACCCGGGTCGTCTTCCCGGCGCTGCTCCCCATCAACCTGGTCGTGGTCGTCGTGACCGTCATCGACGCACTGCGCGCCTTCGACATCGTGTGGGTCATCAACCGGGGCCGCAACGGCCTGGAGCTGATCTCCGCGCTGGTGACCTCCAACGTCATCGGCGAGGCCAGCAGGGTGGGCTTCGGCTCCGCGCTGGCCGTGGTCATGCTGGTGATCTCCCTGGTGTTCATCGTCGTCTACGTGTCCACCATGCTGAGAGGGGCCCAGAGGTGACCGCCGAGACCCTCCCCGAGACCCGGCGCACCGGGCCCCCGACGCGCCGGAGCCCCGCCCGCCGGCGCCTCCGCCCGGCACGTGTACTGCTGCACGCGTTCCTCGTCGTGACGGCGCTGGCCTGGCTGTTCCCCGTGCTGTGGGCGGTGGTGAACTCCTTCCGCGACTACGACTACACGGCGGTGCACGGCTACCTGTCCCTCGGCGGGTTCACCCTCGACAACTACGCCAACGCCTGGAACCAGGGCGAACTGCCGGGCTACTTCCTGAACTCCCTGGTCATCACCGTCCCCGCGGTGCTGCTCACCCTGTTCCTGTCGTCGTGCGCGGCGTTCGTGCTCTCCGCCTACTCGCGCCGCTTCAACCTGGTGATGCTCGCGGTGTTCCTCGCCGCGAACCTCCTGCCGCCGCAGGCCCTCCTCGTCCCGCTGTTCCGCCTCTACAACGCCGTCCCCCTGCCCTACTGGATCAGCGGGTCCGGGTCGCTCTACGACAGCCACCTGGGCGTCGTCCTCATCCACACGGCGTTCCAGATCGGCTTCTGCACGTTCGTCCTCAGCAACTTCATGAGGGCGATGCCCGCGTCGCTCCTCGAAGCCGCCAGGGTGGACGGGGCGACCGTCTTCCAGCAGTACTGGAAGGTGGTGCTCCCGCTGTGCCGCCCGAGCCTCGCGGCCCTGGCCACACTGCTGGTCACCTGGATCTACAACGACTTCTTCTGGGCGCTCGCGCTGCTGTCCAGCGGCGACAAGCTGCCCATCACCACCGCGCTCCAGAACCTCCAGAGCGCGTTCTTCGTCGACTACAACCTGCTGTCGGCCGGGTCGGTCATCGTCGCCCTGCCCACACTGGTCGTGTTCTTCGTGCTGCAACGCCACTTCGTGGCCGGACTGACGCTGGGAGCGAGCAAGGGATGACGTACCGCACCGTCCGCCTGAACGCGGCGGGGACCGCGCTGGTCGTCGGGGTCCCCGACGACGGCCTGCCCCACGTGCTGCACTGGGGCGCGGACCTGCCCGACGACACCGGGCTCGCCGCCGCAGCGTCGCCGCCCGCCGCCCACAACGGGGTCGACGTCCCCACCTGGATGTCGCTGGTGCCCACCCAGGGGGAGGGCTGGCGCGGCCACCCCGGGATCGCCGGGCACCACGAGGGCCGGGTGACCTTCCCCGCCTGGACCGTCCGCTCCGTGACCGTCGACCCGCCGGAGGGGCCGGACGGCGGCGCGGGGGCGGGCGCCCCCGGGGACGGCGCGGGGGGCGCGGTCACCGTCCTCGCCGGGGCCGCGGGGCTGGAACTGCGCTGCGAGCTGAGGTTGGAGCCCTCCGGGCTGGTCCGCGCCCGCAACACCGTCACCAACACCGACGACGCCCCGTGGACCCTGGACTCCCTCCTGGTCACCATGCCCCTGCCGCGCGAGGCCGGGGAGGTCCTCGACCTCACCGGGCGCTGGTGCCGCGAACGCGCGCCCCAGCGCCAGGACCTCTCCATGGGCACGCGCATGCGCGCCTCCCGCCGCGGCAGGACCGGGCACGACGCCGCGCTGCTGCTCACCGCCGGGACGCCCGGGTTCGGGTTCCGGCACGGCGAGGTGTGGGGGGTGCACACCGCCTGGAGCGGCGACCACGTCCACCTGGCCGAGCGCCTGCCCGAGGGGGCCGGGCACGCCGACGCGGTCCTCGCGGGCGGCGAACTCCTCCACCCCGGCGAGGTCCGGCTCGCCCGGGGCGAGTCCTACTCCACGCCGTGGGTGTTCCTGTCCTGGTCCGACCGGGGGCTGGACGGGATGTCGTCGCGGATCCACCGCTGGCTGCGGGCCAGGCCGGGCCACCCCTCCACGCCGCGACCGGTCGTCCTCAACACCTGGGAGGCCGTCTACTTCGACCACGACCTCGACAAGCTCGAGCGGCTGGCCGACACGGCGGCCCGGATCGGCGCCGAGCGGTTCGTCCTGGACGACGGGTGGTTCCGGGGCCGCCGCGACGACACCGCCGGGCTCGGCGACTGGACGGTGGACACCGGGGTGTGGCCCGACGGCCTGCACCCCCTCTTCGACCACGTCCGCTCCCTGGGGATGGAGGTGGGGCTGTGGGTCGAGCCGGAGATGGCCAACCCCGACTCCGACCTGCTGCGCGCCCACCCCGAGTGGATCCTGGCTGCCGAGGGCCGCCTGCCCCCGCCCAGCCGCAGCCAGCAGGTCCTCGACCTGTCGCGGCCCGAGGCCTTCCGGCACGTGTTCGAGCACCTGGACGCCCTGGTCACCGAGTACCGGCCCGACTACCTCAAGTGGGACCACAACCGCGACCTGCTCGAACCCGTGCACGCCCCCACCGGCGCGGCGGGCACGCACCGGCAGACCCTCGCCGTCTACGAGCTCCTCGACCGGCTGCGCGAGCGCCACCCCGGCCTGGAGATCGAGTCGTGCTCCTCCGGCGGCGGACGGGTGGACCTGGGCGTCCTGGAGCGCACGGACCGCGTGTGGGCCTCCGACTGCAACGACCCCCTGGAGCGGCTGGCCCTCCAGCGCTGGACCTCCCTGCTCCTGCCCCCCGAACTGGTGGGCAGCCATGTCGGCGGCCCCGTCTCGCACACCACGGGCCGGGCCGCGGACCTGTCGTTCCGCTGCCTCGCCGCCCTCCTCTCCCACACGGGGATCGAATGGGACATCACCGCGTGCACCGAGGACGAGCTCGGCGCCCTGGCCTCCTGGATCTCCCTCTACAAGGAGCTGCGGCCCCTCCTGCACTCGGGCGACCCCGTGCACGCCGACGCGCCCGACCCCTCCGAACAGCTCGACGGGGTGGTCTCCCGCGACGGCGGCGAGGCGGTCTTCCGGTACTCCCGGCTGACGACCTCCGCCCGGGCCCTCCCGGGGCGGGTACGCCTGCCCGGCCTGCGCGAGGACCGCGTCTACCGGCTGGCGTGGCGCCGGGAGGCGGGACGGCCCTCCACCCTCCAGCAGGCGCTCCCGGCATGGTTCTCCGAGGGGGAGGCCGCCGTCTCCGGCGCGGTCCTCGCCCGCTCGGGGGTGCAGCTGCCCAACCTCAACCCGTCCCAGGCCCTGCTCCTGCACCTGAGGGAGGTCTGACATGACCGAGACCCGCAAGCCCGCCTACCTGGAGGACTTCGCCCCCTCCGCCGGGGCCCGCGCGCCCCGCGCCCGCTTCGACGGCGACGCCCCCGCCCTGGACCTCAACGGCACGTGGCGGTTCCGGATGCTCCCCGGGGCCCCGGCGGGCACGGACGGTTTCGAGCGGCCGGACTACGACGACTCCGGGTGGGAGGGGCTGCCCGTCCCCTCCCACTGGCAGCTGCACGGCCACGGGGCCCCCGCCTACACGAACGTCGTCTACCCCTTCCCCGTCGACCCCCCGCACGTGCCGGACGAGAACCCCACCGGGGACCACCGGCGGGAGTTCGACCTGCCGGAGGACTGGCCGGAGGGGGCCGCCGCGCTGCGCTTCGACGGCGTGGACTCCTGCTTCCGCGTGTGGCTCAACGGCACCGAACTGGGCTTCTCCACCGGGAGCCGCCTGGCCGCCGAGTTCGACGCCGGCCACCTGCTGCGCCCGGGCCGCAACGTCCTGGCGGTCCGCGTGCACCAGTGGTCGGCGGCCAGCTACCTGGAGGACCAGGACATGTGGTGGCTGTCCGGGATCTTCCGCGACGTCACTCTGACCGCCCTCCCCGAGCGGGGGATCGGCGACGTCGCCGTCCACGCCTCCTACGACCACGAGGACGGAACGGGCACCCTGCGCGTCGATGTGGCCGGATCGGCGGAGGCGCTGGTCAGCGTTCCGGAGCTCGGCCTGGTGGACGCCCCGGCCGGGGTGGAGCACGCGGTCGGCCCGGTGGAGCCGTGGACGGCCGAGGAGCCCCGCCTCTACGACGCGGTGGTCGCCGCGCCGGGGGAGCGGGCGCGGCTGCGCGTCGGCTTCCGCACCGTGGAGGTCTCCGGCGGCCTGCTGCGCGTGAACGGCAGGCCGCTGCTGCTGCGCGGCGTGAACCGCCACGAGTGGCACCCCGACCACGGCCGCGCCGTGCCCCGGGAGACCATGCGCGAGGACGTCCTGCTGATGAAGCGGCACAACGTCAACGCCGTGCGCACCAGCCACTACCCGCCCCACCCCGACTTCCTCGACCTGTGCGACGAGCTGGGCCTGTGGGTCGTGGACGAGTGCGACCTGGAGACCCACGGCTTCGAGCTGGTGGGGTGGCGCGGCAACCCCTCCGACGACCCGCGCTGGCGTGAGGCCTACCTCGACCGGATCGCCCGGACCGTGGGGCGGGACCGCAACCACCCGAGCGTCGTCCTGTGGTCCCTGGGCAATGAGTCGGGGACCGGCCGCAACCTGGAGGCCATGGCCGCCTGGGTGCGCGAGCACGACCCCTCCCGGCCGGTCCACTACGAGGGCGACCGCGACAGCTCCTACGCCGACGTGTACTCGCGCATGTACCCGCCGCACGACGAGGTGGACGCGATCGGCCGCCGGGAGGAGGAGGCCACCGACGACCCCGGGGCCGACGCCCACCGGCGGGGGCTCCCGTTCGTGCTGTGCGAGTACGCGCACGCCATGGGCGCCGGCCCGGGAGGGCTGGAGGAGTACCAGGAGCTGTTCACGCGGCACGAGCGGCTCCAGGGCGGGTTCGTCTGGGAGTGGATCGACCACGGGATCCGCCGCCGCGAGTCGGACGGCGCCGAGTGGTTCGCCTACGGCGGCGACTTCGGCGAAACGGTGCACGACGGCAACTTCGTCGCGGACGGCCTGCTCCTCCCCGACCGCACGCCCGGGCCCGGGCTGCACGCCTACAAGAAGACGATCGAGCCGGTGCGGGTCGTCCCCGACCCGGACGCGGGGACGGTGGGGATCGCCAACACCTGGGACTTCCGGGACACGTCCGGGCTGGTCCTCCGGTGGTGCGCGGAGGAGGAGGGCGTGCCGTTCGCGGAGGGTGTGCTGGACATGCCGGTGCTCGGCCCCGGGGCGGACGCGGACGTCCCCCTGCCCGGGATGCCCGAGCCGCCCGGCGGCGGCGAGGCGTGGCTGACGGTGTCGGTCCACCTGGGCGCGGACCAGCCCTGGGCCCCGGCCGGGCACGAACTGGCCTGGGGGCAGGCCCGGCTCGCCACCGGGAGACACGGCGCTGCCGGGACGGCCGGGGCCCCGGGGCCGGTCGGGCCCGCCGCGCCCGCCGCCGGCACGGAGGGCGCCCTGCTCCGACTCGGCCCGGGTGTCCTCGACACGGGAACGGGCGCCCTGCTCTCCGTCGGAGGACTGCCGGTCGGGACCCCGGCGGTGGACCTGTGGCGCGCGCCGACCGACAACGACCAGGCGCGCCACGGGGTGTCCGTCGAGGTCCCCTGGCGGGCGGCCGGGCTCGACCGGATCACCTCGCGCCGCCTCTCCGCCGGGCGGGACGGCGACGCGTACGTCGTGCGCGACCGGCTCGCCCCGGCGGGCGCGGACTTCGGGATGCTCGTCGCCTACCGCTGGACCGCGGAGGGCGGGCGCCTGCTCCTGGACGTGGACGCCGAGGCCGAGGGGGAGTGGCCCTGCCCCCTGCCGCGCTTCGGCGTGCGCATGGACGTTCCCTCCTCCCTGGGCGGGGTCGAGTGGTTCGGGCGCGGCCCGGGCGAGGCCTACCGCGACGTGGACCAGGCCGCGAGGGTCGGCCGGTTCACCAGCTCGGTCGACGGGCTCCAGACGCCCTACCTGCGGCCCCAGGAGAACGGCAACCGGGCCGACGTACGGTGGGCCGTCCTGCGGGCGGAGGACGGCACGGGACTGCGGATCGACGGGGACCCGGTCTTCGGCCTCTCCGCGCGCCGGTGGGACACGGCCGCCCTCGACGCGGCCCGGCACCCGCACGAACTGGTGCCGGACGGGCGGATCCACCTGCACCTGGACCTGGAGCACCACGGCATCGGCTCGGCCTCCTGCGGCCCGGGCGTGCTGCCCGCGCACCGGCTGGCCGCCGGTCGGCACCGGCTCCGGCTCGGGTTCTCCCAGGCGGCCCCGACCCCCTGAGGCCTGCCCCCTGCGGCCCGCCTCCCGGGAAGCGCGGCGGCGGGGAGGTGCCCTGCCCGGGGCGTCCTCCCCGCCGAGGGGCGAGCCGTCCGGGGGGACCGGTCCGGACCGGCCCCCGGACACCCCGGGAAGAGGGGTGGCCAGGCGGGGGAAGCGCTGCTGTCATAGGGGTTCCCTCTCACGAAAGGCACCCCCCGCCCATGGCCGACACCACCGGACCCGAACGCGCCCGCCCCGGGCGCAGACCCTCCCGGATCGACGGCGCGGCACTCCGCGCCGACCTGCGGCGCGTCGTTCCCGACAGCGCCGCCGCCCTTGTCGTCACCCTCGTCATCTTCTTCGTCCTCTACGCACGCATCGAGGCGGGGACCTCGATGACGCTCATGGTCATGCCGTTCCTGTCCGACGCCGGGGAGTACTGGCTGTACTGGCTCTGCCAGGCCTTCGGGTGGTCGGGGCTCCTCTGGGCCTGGATCACCGTCATGCTCGGGCTGCTCCGCTCCACCGCGCCCCCGGCGCGGGCCCCCGTCCCGCACGCCCGCATCGAGCGCTGGCACCGCGTCACCAGCCTCACCACCATGGGCCTGATGTTCGCCCACGCGTTCGCGTTCTTCCTCGAACTCGTGCGGGACAACGAGGAGGGGCTGGCCTGGGGCGGACGCCTGCTGTCCGCGTTCGTGGACGTGTTCGTGCCCGGCGGCTACGCCACCGGGACCGGGCAGGTCGCGATCCTCATCGGGCTGATCGCCCTCTACCTGGCCGTGCCGCTCAGCCTCGCCTACTACTTCCGGTTCCGGACCGGGACGCGCACGTGGCGGGCGCTGCACCGGTTCGTCATCGTCGTCTACGCGCTGAGCGTCTGGCACACCCTGCTCTACGGCACGAACGTGTGGTTCGACGGCTGGTTCCGCACGTTCGTGTGGGCCCTCCAGCTCCCCGTGGCCCTGCTGCTCCTGGCCCGGCTGCTGGCGCCGCTGCGCGCGGACGAGCGCTTCACGCTCCGCGACCTGGCGGGCGGGCGCAGGCTCCGGGCGCTCGCCCGGCTCGGCGCCCGGCTGGCGGCCGCGGCGACCGTCGTCGTGCTGCTCGCCGTGACGATCACCGGCCGGGACGGGGGCCGGACCCCCGGGGCCGAGGGCGGGGAGATGCTGATCGGCCAGGACATGGTCTGGGGCGGGCTGGCCGTCCTGCTGACGGTGATCGGCGCCGTCGTGCTGTCCCTGCGCGGCCGCGAGCGCCCGGAACGGGGGGCGCGCGTGGGATAGCGGGCCGTCCGGATCCGCCGCCGGTGCGGCGCGGGCCCCGCCCCGGTGGTCTCGTACCCGTGGCCGGCCCCGGCGCCCGGCCCCGCAACGGGTACGAGGCCCCGGCGGAGGAGCCGGGGACTTCCGCGCTCCCGGGCGCCCGGGCCGGAGCGGAGCCCCGGGCGGGCACGGCACGCGGCGGGGGCGGGGCGGCCGGGGGGGGCGTGACCCCGCGGGGGGCGGCCGGGGCCAGCTCACCGGGGGGGTTTGGGGATGGGCGGGGGATAAGGGGGTGTGCAACC